>NZ_MOAI01000012.1:0-203585 GCF_001976035.1 Ensifer sp. 1H6 | reverse complement strand
TAGACGCGCGGCGCTGTAGCACTTTGAATTGCTGCATGTTTTTATCCTTAAATCGAATAGGATTTAAGGAAACACGCAGTAGAGCGTTGCCGCTCTAAATATCGAAATGCGCGATCACCGGCACATGGTCCGACGGCCGCTCCCAGCCGCGCGCTTCCCGCAGGATATCCACCTGCGTCAGCTTCGGCGCGAGGTCGGCCGACGACCAGATGTGGTCGAGGCGTCGGCCGCGGTCGGCCGCTTCCCAATCCTTCGCGCGGTAGCTCCACCAGGTATAGAGCTTGGTCGGCGCCGGCGCATGCTGGCGCATCAGGTCGACCCAGGCGCCGCCGTTCATCACCGTGTTGAGGCCCTCGGTTTCGATCGGCGTATGGCTGACGATCTTCAGGAGTTGCTTGTGCGACCAGACGTCGTCCTCGAGCGGCGCGATGTTGAGGTCGCCGACGAGGATGGAGGAGATGCCCGCCTCGGCTTCGGCGTGCAGCAGCTTCATCTCATCGACGAAATCGAGCTTGTGGCCGAACTTCGGGTTGATCGACCTGTCCGGTTCGTCGCCGCCGGCGGGAACGTAGAAATTGTGCAGGCGGATCTTCTTGCCGCCCGCCTCGAACACCACCGAAAGGTGGCGCGCATCGCCGACGCCGCAATAGTCGCGGCGGTCGCTAAGCTCGTGCAGGGGCAGACGCGAGATCGTCGCGACGCCGTGATAGCCCTTCTGGCCGTGCATCTCGATATGGTTGTAGCCGAGTGCCTTGAGTGGCTTTGACGGAAACTGGTCGTTCGGGCACTTGGTTTCCTGCAGGCAGAGAATGTCGGGCTGCCAGGTCTTCAGCAGATGTTCGATCAGCGGCATGCGCAGGCGAACGGAGTTGATATTCCACGTGGCGACGGAAAGGGCCATTGCTCATTCCCCATGATTGGGTAGGTCCGGGCGTTCGACGAATGGAAAGCCGGCTCAGGACGGATATGTTTTCGATGTCGGGGAGGTTTAAGCAGGTCTGGCGCGTCGGGACAAGGAATGCATGAAAAGGTCGCTGCGCACTTTGACGCGCTGCATGTTTTATCCTTAGATCGGATCCGAGGACACATGCAGTGGGCGGCCGATGTCCACAATGCCTATGCTGAGGCGGTCTTAGCCGCCCCGTTTGTTGCGAACCTCGTCGTAAGGAATCTTGAACACCTTGTCGTCGAGCGCGATGCCGGTCCGGACGTTGAAGATCATCACCGACGTGTCCTTCTTCTGCGCATCGGTGATCGTCCACTGGCGCAGGTCGTAGGTCTTCGGATCGAACATCATGGTGATGGTCGAATCGCCGAAGATCGAGCGATCCCCGAGCACGATGGTGATGAGGTCTGATTCTTCCTTGACGTCGCGCACCATCTTGCCGGTCAGGTCGATCCGCTCGCTGAGCAACAGGTTCAGCGGCGTCTTGGAGAGCGGGTAGATATCCCAGGTCTTCAGCTTCATATTGCCGATGACCACCGACTTGCCGTCGGAAATCACGCGCATCGGCGAAGGCGCCTCGTAGTTGAAGCGGATGCGGCCGGGGCGGCGGATGTAGAACTTGCCACCGGTCTGCTCGCCGCGCGGGCCGAACTGCACGAATTCGCCGGACATGGTCTTCACCGACGAGAAATGATCGGCGATCTTCTGGGCGGAGGCCGGGGCCTGGGCAAAGGCCTTGGTGACGTCAAGACCGGCGCCACCCATGCCCGCGAGCGCCGCGAGGCCGCAAACGAATACACGGCGCGACATCGCCGGATTGCTGCCCAGGGTGGTTTTCGTCTCTGTCATCACAGTCTCCTTCATTTCCTGAATCATCTGGAGCGCAAGTGCGGCACCTTCAAGGCGTTTTTCATGGCCTTCGGCGGGCCGCGCTCTCACATGACCGTTACCGGGCATGGATCATCGCCCGGGACGAAAGCCGGGTTTACCGGCCAGTGATTTCCGCTTCGGTCGGCACGAGGATTTCCCGTTTGCCGGCATGGTTTGCCGGGCCGATGATGCCTTCCTGTTCCATGCGCTCGATCAGTGAAGCGGCCCTATTATAGCCTATCCCGAGGCGACGTTGCACATAGGATGTGGAGGCCTTGCCGTCGCGCAGAACGATCGCCACCGCCTGGTCGTAGGGGTCGTCGGAATCGGCAAGATTGGACGTGCCGGCGGGGCCGCCGCCGTCATTGTCCTCGTCGTCATCTTCGGTGATCGCGTCGAGATATTGCGGTGTGCCCTGGGTCTTGAGATAGGCGACGACTTCCTCGACTTCGGTGTCGGAGACGAAGGGACCGTGGACGCGCTGGATGCGTCCGCCACCGGCCATGTAGAGCATGTCGCCCATGCCGAGCAGCTGTTCGGCACCCTGTTCGCCAAGGATGGTGCGGCTGTCGATCTTCGACGTCACCTGGAAGGAGATGCGGGTCGGGAAGTTGGCCTTGATCGTACCGGTGATGACGTCGACCGACGGGCGCTGCGTCGCCATGATCACATGAATGCCGGCAGCGCGCGCCATCTGCGCCAGCCGCTGCACCGCGCCTTCGATGTCCTTGCCGGCGACCATCATCAGGTCGGCCATTTCGTCGATGATGACGACGATATAGGGCATCGGCGACAGATCGAATTCCTCGGTCTCGTAGATCGCCTCGCCGGTCTGGCGGTCGAAGCCGGTCTGCACCGTGCGGGTGATCGCATCGCCCTTGGCCAGCGCCTGCTCGACGCGGGTGTTGAAGCCGTCGATGTTGCGCACGCCGATCTTCGACATCTTCTTGTAGCGCTCTTCCATCTCGCGCACCGTCCACTTGAGCGCGACGACCGCCTTCTTCGGGTCGGTCACGACGGGCGAAAGCAGGTGCGGGATGCCGTCATAGACGGAGAGTTCGAGCATCTTCGGGTCGATCATGATCAGGCGGCACTGGTCGGGACGCAGGCGGTAGAGCAGCGACAGGATCATGGTGTTGATCGCCACTGACTTGCCCGAGCCGGTGGTGCCGGCGACGAGCAGATGCGGCATCTTGGCGAGATCGGCGACCACCGGTTCGCCGCCGATGGTCTTACCGAGCGCCATGGCCAGGCGCGCCTTGCTGGTCTCGAAGTCGCGCGAGCCGATCAGTTCGCGCAGATAAACGGTTTCGCGGCGCTGGTTGGGCAATTCGATGCCGATGGCGTTGCGGCCCGGCACGACGGCGACGCGGGCAGCAATGGCGCTCATCGAGCGGGCGATGTCGTCGGCAAGGCCGATGACCCGGGAGGATTTGATGCCCGGCGCCGGCTCCAGTTCATAAAGGGATGAACGAGCCGGCCGGCGGACGTGGATGATCTCACCCTTGACGCCGAAGTCCTCAAGCACACCTTCGAGCATGCGGGCGTTCTGCTCCAGCGCGTCGGCGGAGAGCGAAGCGTCGCGGGTGACGTTCTTCGGCTCGGCGAGGAAATGCATTGGCGGCAGCGCGAAATCGCCGTCATCGTCCTCGACGAAGGAGCGCTGCGCCTCGCGCTCGAGCCGCTGGCTGGTCTTCGGGCGAGGCGGCGGGGTGGCAACACGCGAGCCGGCCTTCGGCAGACCCTGCTTCGGCGGTGCTGCTTTCGGCGCCCAGTCGGCTGCTGCGTCAAGATCGTCGTCCTCGTCATCGGACAGAATGCCGGCGGGGCGGCGCTCGTCCATGTCGAAGGGCATGTCGTCATCGTCATCAGCCATGATCGGCGGTGGCGTGACGATGCGGCGCTCGGAACGGTCGAGCGAAGGTTCGATGCGGTCGCCGGCCATCGGCTTCGGCCGGACCGGCTCGTTCAGCGTGCCGAATTCGTCATTGTTGAAATCGTAGGGCTCATCGTACTGGCGCTTCGTCGGCGTGCGGGTACCGCTCATGCCGAAGATGCGGCGGACGCGTGCCTGCACGGTGTAGCGCAAGTGGGCGAAAGAGCCCATCAGCAGGGTGAAGGGGCCTTCGCTGTCGTCTTCGTCCAGTTCGTCGCGCACGGTGCGCGCCTTGCTCGGCGTCGGCGCCTCGATCTCGTCTTCGTCCTCCTCCTCGCCGACACCGATCAGGCCGGCGCTGTAGATCAGGCACCAGGCGGCAGGAGCGGCGAAGATGCAGGCAAGCACGGTAGCGAAGGTGCCGGTCGGGAAGGCGCCGGTGAACAGCGCGGGAAACCGCAGGATCATGTCGCCGAAGACGCCGCCGAGGCCGTTGGGCAGCGGCCAGGTGATCGGCGCCGGGACGCAGCTCAAGGCCGCGCCTGCAAGCACCGATCCGACGAACCAGAGGCCGAGGCGCTTGAAGATCTTGTCGAAGCGCTTGCCGCCGATCAGCACCAGCGCCCAGGCAACGGCCGGAAGCAGGGCGACGACGCTTGCAAGCCCGAAAAACTGCATGAAGATGTCGGCAAAGGCCGCGCCGGCATAACCGAGCACGTTGGTCGGCTCGTCGGAGGTGGCGTAGGAGAAGCTCGGGTCGGCAACGTTCCATGTCGATAGCGCCGCGATTGCCAGCGCCAGTGCGCCAAACAGCGCAAAGCCCGCCAGCGACGCGATCTGTCGCCATACGAATGTGGTTAGCACGAACCGGTTGGAACGGCTGTCAAGCGTTGCCGGATTGCTTCTGCTCATGTTGCCTGCTGCCCGTCTCGATCTTCAAGACACATTGCGTGCCATGGAATCAACCTAAGCGAAGCACGGTTAATGCGACATTAACCATGCGTGTATGCCGCTAAAATACCGGTGGGCGAGGCGTGCAATCCGCATGAAAGGGAAAAAAAGCCCGGATCAGTCGATCCGGGCCAAAGGCGATCCGTATCAGACGGACCGCGACGGGACGTTGAGCGGCGCCTGTTGACGGCGCCGCGATTGGCTTAGCTGTGGTAGGCGGCTTCGCCGTGGGACGAGAGGTCGAGACCTTCGCGTTCGGCTTCGACCGAGACCCGGAGCCCGACGATCGCGTCGACCACCTTGTAGAGGATGGCCGAGACCACGCCGCACCAGATGATGGTGATGGCGACGGCGGTGAGCTGGGTCATGAACTGGCCGCCCATGGTGACGCCGTCGGCATAGCCGATGCCGCCGAGCGATGACGATGCGAAGATGCCGGTCGCCAGCGCACCGAAGAAGCCGCCGACGCCGTGAACGCCGAAGACGTCAGCGGTGTCGTCGTAGCCGAACTTGTTCTTCACCACCGAGACGAAGAAGTAGCACAGCGGCGAAACGATCAGGCCCATGACGATCGCGCCCATCGGGCCGGCGATGCCGGCGGCAGGCGTAATGGCGACGAGGCCGGCGATCATGCCCGAGGCTGCACCGAGCATCGAGGCCTTGCCGCGGGTGAAGGTTTCGACGACCGACCAGGAAAGGATGGCTGCTGCGGTCGCGAGGAAGGTGTTGACGGTTGCGAGCATCGCGCCGCCTGATGCCTCGAGGTTGGAGCCGGCGTTGAAACCGAACCAGCCGAACCACAGCATCGCTGCGCCGACGAGCGTCAGCGTCATCGAATGCGGTGCCATCATGTCCTTGCCGAAACCGGTGCGCTTGCCGACCATGATCGCGCCGATGAGGCCCGCAACACCGGCATTGATGTGCACGACGGTGCCGCCGGCGAAGTCGAGGGCGCCCATGCCGAAGAGCAGGCCGTTGCCGTCCCAGACCATGTGGGCGATCGGGAAGTAGACGAAGGTTGCCCAGAGGACGGAGAAGAGCACGGCCGCCGAGAATTTGATGCGCTCGGCAAAGGCGCCGATGATGAGGGCCGGCGTCAGCGCTGCAAACGTCATCTGGAACAGCATGAAGATGTATTCCGGAATGACCACGCCTTGGGAGAAGGTGGCCGACGTGCTGTCAACCGAGACGCCTGCGAGGAACATCTTGGCGAAGCCGCCGAAATAGGGGTTGGTCGAGCCGCCGAAGGCGAACGAATAGCCATAGACGACCCAGACGATCATCATCGTTGCGCCGATGACGGTGCACTGCATCAGGACCGACAGCATGTTCTTGGCGCGAACGAGGCCGCCGTAGAACAGCGCGAGGCCTGGGATCAGCATGAAGAAGACGAGCAGCGTGGAGATGAACATGAAGGCCGTGTCGGCCTTGTCGGGAACGGGTGCTGCGGTGGTGGCAGCGGCGGCTGCCGGTGCGGCTTCCTGGGCAAAGGCGACGACCGGTGCAAGAAGGGCGGCAGAGGCTGCGCCGATCCTGACCAGAGAGGTGGAAAGTTTGCTTGACGACATCGAGTAGTGCTCCCTGAACGGCGTGGCTTACAACGCTTCTGAATCGGTTTCGCCGGTGCGGATGCGCACGGCATGGTCAATGGAGTAGACAAAGATCTTGCCGTCGCCGATCTGGCCGGTCTTGGCGGCAACGGCGATCGCTTCCACGGCCTTGTCGACGACCTCCGAGGCGACCGCGATCTCGATCTTCAGCTTTGGCAGGAAGCTCACGGCGTATTCGGTGCCGCGATAGATTTCAGTATGTCCCTTCTGGCGGCCGTAGCCTTTAACCTCGGTTACGGTCAGGCCCTGGATGCCAACAGCAGTGAGGGCTTCGCGAACCTCATCGAGCTTGAACGGCTTGATAATGGCCATCACAATTTTCATCGGTTTCCCATCCTTGTTCGCCTCCGGTCGGAGGCCATCTCTCCTTGCTGCGGAACGCTGAAAGCGCCGTGCAACCGGACAGCTACATTCAAGGGGCGTGCCAGATTCGTCGTGGCACGCTAAACCTATGAAAAGGCATGGGAAAATTATCACGCACAGCGACGGTGCCGCGACGCGCTAAAAAATCGTCACTTTAGAAGATTAAAAAATAGGCAGAAAAGAATAAGTGCCCTATTCCTGTTCAGCTGCCTTTTTCCGGATCAGGCCTTCCTGCGCCACCGAGGCAATCAGCACGCCGGAACGGTCAAAAAGGCTGCCGCGGGTCATGCCGCGGGCACCATGGGCACTGGGGCTGTCCTGGGTATAGAGCAGCCAGTCGTCCATCTTGCAGGGGCGATGGAACCACATGGCGTGATCGAGGCTTGCAACCTGCAGGTTGCGATCGAACACCGACGTGCCATGGGCATAGAGCGACGTGTCGAGCAGCGTCATGTCCGAGAGGTAGGCAAGCACGGCCGCCTGCAGGTGGCGCTCGTCGGGCACATGGCCGACGGCCTTGACCCAGACGTCCTGGGTCGGCTTACCATCGTTGCGGGCGAAATAGTGGGTGAGCGAGACCGGCCGGATCTCGATCGGCCGTGGCCGCTCCCAGTAGCGGCGGATCGCTTCGGGGGCGTGCGCCAGGAACTTGTCCTTCAGCTCCTGCTCGCCCGGCAGGGTTTCCGGCATCGCCACGTTGGGGATGTCGATCTGATGTTCGAAGCCGTCCTCGTCATATTGGAACGACGCCGACATTGAGAAGATCGCCTTGCCGTGCTGGATGGCGACGACACGCCGCGTGGCGAAGCTCGAGCCGTCGCGGATGCGGTCCACCTCGTAGATGATCGGCACGGACGGATCGCCTGGGCGCATGAAATAGGCGTGCAGCGAGTGCACGTAGCGGCCTTCGTCGACAGTGCGCTGGGCTGCGACCAGCGCCTGCCCGATCACCTGGCCGCCGAACACGCGCTGCCAGCCGACCTGGGGACTGCGGCCACGGAACAGGTTCTCCTCGAGCTTTTCGAGGTCGAGTGTGGCAAGCAGCGCATCCATGGGCGTTGCGGTCTCAGTGGGGCGCGACATTTCGGCTGTCTCCGATGGTAGGAACGGCGATGGCATTGATCTATATAGGCATGAAACGATGCTCAAGTGCGACGGGAGAAAGCGGATGATCGATGTGTTGATTGCCGGTGGCGGCTATGTCGGCCTTTCGCTCGCGGTATCGCTGAAGAAGGCGGCACCGCATCTCGAAGTTTCCGTCATAGACGGTGCGCCGGAAGGCGCCTGGAAGCGCGACGAGCGCGCCTCTGCCGTCGCCTCGGCAGCTGAGCGCATGCTCGATGTTCTCGGCGTGTGGCAGGCGATTGTGCCGGAGGCCGAGCCGATCCGGCGCATGGTCATCACCGATTCGAAGACATCCGATCCGGTGCGCCCGGTTTTCCTCACCTTCGACGGCGAGGGGGAGGAGGGGCGGCCCTTTGCCCATATGGTGCCGAACACGGCCATGGTCGGCGCGCTGCGCGCCGCCTGCGAGGAGTTTGGTGTAACCGTGCGGCAGTCGACCATGGTCGAAACCTTCGAGAGCGGCGATCATGCGGTTGCGGTGACGCTTACCGGCGGCGAGCAGTTGGAGGCCCGTCTGCTGGTTGCCTGCGATGGCGTGCGCTCGAAGCTGCGCGATGCGGCCGGCATCAAGACGGTCGAATTCGACTATGGCCAGTCGGGCATCGTTACCACCGTCGAGCATGAGCGCCCGCACGAAGGCACGGCCGAGGAGCATTTCCTGCCGGCCGGCCCCTTTGCCACCCTGCCGCTCAAGAACAATCGCTCGTCGCTGGTGTGGACCGAGCGCACTGCGGACGCGGAGCGCCTGGTCAAGGGCGACGATTTCCTCTTCGAAGAAGAGCTGGAGCGCCGCTTCGGCCACAGGCTTGGCCATCTCAAGGTTGTCGGCGGCCGTCGCGCCTTTCCGCTCGGCCTGACCCTTGCGCGCGATTTCGTAAAACCGCGGTTTGCGCTTGCGGGCGATGCCGCCCACGGGATCCACCCGATCTCCGGCCAGGGCCTCAATCTCGGCTTCAAGGACGTGGCGGCGCTGGCCGAGACGATCGTCGAGGCGGATCGTCTCGGGCTCGATATCGGTTCGCTTGCTATCCTCGAGCGCTACCAGAGCTGGCGCCGGTTCGACACCTTCCGCATGGGGGTGACCACGGATGTGCTCAACCGACTGTTTTCGAACGACATTACACCCGTCAGGATCGCCCGCGACTTCGGTCTCGGTCTTGTCGATCGGCTGCCGTCCCTCAAAAGCTTCTTCATCCGCCAGGCGGCCGGCGTTGCCGGCGACGCGGACCCGCGGCTGCTTTCCGGCCAGCCGATCTGAGGGGTCAGAAGATGGTGAGATTCTCGATCCGGTAGACGAAAAGCGCCCAGAGCCAGCCGGGCGCGACATCGACGACGGCAGTGAATTTGTCTTGCAGATCCTGGTACGACAACAGCAATGTCATGCCGATCGCGATCGTCCACGTGAAGCAGATGCGTAGATTTCTGCGGCTGAAGAACTCGTAAAATCCGTCCTCGTCGTATTCGGTCCCGGCGACCATGTCCCAGAAACCGTAGTTCGCACTCAGCATGTCGTCGATGGCGTGATTGCGCCAGAACTGGCCGGGCGCGGCATTGAAGCGATCGGGAATGAAATTGAACGACGAGCGGAAGACATGGACCGCCGCGCCAAGCGCGGTCAGAGTCACGATCGCGACGACGTAGTGCCAGATGTTCATCGTGTCCCGCCGAGCTACCGATAGTCCAGGCAACTTACGGGCTATTCCTTGACTGATCGTCAAAGGATGTGGGATCGGCCGCTGGCGTCAGTCCTCGATCTTGCGTGCCTCGGAGATCAGCATGATCGGCACACCGTCGCGGATGGGATAGGCGAGCCGTGCCTTTTCCGAGATCAACTCATTGGCTTCGGCGCGATAGCTGAGCCGGCCCTTGGTCAACGGGCAGACGAGCAGTTCGAGCAGTTTCGGATCGACCTTGCTGGCGTTGACGTCCATGACCCCTCGCTTACTGCAGAATGTTGTCGACATCGCCGAAATTGCGCGCAAGCACGATCTCGGTAATGGCAATCAGCGTCTCGGCGCGGGTCTTGAGGTCGGGGGCCTCCAGCAGCGCCTGTTTTTCTGCCGGTCCGTAGGGCGACATCATCGCCATGGAGTTGACCAGCGTGCGGTTGCTGGCGCGCTCGACACTCTCCCAGTCGGCCTTCAGCTTGTTGGCCTCCAGATAGGCCCTGAAGGCTGCCAGCAGCGCCGAGCGATCGACAAGGCTTTCATCGTCGCGATTTTCGAGATCGGCCGTGAAGGGCCCGATACGGAAGCGGCGATAGCCGCGTGTGCCGGCCACCTCGTTAAACAGTCGGTAGCGGCATACGCCGGTCAGCGAGGTGATGTAGCGGCCGTCGCCGGTTTCGGCAAAGGAGGTGATGCGGCCGATGCAGCCGACCTCGCAGAGCGCGGGCACCGGCCCGACGCCGATGTCGTTGCGGCCTTCGCAGAAGGAGGGCTGGACAATCCCGACCAGCCGATTGCCGGAAAGAGCGTCGTCGAGCATCGCCAGGTAGCGTGGCTCGAAGATGTTGAGCGGCAGCTGGGCACCCGGGAGCAGCAGCGCACCGGTCAGCGGAAACACCGGAATGATCTCCGGCAAGTCCTGCGGACCAAGATAACGTGCATTTCCGACATGCATTCCAATTGACCTTGCAGATGTCCGGTTCTGCCCCGCCACGCCCATAGGCATAGCCAACCAGATCAAGAAATGGTGCGCCCTTCGAAAATCTCAAGGGAAAAACGCACCGATCTTGCTGCTCTGCTCAGGAAAAGAGGATCGACGACAGCTTGCGGCGGGCGGCGATCGTCGCCGGGTCTTTCGGGCCCCAGACTTCGAAGAACGAGACGAGCTCGCGCCGTGCGCCATCGTCGTCGAAAGCCCGGTCGCGCTTCATGACCGTCAGCAGGTGGTCGGCCGCGCCATTGCGGTCGCCTTCCACGTTGCGGATCTTGGCGAGCATCATGCGCGCCTCATGGTCGTCAGGGTTTGCCGCCAACCGCTGTTCCAGGGCGTTCGGATCGCCGAGCTTGCGGGCTTCTTCGATCTGGTCAAGCTTCTTGGCGATCGCGCTGATGCCGGCATCCTTGGCAAGATCTTCCGGCAGGCTCGTAAGCGCTTCGCGCGCTTCGGCGATCTGGCCAAGCGTGATCATGCAATCGACCATGCCGGCAATAGCCACCACATTCTCCGGGTCTGCCTGCAGCACGGCGCCGAAGAGCCCGGCGGCGTTCTCGGCATCGCCCGCTTCGAGCAACCCCTTGGCGTCGGCAAGTGCTGCCTCGATCTCGGCCTTGCTGTCGTCGACGGCGGGGCCGGCGATCTTTTCGATGAATTGCTTGATCTGGCTTTCAGGCACGGCACCCATGAAACCGTCGACCGGTCGCCCACCGACGAAGGCGATGACGGCGGGGATCGACTGGATGCCGAGCTGGCCGGCGATCGACGGATGGTCGTCGATGTTCATCTTGACGAGCTTCACGCGGCCGGCGGCTTCCGTCACGACCTTTTCGATCACGGGGGTCAGCTGCTTGCACGGTCCGCACCAGGGCGCCCAGAAATCGACGAGAACAGGCTGCTGGCGCGAGGCGTCCAGCACGTCCTTGCTGAAGTTGGCGGTCGTCGTTTCCTTGATCAGGTCGCCGCCCGGTGCGGCGGCCGCGGCCGGCTGGCCGCCGAAGGAAGCCGAAGCGGTCATCTGGTTGCCGAAGGACCCTGCATAGGGATTGTCGTTGCCCGTCATTCTTCTCTCCTCGCCGGCTCGTGATCCGGCTTCCTGCATTCGCGCCAAAGATCGTATGTCAGGCTGTCACTTTCAAGACAAGCGGTTCATGTCCCGTCGCTTCCATGAAGCGCAACAGGTCGTTCGAGCCGATCGAGGTCGTCGCGTCGTTGGAAAGCGGGTGGCAGTTGATCACATCGAACTTCATCAATTCCTCGTCGATGATCACCTTGACGTTGCCGCCGGTGTCGTTGATGGCGCCGAGTGCGGTCACCGCTCCCGGGATGACGCCGAGATATTCCATCAGCTTCTCCGGCTTGCCGAAGGAAACCTTGCTCGCAGCACCGATGACCTGGTGTACCGTCTTCAGATCCACGGTCGCGTGTTCCTCTACGGTCAAAAGGAAGTAGTTGTCCTTCTTGTCCTTCACGAACAGGTTCTTGGTGTGACCGCCGGGGATTTCGTCGCGCAATGCCACCGATTCGGCCACGGTGAACACCGGCTCGTGTTTTTTGGTGCTGTGTTCGATGCCGAGGTCGTCGAGAAAGCGGAAAAGTTCGTCCGCGGTCTTCGGCTGCGCTTCGTTCATGAGGGTGATTCTCCTGCCGCTCCGTTTTTTTCCAGTCTGCTTTAGGGGAGAACGGCCGCGGCGTGCAATCTCAGAGACGGCGGCGCGGCGCGAAAACGCGGCATTTGCGGGCTTCCCGGGGAGGCTTCCAAAAAATATTCGCTTTCTCGACATTTCCCTGTTGCATTCCAAAATCGCTTAGGCCATATAGCGCCCGTCGCCGCAAGACAGCGCGGCACCCACGGTCCACCGACTACCCCCGGACCGAGGTAATGAGCGGGTGTAGCTCAGGGGTAGAGCACAACCTTGCCAAGGTTGGGGTCGGGCGTTCGAATCGCCTCACCCGCTCCAATTTTCCCAACCATTTTACTTGTAAATGCTTTTGGCTTCGGCCAATGCATTCGCCCCGGGCGAAACGCAGCAGCCGTCTTGTCTCTGCTGTCAGCGCCGATGCGCTCGCCTGTCAGCTCTTCATGAAGACATAGTCGGTTTCCTGGCGGCGGAGTTCGCCGGGGCGCAGAACCGCGTTCGGAAAGCCCTCGTGATTGACCGCGTCCGGCCACACCTGGGTTTCAAGGCAGAAACCGGCAAAGGCGCCGTAGCGGCGTCCTTCGAGGCCGGGCACCGGCACGTCGAGCTTGAAGCCGGTATAGAGCTGGACGCCAGCCTCGGTCGTCAGCACTTCCATCGTCACGCCGGAATTGAGGCTGCGGGCAAAGGCGACTGAGTGTTTTGCCATGCGCTCCGGCGAAAGGCAGAAATTGTGGTCGTAGGCGATGCGTTCGCCCTCGGTCTGGCGCTTGAGCGAGGTCATTTCCCTGAGATCGAAGGCGGTGCCTTCGACCGGGCGGATTTCGCCCGTCGGGACCTGGAACTCGTTGGTCGGCAGATAATGGTCGGCGGCGATCATGATGTCGTGGCCAAGCGCGTCCGTGCCGCCATCGAGATTGAAATAGCTGTGCTGGCAGACATTGGCGAGTGTCGGCCGATCGGTCTCCGTCTCGTAGACGACACTGAGCACGCCGCCGGCTTTGAGCTGGTAGGTGCAGCGGATCTGGCAGCTGCCGGGATAGCCGGCGCGGCCGTCCGGGTCGGTGATCGCCAACGTGACGCTGTCCGGTGTGTGGCTGACGATCGTCCAGTTGCGCTTGCCGATGTTGTCGCTGCCGCCATGCAGGTGGGTCACACCTTTTTCATTGCATTCGAGCTGGTAGGTTTTGCCGTCGAGCGTGAAGCGACCGTCGCCAATACGGTTGGCGCAGCGGCCGGGCGTCGCGCCAAAATAGGGGGAATGGTCGAGATAGCTTTCGAGATCGGTGAACCCGAGCACCAGCGGCGGCTCATGGCCATCCAGCCGCAGATCCTGGATCACGCTGCCCCAGGTGAGGATATAGGCAGTAAGGCCACCACCGGAGAGCACGACACGATGAACCGGCTCACCCGATGGCAGGTGTCCGAAGATTTCCGTATCCGCATGCTTGTCCATCGCCTGGCTCCCCCACAGCGCCGCGCGTCTTAGCAGACGCGCAAAGGTCGCTGTACACTCTAGAACTGCTGCATGTTGTATCCTTAAATCGGCTAGAGCGCCGTGCGTTCAGATGAACACACAAAGGACGCTCTAGCACTTTGATTCTAGAGCATCTTATCCGCTTTCAGTGATTCCACTTGAAAGCGGGATGCTCTACGATTTACGGAAACATGCAGTCCTCACGACAAGCAACCTGCGTCATTTCAGGTGGATCGGCAACCGGAAATCGAGATTTTCTGCGGTAGATTCAGCGTGATAGTTGTTTCGTCGCGTCCTGCAGTCCGGCAAGCGTCAAGGGAAACATCCGTCCGCCTACGAGGCTCCTGATCATGCCGATCGACTGAGTGTAGCCCCAATGCTGCTCGGCAACCGGATTGAGCCAGATAGACCGGGGAAAATGGGCGGCGATACGCGAGAGCCAGAGCCCGCCGGCCTCGTCGTTCCAATGCTCGACCGAACCGCCGGGGTGGCTGATCTCATAGGGGCTCATCGATGCGTCGCCGACGAAGATCGCGCGGTAGTCGCTGCCGAAGGTGCGCAGCAGCTCCGCCGTGCGGGTGATGTCGGCGCGCCGGCGGCGATTGTCCTTCCACAGGCCTTCGTAGACGCAATTGTGGAAGTAGAAGTGCTCCATGTGGCGGAATTCGCCGCGTGCCGCCGAAAACAGCTCCTCAACGATGCGGATATGGTCGTCCATCGAACCGCCGACGTCGAAGAACATCAAGAGCTTGATAGCATTGCGCCGTTCCGGCCGGGTGACGACATCGAGATAGCCGTGCTCGGCGGTGGCGCGGATCGTGCCGGAGAGGTCGAGTTCGTCGGCAGCACCCTGGCGCACCCAGCGCCTGAGCCGTTTGAGCGCCACCTTGATGTTGCGCGTGCCGAGTTCGACCGTGTCGTCGTAATCCCTGAATTCGCGCCGGTCCCACACCTTGACCGCGCGCCGGTGCCGCGAGCCGTCCTGGCCGATGCGCACACCTTCGGGATTGTAGCCATAGGCGCCGAAGGGTGAGGTGCCGGCGGTGCCGATCCATTTGGCGCCGCCCTGGTGGCGCCCTTCCTGTTCGCTGAGCCGCTGGCGCAAGGTCTCCATCAGGGTCTCGAAGCCGCCAAGGCTTTCGACCAGGCGCTTCTCTTCCTCGGTCAGATATTTTTCGGCAAGCTTGCGCAACCACTCTTCGGGGATTTCACCCTGCGCGAACTCGTCTGGCGGATTGATGGCCTCAAGGCCGGAAAAACAATGCCGGAATACGCCGTCGAAGCGGTCGATATGGCGCTCATCCTTCACCAATGCCGTGCGTGCGAGAAAATAGAACGCCTCGATATCGAAGGTGGCAATGCCCGCCTCCATGCCCTCGATCAAGGACAGGAATTCCCGGAGCGTCACCGGGATCTTCGCGGCCTTCAATTCGAGGAAGAAGGGGATGAACATCCGCGGCTCCGGCCCTAGCTTTCGTTCCTGCCGATCAGGTCCATTTCGTAGGGCGTCGTCTGGTACATCTCGTTGATCCAGTTGCCGAAGAAAAGATGCGCATGGCTGCGCCAGCGGTTCTGCGGCGGCAGGGTTGAATCATTGTGCGGGAAGTAGTCATGCGGCATCTTGATCGGTACGCCCGCATCCACATCCCGGAAATATTCGTCCGATAGCGAAGTGGAATCATACTCTACGTGATTGAACATGTAGAGGCGCTTGCCCTTCTTCTCGTGCACGAGGCACACACCCATCTCCTTCGATTCCATCAGGATCTCAAGGTCGGGCACCGCATCGATGTCGGCGCGGCGCACTTCGGTCCAGCGCGACACCGGCACGGCGAAATCGTCGGAAAAGCCGTTGAGATAGACGGAGGAGGGCTGCAGGTTCTGGTGGCGGTAGACGCCGAAAGCCTTCTCCTTCAGCGGATATTTCGGCACGCCATGGAAATGATAGATCGCCGCCATCGCGCCCCAGCAGACGTTCAGCGTCGAATGCACGTTGGTCGTCGTCCAGTCGAGGATGCGCTTGAGTTCGTCCCAATAGGTGACGTCCTCGTATTCCAGCGTTTCGACCGGGGCGCCGGTGATGATGAAGCCGTCGAACTTGCGGGCCTTCACCTCCTCCCAGGTCTCGTAGAAGGCAAGCAGGTGTTCCTCGGAGGTGTTCTTCGCGCGGTGCGCGCCGATGCGGATCAGCGACAGCTCGACCTGCAGCGGCGAGGCGCCGATGAGGCGCGCCATCTGGATCTCGGTCTTGACCTTGTTCGGCATGAGGTTCAGCAGCCCGATCTGGAGCGGGCGGATATCCTGACGGATCGCCACGGTCTCGGTCATCACCCGCACGCCCTCGGTCGCGAGGGTCTCGAATGCGGGCAGCGTATCGGGTATCTTGATGGGCATGGGGCTTCCACTCGATCAATACAAAAAAACCGGCGGCGATTGATCGCGACCGGTCCTCGGAAAATCCACGTTTCCTCGGCCCTTTAGCGATTTGTTTAACGTGGCTGCAAGCCGGCCGGCCAAATCACCACGGATTGTTTGATAGCGCGGCAAGGCCGCGGGGGTCAATGAAAAACGATTCGTGTGGGTTGGCCCCTCTACCGGCTGCCGCCACCTTCTCCCCGCAGGCGGGGAGAAGGGACATTGCCGCGGCCGTTCGGCTCCCTTTCAGGCTTACAGCAGGTGATGAGGTTGCGGTCGCCGCGTTCCCCCGCCCCGCTTGCGGGGAGAGGGTTAGGGTGAGGGGCATCTGTTGCTAGGTGCAGCAAGTCCAGACCGTTCTGCATGCCATATCCCAGCCGCTTGCCGGCCTCGCTCTGACTGAGCCAGAAGAAGCGAAAGCGGATCGGCGGGCCACCGCTCTCCGGCGTCATTTCGCGGTGCAGCCAGGGTTCCTTTTGTTCGCCGGCTAACGGCCCATGGAAATAGTGCCGGCGATGGCAGATTTTCCGGCCGTTCTGCGTGAAGTGATAGTCCTGCGTTTTAAATGGCAATAATGCCGGCGGCGGCGTCAGCCCGGTCTCCTCGACAAATTCGCGGAAGGCCGCCGCTTCAGGGCTTTCTCCC
Organism: Ensifer sp. 1H6; assembly: GCF_001976035.1. Lineage (NCBI taxonomy): Bacteria > Pseudomonadati > Pseudomonadota > Alphaproteobacteria > Hyphomicrobiales > Rhizobiaceae > Ensifer > Ensifer sp. 1H6. The sequence continues at coordinate 187,006 of NZ_MOAI01000012.1, read as the reverse complement.
GGTTCTATCGTGCCGCCCGGGACCTGCAGATCTACATCGGGAAAGTCCGGCTCGTCGAAGACGAGCAGATGCCCTCGCCAGGTGGCGTAGATCAGGACCTTGTTGGCGTCCGGTCTCATCCGTCGCGGCGTGCCATGAAGGCCAGGCGCTCGAAAAGGTGGACGTCCTGCTCATTCTTGAGAAGCGCGCCGTGCAGCTTCGGCAGCATGGTCTTTGGATCGGCGCGCAGGTCGGCCGGGTCGATCTCGTCGGCGACGAGCAGGCGGATCCAGTCGAGCGCTTCGGAGGTCGAGGGCTTCTTCTTCAGCCCCGGCACCTGGCGGATATCGTAGAAGGCGGCAAGGGCTGCCGAAAGCAGCGTCTTGCGGATGCCGGGATAGTGCACCTCGACGATGCGGGCGAGCGTGTCTGCGTCGGGAAAGCGGATATAGTGGAAGAAGCAGCGGCGCAGAAAAGCGTCCGGCAGTTCCTTCTCGTTGTTGGAGGTGATGACGACGATCGGCCGCTGGCGGGCGTGGATCGTCTCGTTGGTCTCGTAGACGTGGAACTCCATCCGGTCGAGTTCCTGCAGCAGGTCGTTCGGAAACTCGATGTCGGCCTTGTCGATTTCGTCGATCAAGAGCACCACACGCTTCCCGGCCTCGAAGGCCTGCCAAAGCTTGCCCTTGCGGATGTAGTTCTTGACGTCGTTGACGCGCTCGTCGCCGAGCTGGCTGTCGCGCAGGCGCGAGACGGCGTCATATTCGTAAAGTCCCTGCTGCGCCTTGGTCGTCGACTTGACGTTCCATTCGATCAGGTCGAGTCCCAGAGCAGCTGCAACCTGCCGCGCAAGCTCGGTCTTGCCGGTGCCGGGCTCGCCCTTGACGAGCAGTGGCCGTTCCAGCCGGATCGCGGCGTTGACGGCGATCATCAGGTCCTTGTCGGCGATATAGTCGGCGGTGCCTTCGAATTGCATGGGCTTCTTCCGGTCATAGTGATGCGGAAAACGGTCCTGCGGGCGAGGGCCGTCGTCATGCTTCTGCAGTAGCGCATAAGCGGTGCAGGTGTCACTGCCGCTGGCTGCGACCCGTCAGACGTCAGCCGCGGAAGGCGGTAACCTCGATCTCGATCAGCATTTCCGGGCGGATGAGATCGCAGACGATCATGGTGGCGGCAGGGCGGATTTCGCCGAACATCTCGCCGAAGATCGGAAAAACCCGGTCGGCGAAACTGGCATCGGTGACGTAGTAGTGATTGCGCACCACGTCTAAGAGCGAGAAGCCCGCCTCTTTCAGCGCGCCCTCGATCGTCTTCAGGCAATTGTGCGCCTGCTCTTCCACCGTTTCCGGCATGGTCATGGTGGCGTAGTCGTAGCCGGTGGTGCCGGAGACGAAACACCAGTCGCCCTTGGCGACGGCACGCGAATAGCCTGCCGTCTTCTCGAAGGGCGAACCGGAAGAGATGAGCTTGCGCGTCATCCCGTCGCTCACGCCCAGGGGCGCGAGGCGGTGGTCGACTTTTCGAAGCTGTCGATGGCCGTTGCCTTCTCCAGCGTCAGGCCGATGTCGTCGAGGCCGTTCAGCAGGCAGTGGCGCTTGAAGGCATCGACCTCGAACTTGACCGTGCCGCCGTCCGGACCAGTAATTTCCTGGGATTCCAGGTCGACCGAGAGGATGGCGTTGGAGCCGCGCGAGGCGTCGTCCATCAGCTTGTCCAGGTTCTCCGGGCTGACGACGATCGGCAGGATGCCGTTCTTGAAACAGTTGTTGTAGAAGATGTCGGCGAACGAGGTCGAGATCACGCAGCGGATGCCGAAGTCGAGAAGCGCCCACGGTGCGTGCTCGCGCGAGGAGCCGCAGCCGAAGTTGTCGCCGGCGACCAGGATCTTGGCGTTCTGGTAGGCGGGCTTGTTGAGCACGAAATCCGGGTTGACCGAGCCGTCCTCGTTGTAGCGCGCTTCGGCGAAAAGTCCGGTGCCGAGGCCGGTGCGCTTGATCGTCTTCAGGTAATCCTTCGGAATGATCATGTCCGTGTCGACGTTGACGACGGGGAGGGGAGCGGCGACGCCGGTGAGCTTGACGAACTTTTCCATAACTTCAGGCCTTCGATTTCAGCGAAATGTTGCGTAAGCGTTTAGATCAGTTTTGCGCCGAAATGAAGGAAAATCTATCCCGAAGATGCTTGCCGGGCGGGTGAAATCGCCTGCCCGGCAAGTGTTGTCGCGGTTGTTTTATCCGTTGGGCGCCTTGCCCGAGGGTTTTGCCGAAATCGGCCGGTGTCTGGCTTCGGTCTCAGCCTGTCTTGACTCTAGCCTGCTTTTACTGGGGCGTTCAGCGCCCAGAGCACGCCGAAGGGGTCGCGCAGCTGCCCGTAGCGATCGCCCCAGAACATCAATTCGATCGGCATCACGACTTCGGCGCCGGCGGCGACCGCCTGGCTCCACCACGCGTCGATGTCGTCGACCGGCAGCATCAGGCTGAAGGCCTGCGGCTTTTCCAGGGCATGGCCGTATTCCGGATAGGCGTCACTGAGCATCAGCGAGCTGCCGTTGATGTGGAGATGGATATGCATCGTCCGGCCCTGGTCGTCGACCGGTTGCCGATAGGCTTCCTTTGCGCCGAAGGCGTGCTTGTAGAATTCCGCCGCCTTGGCCGCGCCGTCGACCTGGAGATAAGGCACCAGGCCGTTGAGGGCCTTCGGCAGCTGGTTTGCGTCTGTTTTCTGCGTCGTGCTGTCCATGTCATGCTCCTGTTGAGGGAATGATGCAGTGGCCATGACCTTTGCTGGCCTGACCCAAGGACGAACGCAAGCGGGTCTTGCCGACACGGGTGTCGCAAAAAAATCGAGCGAGATTGGGCTGCCGCGTCGGGCAGACTCAAGCATTTCGGGAAAAATGCGAAGCGGTTCCCGTCAGGAAGTGCGTAGAAACAAGGAGATAGAGCGCTTCCGCGACGTCGTCTAAACCGGAAACGCTCTGGAGATCGATGCCTAGAGATCGATGATCGTGCCGCGACCGTCGTTCCAGATGCGCATTTCGCGCGGGGCGGCGCCGGAGGTCGGGCGGGCCGTTGCTCGAGCCTGCTTCAGGTTCAGCCGGGCGGCAATGGCGCTGCCGATCGCGACAACGGCGGCGATGCCGGCGAGCGCAAGCGCAAGCGATGCGGTGAAGACGAAGGCTGCCAGCGTAATGGTGATGGCGAGAGCCGTAAAAAGAACAGAACGTATGCTTTGCATGATCGTCACCTTTCTGCTCGGGATGTGGGTGTTGCCGCCGCCGCTTGCAAGAGGGGTGCGGCCGTTCGCCTCGTCTTGCGGAAAAAAGGAAAGGCGGGCACAACTGGCCGCATGACAAAATCGATCGAACATCACCCCGTTCGCCTGCGCCGTTCGGTGCTTTCAGTGCCGGCCGACAATGCCCGCGCACTGGCCAAGGTTGCGGAACTTGCGGCCGATGCCGCGATCTTCGACCTTGAGGATGCGGTGGCGCCGGAGCGCAAGGCCGAGGCGCGGGACGGCCTCGTTCGCCACCTCGTCGAAAACAGGCCGGATTGTGAGGTCATCATCCGCATCAATGCGCTCGGATCGGGCTTCGGCCAGCAGGATCTGGCGGCGGCCGTTTCGGCAAAGCCTGACGCAATCCTGCTGCCCAAGGTCGAAAGTCCGGCCGATATCCAGATCGTCGCCGACTGGCTGGCCGATAACGATGCGCCGGAGGCGTTGCGTCTCTGGGCGATGATCGAAACGCCGCGCGGTGTCGTCAATGCGCCTGTTATCGCCGAGACCGGCCGCACCTTCGGCGGCAGGCTCGATTGTTTCGTCGTCGGCCTCAACGACCTGCGCAAGGAAACCGGTGTTCCCGACCGGCCCGGCCGTCCGTACCTCATCCCCTGGCTGATGCAGATCCTTTTGGCCGCACGCGGGAGCGGTCTCGACGTCATCGATGCGGTGTTCAACGATTTCCGTGACGCCGACGGTTTCGACGAGGAGTGCCGGCAGGGGCGCGACATGGGCTATGACGGCAAGATGCTGATCCACCCGCTGCAGATCGGCCCGGCCAACGAACGCTTCGGCGTCGAGCAGGCGGCCGTCGACGAGGCGCGCGCCATCATCGCCGCCTTCGCGCTGCCGGAGAACGCGGAAAAAGGTGTCATCAATCTTCATGGCCGAATGATCGAGCGGCTGCATCTCGATCAGGCCCTGAAGCTCGCCGCCAAGGCGGAGATGATTGAAAAACGAAAGGCAAGATTTTGAAACTTTACCGCTTCCTCACCGGCCCCGACGATGCGTCCTTCTGCCATAAGGTGACGGCGGCACTGAACCAGGGTTGGTCCCTGCACGGCTCACCGACCTACGCCTTCAATGCGGATACGCAGCACATGCAATGCGGACAGGCCGTATTCAAGGAAGTCGAAGGCAAGGACTACCACCCCGACATCAAGCTGTCGGAACAGTAAAAAGCAGGAACGCTTCGACTTTCCGGCCGGAGCGTTTTTTTGTTTTCCGATTGTTTTTCGGGGGCTCTGCCTCGGAGCGGATGGGGGCTTAGTTGCCCACGTGCTCCACGCTCGCCTCGATCCGTTCCATATCGTCGTCGGAGAGGCCGAAATGGTGGCCGATCTCGTGGATCAGCACATGGGTGATGATGTCGCCCAGCGTTTCCTCGTTTTCCGCCCAATAGTCGATGATCGGGCGGCGATAAAGGATGATCCGGTTCGGAAACTCACCTGTCTCCATGGTGAAACGTTCGCTGATGCCACGGCCTTCGAACAGGCCGAGCAGGTCGAACGGCGTCTCCAGCGCCATGTCCTCGAAGACGTCGTCGCTTGGAAAATCGGCAACCTCGATGATGAGGTCGGTCGTCAGTTGGCGGAACTCCTGCGGCAGGTGGCTGTAGGCTTCCACTGCGAGTTGTTCGAATGTCGTGAGCGTCGGTGCGTGGCGTTCCCGCCAATCATCGGTCTGGTCAATGCGGGCCATAGGCACTCCTTGTTGCCCTCCATATAGCGATTTTGCCTTTGTTTTTCGAGTGTTGAATTCCGGCTGGGGTGGGCGAGGAATAAATTCTTAAACTTGGCTGTTGACTCATGTGGTCAGCTCTGGAATCTATAAGAACATAACAGGAACATCTTAAATGGGAGTTGACCGTCATGGCCGAGAACGCCGTGCAGCGGGAGACCGTTCTTTCGCTTCGCGAAACCATAGCCAGGATCGAAAATCGCAGGCTTGCGGGCGTCGTGAAGGCGGTCAAGGCGGCCGATCCCGCAGGCTTTCGGCGCAAGGAAGAAGGTCACCAGTCCTCCGGCCGCAAGGTCCTGCCGCTCGGCATTCCCGAACTCGACGATATCCTCGAGGGCGGCCTGCCGCTCGAGGGTATGACCGAGATCCGCAATTCCGAGACGCGCGATGCCGGCGCTGCGGCCGGTTTTGCAACCGCGCTCAGCGCCCTTTGTCAGCAGGCGCGCCAGCAAAAGGGCGATGCCGGGGCACCGGTTCTGTGGGTCAGCCAGTCGCTGGCCTCGACCGAGGCCGGCCTGCCCTACGGTCTTGGTCTCAAGGCTTACGGGCTCGACATTCGAAGCCTGATCCTCAGCCTGCCGCGCACGGTGAAGGACGCGCTGTGGATCGCCGAGACGGCGCTTTCCGTCCCGGCCTTCTGTGCCGTCATTCTCGAAATTCGCGGCAATCCGGCATCGCTGGCCTTGAGCGAAAGCCGGCGCCTGCATGTTCGCGCGCGCGCCGGACGCATTCCTCTTCTTCTTCTGCGTCAGTCCGGTCACGAGGAGGCGAGCAGCGCCTTCTTCCGGCTTCATATCGAACCGGCGCCCGCCCGCGAGCGCGCCCTCCCTGACGGTTCGATGCTTTGCGGCAGCATCGGCCATCCCGTCTTTCACGTCATTGCCGAAAAAAGCAGGTCTCCTGCTCCCGTCGGCCTCTTCCTGGAGTGGAACCCCCATGACCGCCGCTTTTACCCCGTCGAGCCCCTACCAGCCGCTGCTGCGGCAGACCCACAACCAGCGCATTCTGTCGCTCGACTTTCCGCATCTTCCGGCCGACCGGGTGGCGCGGAGCCGCTGGGGAACCTCCTGGCTTTCCCGCGGGCGTCCTGATCATCCGCCTGTCGTCTTTGCCGACCGGGTCAGGAATGCGATGCGCCTCGTCGCGCTCGATGGCCTTGCCGAGAAATCAGGATTCCAGTTGGGCCAGGGCGTTGCCGAGGCGCGGGCCATGTGTCCCGAGGTCGATGTGCTGCCCGCCGACCGGGCGGCGGATCGCGCCCTTCTGGAAGGGCTTGCGGACTGGTGCAGCCGCTACACGCCGCTGGTGGCGCTCGACGGCGAAAGCGGCCTTTATCTCGACATTACCGGCTGCGCCCATCTTCTCGGCGGCGAGAAATCGCTTCTCGACGACCTGCTCGCCCGGCTCTTTCATCTCGGCATCGAGGCGCGTGCGGCGATCTCGTCTTCGGCAGGGCTTTCCTGGGCGGTGGCGCGCTTCGGCTCGCAAAGCGTGATCGCTCCGGAGGAGGCCGTACGCGTGCTTGCGCCACTGCCGATGGCTGCCCTCAGGCTTCCAGTCGACATGATCGAAACGCTCGGCCGGGTCGGGCTCAAGCAGGTCGGCGATATCATCGAGGCGCCGCGGGCGCCGCTTGCCCGCCGCTTCGGATCCATTCTGCTCCTGCGCCTCGATCAGGCCATGGGGCTGGAGGACGAGCCGCTCTCGCCGCGGCTCCCCGTTGCCAGCCTCTCGGCCGAGCGGCGGCTTTCCGAGCCGGTCCAGGGTGAGGACGATATTCTCGGCCTGACGCAGGAGCTGGCAGCAAGGCTGAAGCCGGAGCTGGAAAAGCGCGGCGAAGGCGGACGGCTGTTCGAACTGCTGCTGTTTCGCGTCGACGGCCGGGTCTTTCGCATCGCTGCCGGAACGTCTTCGCCGCTGATTGAACCGAGCCGCATTGCCGGCCTTTTCCGCGAACGGCTGCAGGCGGTGCACGAGGATCTCGATGCCGGTTTCGGTTTCGAGATCCTGCGGCTGTCGGTTCCCAAAAGCGAAAAATACGAGGTGATGCAGGAGGATTTTTCCGGCACGCCGGATCGGCAGCAGCCGCTTGCGGCCTTTGCCGACAGGGTCATGGCGCGGCTGGGCGCAGAAAGCCTGTTTCTGCCCGTCCTGTCGCAGAGCCACGTGCCGGAGCGTGCCGCCGCCTTTCAGCCGCTTGCGGATGTGGAAATGCTGAAGACGGTCGAGGAAGCCGCTTCCACTGTTCCGGCCTGCCTTAGGATGGCTTCCGTTCGACCGCAGCGGCTGTTCCAAAGTCCGGAGCCGGTGGAGGCGGTGGCCGAGGTGCCGGAGGGCCCGCCCAGAAGCTTTCGCTGGCGGCGGAGCCTTCATCGCATAGCGCGCGCCGAGGGTCCTGAACGGATCGCGGCCGAATGGTGGGTCGATGGCGAAAAGGCGGCCGAGCGGGATTATTTCCGGGTGGAGGATGAAAAAGGCCGGCGCTTCTGGCTGTTTCGAGAAGGGCATTATGGCGGGCCCGCACAGCCGCGCTGGTTCATGCATGGGGTCTTCGCATGAGCACGCCCTATTTCGAGATCGGCGCCTGGTCGAATTTCTCCTTCCTCGAAGGAGCCTCCCATCCGGGCGAAATGATCGTTGCCGCCAGCCGCCTTGGTATTTCCGGCCTTGGCGTTGCCGATCGCAATACGGTGGCGGGCGTGGTGCGCGCTCATGCGCAGGCCAAGGTGGAGGCGTTTTCCTTCCAGCCCGGCGCCCGGCTTTCCTTTGCCGAAGACATCCCGGATGTGCTCGCCTATCCGCGCAACCGTCGGGGCTGGGGCAATCTCTGCCGCATGCTGAGTGCTGGAAACCTGCGGGCGAAGAAAGGCACCTGTACGCTCTACGAGACCGACCTTGTCGAATGGGGCGAGGATATCCTGATTGCCGTCCTGCCCGACCCGGTGATCGGGGCGTCGGAGGCTAAAAACCTTGCGGAATTTCTCAAGCGGCTGAAGCCGCATTTTGCCGACCGGCTCTATCTGGCGCTGGTGCCGCGCTATGACGGTTTCGATCAGCTTGTCTTTGCCGGGCTGGCGACCATCGCCCGCAACGTGGGCACGAGGCTGATCGCCACCAACAGTCCGCTGTTTCACGCGCCGGCGCGCCGGCCGCTGGCCGATATCGTCACCGCCATACGCGAGCATGTGACGGTGGCGCAGGCGGGGTTCCGGCTTCAGGCGAATGCCGAACGCCATCTGAAACCACCGGCGGAAATGGCGCGCATCTTTCGCGACTACCCCGAGGCGATCGCCAATACCGGGCATTTTTTCCGCCGGCTGAATTTCACTTTGGCGGAACTCGAATACCAATATCCCGATGAGAGTTTTGCAGGCGAGACGACGACACAGACCCTCAGGCGGCTGACGATGGAAGGCGCCCATGTGCGTTATCCCGAAGGCATTCCCGCGAAGGTCTCGACCCAGATCGAATACGAGCTCGAGCTGATCGCCAGCAAGCGCTATGAGCCCTACTTCCTCACCGTGCGCAACATCATGGAATATGCGCGAAGCGTCGACATTCTCTGCCAGGGCCGCGGCTCGGCGGCAAATTCGACGGTCTGCTACTGCCTTGCCATCACCGAGGTCGATCCGCTTTCGACGACGCTGCTTTTCGACCGGTTCCTGTCGACGGAGCGTGACGAGCCGCCGGATATCGATGTCGATTTCGAGCACGAGAAGCGGGAAGAGGTGATCCAGCATATCTATAGGACGTACGGCAAGGAGCATGCGGGGCTTACGGCCGCCGTCATCAGCTACCGGGCGCGGTCGGCCGGTCGCGAAACGGCCAAAGCCTTCGGCTTTTCCGAGGACGTGCAATCGGCGCTTGCCGGTTCGGTCTGGGGTTGGTCGGCCGCCGACCTGTCGGAACGGGAGGCCAAGGCCGCCGGTCTCGATGTCAAGGATCCAACGACGGTGCGAGTGCTCGACTATGCCACCGCGCTGATGAGCTTTCCCCGCCATCTCTCTCAGCATGTCGGCGGTTTCGTCATCACCCGCGATCGGCTCGACGAGGTGGTGCCGATCATGAACACGGCGATGCCCGACCGCTACATGATCGAGTGGGACAAGGACGACCTCGATACGCTGAAGATCCTGAAGATCGACGTGCTGGCGCTCGGCATGCTGACCTGCATCGCCCGGGCGTTCAAGCTGATGGAGCGGCATTACGGCGTGAGGAAAGACCTGCACACGCTGTTCAAGGATGAGCAGGATGACGTCTACGACATGATCTGCCGGGCCGATACGATCGGCGTCTTCCAGATCGAGAGCCGGGCTCAGATGAGCATGCTGCCGCGGCTCAGGCCTCGTGTCTTCTATGATCTCGTCATCGAGGTGGCGATCGTGCGGCCCGGACCGATCCAGGGCAACATGGTGCATCCCTATCTGAAGCGGCGGGAGCAGCGCAATCGCAACATACCCATCGAATATCCGAGCAAGGAGCTGGAAGTGGTTCTGGAGCGGACCCTTGGTGTGCCTTTGTTCCAGGAACAGGCGATGCAGATCGCTATTACCGCGGCAAATTTCACGCCGGGCCAGGCCGATCAGCTCAGGCGGGCAATGGCGACCTTCAAGCGAACCGGCACCATCCACACCTTCGAGCAAAGGATGGTCGAGGGCATGGTCAACAATGGCTACGACAGAGATTTCGCCGTACGTTGCTTCAAGCAGATCGAAGGCTTTGGCGAATACGGCTTTCCCGAAAGCCATGCTGCGTCCTTCGCGCTGCTCGTCTATGTCTCTTCATGGCTGAAGACCTATTATCCCGATGTCTTCTGCGCAGCACTTCTGAACTCACAGCCGATGGGCTTTTACGCTCCCGCCCAATTGGTGCGGGACGCGCGCGAACATGGCGTGCGGGTGCTGCCTGTCGATATCAACCATTCGAATTGGGATGCGGACCTCGAGAGGGGCGGGCATGATCGTGGTGCGGTGGAGCCGCGCCATCGGGACATGCTGGGTGTGATCAAGACGGAAAAGGCCATCCGCCTCGGCTTCAACCAGGTCAAGGGGCTGAGAGAGATGGAGATCGTGGACAAGCTTATCGCCCATCGCGGCCGGGGCTATACCTCGGTTCGCGATCTCTGGCTGCGCTCGGGATTGCCGCGCTCCGTGCTGGAGAAGCTTGCCGATGCGGATGCGTTCCGTTCGATCGGGCTCGATCGCCGCAACGCGCTTTGGGCGGTAAAGGCGCTGGATGAGAAAAGTGCTGCCGAGCGGTTGCCGCTCTTCGAGCAGGCGACGCAGGACGAATTCCAGCTGGAGCCGGCAGTTTCGCTGCCGGTGATGCTGGAGGGCGAGCAGGTCATCAACGATTACCGCTATCTCTCCTTCTCGCTGAAGGCGCATCCGGTTTCTTTCCTCCGGGCGGAGTTTTCGGGGCAGGGGCTGGTCGAAAACCGCGCGCTTGCCACGGCACCCGTCGGCCGAAGAGTGACGGTTGCCGGGCTGGTGCTCGTTCGCCAGCGTCCAGGCTCGGCCAAGGGCGTGATCTTCATGACGATCGAGGACGAGACCGGCGTCGCCAATGCCATCGTCTGGCCGAAGGTTTTTGAAAAATACCGGCCGGTGATCATGGGTGCGCGTCTCGTCAAGATCCGCGGCCGGCTCCAGCGTGAAAGCGAGGTCATCCACGTGGTGGCGGAGTATATCGAGGATATGACCCCGATGCTCGGGCTGTTGCGCAAGGAGGAGCGCCGCTTCGGCGCCAACGATCGTGCCGACGAGGTGCTGCGACCGACGGCCGACGCGCGCGATAAGAAGGTGCTGAAGGAACTGCGCCTTGCGGCTGCCCGCCGTGCCGCCGGCGCCGATCATCAGGCCGTCGCGACCGAAATTGCCGACGTCATGCCGAAAGGCCGCAACTTCCATTGATGAACAGACACGATGGGCTCGGCTTGGCTTCGAAGGCTCGGTCCCTCACAGCCGTTTCATGACCCGTCCTTCCGGAGCTGGGCTTGCCGTACCGGATTTCGGCCACTCACGTTGGTCTTCCTGCGTAAAAATGTCGCACTATCCTGCGGCAATCGCCGGGAAATCCACAGAAAGAAAGGTCATCAATGCTACGCTAATATTCTGAAAATACGATGTTTTTTGTCATGTTTAGATTCGTTCTAATCTGCGTGCAAGTTCCGCTTGTGGAGTTTTTTGTTGACAATAAATGTCCTCTTTTGCTTTATGAGCGAATTCAGGACGTTGCGTTTCACAGGCAAGACGACATGCTGGTTTGCAGCTGCAATTTCATCACGGAAAAAGAGATCGAGGACATGATTGTCAGCCTTCTCGATGAAGACTGTTGGCAGCTGATCGTGCCGGCGAAAGTCTATCACGCGATGGAAAAACGCGGTCGCTGCTGCGGCTGTTTCCCCAACGTCGTCGACATCATCATCCGCACCACCGAGCAATATCACGGCCGTCGCGACTCGACGGATGTCGAGATATTTGATTTCATGGCCCGCCTCAAACAATTCCATGAAGACAACCGGAGGGCGGATTTTGAAAGGCGACAAAAAGGTCATCGAGCAGCTTAACGAAGCGCTCTATCTCGAACTCGGCGCCGTCAACCAATACTGGCTGCATTTCCGCCTTCTCGAAGATTGGGGCTACACGCTCCTTGCCAAGAAGGAACGTGCCGAGTCGATTGAAGAAATGCATCATGCCGACAAGCTCGTCGCGCGCATCATCTTCCTCGAAGGTCATCCGAACCTGCAGACGGTCGGACCGCTGCGCATCGGCCAGAACGTCAAGGAAGTGCTGAAGGCGGATCTCGCCGGCGAATACGATGCCCGCACGGCCTACAAGAAATCACGCGACATCTGTCATGACGCCGGAGACTACGTCTCCATGAAGCTGTTCGAAGAGCTGCTTGCTGATGAGGAAGGTCATATCGACTTCCTCGAGACCCAACTCGAACTGCTCGAAACCATCGGCGAAGCGAAATACGGCCAGCTCAACGCAGCACCGGCCAACGAAGCCGAGATCGACTGAGCGTCTCGCACCATTCACACGAGAAAGCCGCCGATCACCTCGGCGGCTTTCTGGTTTTCGGGCCAAGACGATCTATGGCGCCCCGTTGCCTGACGCGCTTAGAGCATTTCCAGGAAAAGTGCGAAGCGGTTTTCCGTCAGGAAATGCGTAAAAACAAAGAGATAGAGCGTTTGTGCGGTTCCGTCTAAATCGGAAACGCTCTAAAGAATGGGCGCGCGGGCTGACGGTTCGCCCGCATGCAGACCCTCAAAGAGCCCGGTGGGGGTCTGTGAACCCTCAGGCTCGAGCGCATTTCTCCATGCGTCTTCAAACGGCGATGCGCCCTGCACCGAATTGGTATCGGGCCGGCCGGCGCCTGCTCGATACCAACCTGCCGGATATTGGCGATCGGCCCCAGAGTGGCATTGCTGCCGGGCAGGGCAAAACCTCAACCGGAACCAGGCGGTCGGTGAGGGTTGCCGCGGCAATCGCAAGACCAAAAGCGCGCGCTGCGAGCGGCCGCCTATCGTCCGCTGGCAGCTCGCAATCTGCGACGGATGCCAGGGCATCGCTTTGCGGTGTGCGTGTTGTCGGCTGGGTCCCCCGCGAAAGGTCGATGTCAGCGCAGACCCGGCCCCTGTTGCGAAAGGCGTAGTTACGGCGCCAGGTGGGCGAAGGCGGCAACGACCTCCTCATAGACCTTGCGCTTGAACGGTACGATCATCTCCGGCAGGTCGCGCATCGGCTTCCAATCCCAGGCGTCGAATTCCGGTTCGTGGCCGCCCGGCGGTGGGTTGATGGCGATCTCGTTCTCGTCGCCCTCGAAGCGGAAGGCATACCAGCGCTGCGTCTGGCCACGAAATTTGCCCTTGAGGCCGATGCCGATCAGGTGTGAAGGCAGGTCATAGTTGATCCAGCCCGGTGCCTCGGCGAGCAGCGAAACCGTGCGCATGCCGGTCTCTTCATAGAGCTCGCGATAGGCGGCCTTCAGCGGATCCTCGCCCTTGTCGATGCCGCCCTGCGGCATCTGCCATTGCTGCGGCGAGCCGTCATATTCGGAATTGCCGACGGCGATCCGGTGGCCGGCCCAGACGAGGCCGGCGCGGTTCAGCACCATGACGCCGACACAGGGGCGATAGGGCAGGTCTTCGGCCCGTAGGTTCTTGTCGTTATGCTTGCTCATCCGCTGTCCTCTCCTGGCTCAAGGCGTGACCCACTGCTCGCGCACGGCAGCGTATGGCCCTGAAGTGTTCGAACCTTTGTGAAGTCTCATCGCACCCATCTTTCGGGTTCGCAATGATTTCGTGCGCCTCGCCTGAGGCGCTGGGCTTCTGACATGGCGCCCTACATGCAGCAATTCAAAGTGCTACAGCGACCTTTGCGCGTCCAATAAGACGCGCGGCGCTCAAGGCACGCTTGACCTATCTCTGCTGCGGGTCCTTGACGAGTGCTGAAACGCCGACGATCTCGATGCCGCGCCCTTCCGCCTCGCCGGCCCACTGGGCGATGGCGGCCACGCTCTCGTCGAATGCGGAGGCGACACCGATGGCTGTACCGTTGCGCCGGGCGATGCGTTCCAGCTCGTCGAGTTTTTTCAGGATGGCGCTGCGGCTGAGCTCGCTGTCGACGGTCATGTCGGCGAAGCCATGCGGAACGTCAAAGGCATCGGCAAGCTTGCCGGACAGCGATTGCGCCGACGTGCCGTCGTCGAGGAAAAGCACGCCGCGTTTGCCGAGATCGCGCATCACCGGTTCGAGAGCATCGGCATCGGAGAGAAAGCGCCCACCGAGATAGTTCATGATGCCGGTGTAGTTGGTGATCTGCGCCATGTTCTTGTGCAGTTCGGCCAGGTTCTTCGTCGAACCAAGCGAGAGGCGGAGCGCGCGCGGTCCCGGATCGTTGTCGGGGTAATCGAAAGGCTCCATCGGGATCTGCAGCAGGATCTCATGGCCGCTGCGTCTTGCCTCCTGCATCCAGCGCTGCAGGCTGTTGCCGGCGGCGGCAAAGGCGAGGGTGACGTCGGGCGGCAGGTCGCGGATGGCCTTCTGCGTGCCGGTCTGGCTGAGGCCAAGGCCGCCGATCACAAGCGCGATACGGGTGCCGCGTGCACCCGACCAGGGTCGGGCATATTGATCCATCGGCCGCAGCCCGTCGGCGGCGGTGATCGGTAGCCGGCCCTCAGCGCTGTCTTCCAGCAGGTCGTCATTCGGAAGGGCGGCCATGCGCGGGTCCTGGCCGCGGATCGGGCCGACATTGATCAGCGCAGGCCCGCTGCCGTCGCGTTGGCGCGGCGTGAACTTGGTGACGGTCGCGCCGTCGTTTGTCAGGGTTTCCTCGACATGAGCGCCGGAGAAGGCGGTGCCCGGCTTCAGCGTGCCGCCGCTGGTGTTCGATGCTTGCCCGCTTGTGGAATTGGGTGTCTTTTGTGCCGTTTCGGCCGGTTCCGGCCCAACCATACCCGATTCGGACGCCTGCCTGCGCAACCCATCCGGAGCGACGGCGTTCCAGACGGAAAGGCCGATTATGGAAAGGGCAAAGATGCCGACAAGGGAATAGCTGAGAAGGCGACGACGGTCGCGTCTTGGCGCGGTCTTTTCCCGGCGGTTCTGGCCAAGGGGGGCATTGAGATCTGTTCCCAAACGGAGCCTCGGTCGACCTGAAGGAGAGTTGCCGGTGAGGGATGCGCCGTTTTTAAGAGAATCGGCGGTTTCCGGCAGCACCTGCAGCCCACATAGTATAAAGGCGCCGGGTTGACCAGCCCGGCGCCTTCAATGGCTTACTTCTTGAGCTCTGCCTGCTCCGGGCTTGCCGGGAAGGCCGGATCGGTCTTCTTGCCGCGCAAGAGGTCAAGCGCGTAGTTGAGCTGCAGGTCGTCCTTGGTTTCCGGCGGTACATAGGCGACCGAGCCGGAACCTTCGTCGGTTTCGCTCTGTCCCTGGATGTGGCCACGCAGATCGGATTCGCCCTGGGCTTCGACCCTGCCAAGCAGTTCCGGCGGCAGTGGCTGTTCGACCTTGATGTCGGGCGTGATGCCCGTTCCCTGGATCGATTTGCCCGACGGCGTGTAGTAGAGCGCCGTCGTCAGGCGCAGAGCGCCTGCTTCGCCGAGCGGAATGATCGTCTGTACCGAGCCCTTGCCGAAGGAGCGCGTGCCGAGCACGGTCGCGCGCTTCAGGTCCTGCAGGGCGCCGGCAACGATTTCCGATGCGGAAGCCGAGCCGCCATTGACGAGAACGACCACCGGCTTGCCGTCGGTCAGATCGCCAGGCGTCGCGTTGAAGCGGCGGGTCTCGTCCGGATTGCGGCCGCGGGTCGAAACGACCTCGCCACGCTCCAGGAAGGCGTCGGAAACGTTGATCGCCTGGTCGAGCAGACCGCCCGGGTTGAGGCGCAGGTCAAGGACATAGCCCTTCAGCTTGTCGGCCGGTACTTCGGACTTGATCTTCTCGATGCCCTTCTTCAGGTCGTCGTAGGTCTTCTCGGTGAACGAGATCACGCGAAGATAGCCGACGTCGCCTTCGGTGCGGAACTTGACGGCGCGAACGGCGATCACGTCACGCACGATCGACAGTTCGATCGGCTTGTCGGCGCCCTTGCGCAGGATCGTCAACTTGATCGGGGTGCCGACGGCGCCACGCATCTTCTCGACCGCATCTTCAAGCTTCAGGCCACGAACGTCCTGGCCGTCGATCTTGGAAATGAAGTCACCGGCGAGAACGCCGGCGCGGGCCGCGGGCGTGTCGTCGATCGGGCTCGTGACCTTGACGAGGTCGTCTTCCATCGTCACTTCGATGCCGAGGCCGCCGAATTCGCCGCGGGTCTGGGTGCGCATGTCCTCGGCGTCGGTCGAGTTCATGTAGCTCGAGTGCGGATCAAGCGAAGAGAGCATGCCATTGATGGCATTCTCGATCAGCTTGTCATCCTGCGGAGGGGTGACGTACTGCGCGCGCACGCGCTCAAACACGTCACCAAAAATCGCAAGCTCGCGATAAGTCGAGGTATTGGCCGCGACGGCCGGAACGACAGCCGAATAAATGACGCCCATAGCGGTCGCACCCATCAGCGCCCCGACCAGAACAAGTGAAGCCCTACGTATCATTTCGCGCCTTTCCAACCTCTGCTGCGGTCCACCATGGTCGGGAATCAACCGGTTTTCCGTCTTTTCGGAATTCAATGTAAAGCGTCGGCCGGTCGGTTTCCAGCGCCAAGGCCGCAGCACTTGCGACTCTTTTCGCACCCATCGTCGCAAGCGGTTCACCCGCCACGACAAATTGTCCGGTCTGTACGCTCACCTTCTCCATGCCCGACAGCACAACATGGTAGCCGTCGCCCGGATTGAGAATGATCATCTGCCCATAACTGCGGAAATTGCCTGCATAGACGATCCAGCCATCTGACGGCGCAGTCACCAGCGCGCCGGGGTTGGTTTCCAACATGATCCCTTGCAGGGAGTGCCCTGTACCATCGGCATCACCGAACTTTCGCAAAAGCGATCCCGCGGCCGGATAGGCAAGCTTATTCCTCAGCTCCGAGAACACGTATGCTGGCGCAATGCGGTTTTTGTCGGGCACGGCGCTCCGGGCGAGCTCCCGCGCCGCTTCGCGCTCGGCCTCGCTCATGCGCAGGCGTTCCTCTTCCTGCGCGCGTGCGGCGGCAGCCGCGTCGCGCACCGAAGCGATGTCATTTTCGAGCGAACCGATGAGGCCTTCGAGATTGGTCGCCTGCGAGGCGAGTTCCTGCGCCTTGCGCTGTTCGGCGGCGAGTTCGGCCGCACTTTTCTGGCGCAGTTTTTCCTTTTCGGCCACGAGCATCGACATGCGACGCTCTTCCTCGGCATTGGCCGTCATCGCTGCCGTCAGCTCTTCGCGCTGCTTGCCGATGCCGGTTCTGATATCGGCGAGCGCCTTCAGGTCGGCGACGAGGTTGTCCGTTTCCTCGCGAATTCCGGGTACGACAGCGCCGAGCAGAATGGCGCTGCGAACGGAGCCGAGCGCATCCTCAGGCGTCACCAGGATCGCCGGCGGCGGGTTGCGGCCCATGCGCTGAAGTGCGGCGAGCACTTCGGCAAGCACCCCACGCCGGGCGCGCAGCGATCGGCGCACGGTATCTTCCTTGGAGCGCAACTCGCTCAGCTTCTTCTCTCCATCGACGATCTGCTGCTCCAGACCCTGCCGCTTCCTGGCAGAATCGACGATGGCGGCGCGCAATGCCTCATTGTTTTTGTCGATCTCGGCGATGGTCGCCGCCAGCTCGTCGGCGCGCTCCTGCGACAGCGTGATGGTTTTCGACAGCGCATCGAGCTCGCTGCGGGTGCTGTCTCGACGAAGCGTCAGGTTTGCCGCCGGATCGGGCGGCCCCTGCTGCTGGTCCGCCGCTGATGCCGCTGGCGTCGCCGGTGCATCCTGGGCGCTGCCGGAAGCGCAGCAACAAGCACAAGCGCCAGCAGCGCCGCACTGCGGCCGGGCCGCCATGCTTCGCCACCGATCTTGCTGAAAGCGCTCATCATGCTTCGGCGCGTCATTCGTCCCTATGCATCCAACTGGAAATGCTTCGCGCTTACTTCCGCCAACCGGAACCGATTTTCGGAAAGCGTCATGCGCAGTTTCAACGTTTCTGAGCGCTCGCCGGGCATCTTTCCCCGGTGCGTGACGCTCTCCTCAAAAAGCCTAATCTGATTTGGCGGATGCGACCAACACATATTCTCGTTATCGCCGGTGCATGGCGCGTCTCAGACACGGTGATAGGGATGTCCGGAAAGGATGGTCACGGCGCGATAGAGCTGTTCGGCGATCAGAATGCGCACCAGCTGATGCGGCCAGGTCATCTTGCCGAGATTGAGCACGGCGTCGGCGCGCGAATGAAGGCCAGGGTCGAGCCCGTCGGCGCCGCCGATCGCGATCATCAGGTCGCGTTTGCCGCTATCGCGAAAACTGCCGAGCAGCGATGCGAAGCCTTCGGAATCGAGCGCCTTGCCGCGTTCGTCAAGCAGCACCAGCAGACTGCCGTCAGTGAGCGCTTTTTCAAGCTGGGCTGCCTCCTCCCGCTTGCGCGTATCGGAGTTGGAGGCGCGGCTTTCGTTGACTTCGACCACGCGGGAAAGCTCGAGACCGATCGCCGGACCGGCCTTGGCAAAACGATCGAGATAGCGGGCCGCAAGATCCTTTTCCGGCCCCGCCTTGAGGCGGCCGACTGCGAAAAGTCCGATACGCATGACCCAATCCGTCTCCGCCTGCGCTGGACCGCACTGCTGCACACCTCCTGAAACCGGGGTCGATTCAAGGAGAAGGTCATGCAGCGCACTAAAGCGTTACAGCGGCATTTGCACGTCATGCCAGACGCGGCGCTGCAAGCTACGATCAGTCGCAACAATTATCCTGGCTGCGAACGCCGCTTCGGCGATGACAGCCACATTCCCAATATGTATGATCGCAATACGGTGCGTGCGGCGGCTCAGACGCCCGACGAACCGTGCGATCTCAATGCAGCGTGCCGTCCTCGATCTCCGGTGTCGCCCACATCTTCTCGATGTTGTAGAACTCCCGGATTTCCGGCCTGAAGATGTGAATGATCACATCGCCGGTATCGATCAGCACCCAGTCACCCGTTTCCAGACCTTCGACGCGGGCGTTGCCGAAGCCCTCGTCCTTCAGGTCCGTGGTCAGATGGTCGGCAATCGCCGCCACATGCCTGCTCGATCGCCCGGAGACAACGACCATGAAGTCCCCCAGCGCCGACTTGCCGGCAATGTTGATGGTAACGATATCTTCTGCCTTCGAGTCCTCTAGGCTTTCGAGGACCAGTTGAAGCGCACGGACAGCGGCTTCGTCGCTAGATCCCGTGCTGCGTGGGAACGCGGAGGCCGCATATCCCTTGGCGTGTGCTGTTGTCAGGGTTTTTCCTTTCCAGGTGAACAGAACAGGCACTTCCGATTCGACTGTTTCGCTCGAACCGTCAGTAAATGTAGGCATCAAACCAGAACGGTTTCAAGACACGAGAAATGAATCATTCGATTTCACGCCGTTCTGGCGGATCGAAGTGCCGTCGAACTCATCGAGGAGCGCGGCCCGTGTATGAAGGTCCAGGCGGGTGCCGGGTGAAAAGCAAGGCGCCGGGCATCGTCTTCGTCGATGCGGGCATAGTCGAAAGTCTTGGCCATGCGCGAGGAGAGATAGGCAAGCGTCGAGCCCGGCCGATCGATGACGGCGATCGGAAACGTGCGGGCGATTTTCTGCCAATTCTGCCAGCGGTGAAAGCTGCGCAGGTTGTCGGCCCCCATGATCCAGACGAAGCGGATATCGCGGTTGCGGGCCTTTACCATCTCGAGCGTGCGAGCGGTATAGCTCTGCCCCAGCGCCTTTTCGAAGGCGGTCACCTTGATGCGCGGATTCGGGGCGATCTTCTCGCTGAGCGCGATGCGATCGGCAAGCGGCGCCAGATTATTGTGGTTCTTCAGCGGGTTTCCGGGGGTGACCATCCACCAGAGTTGGTTGAGGCCGAGGCGCTGGATCGCCGTTTCGGCGACCAGCACATGCCCCTGATGCGGCGGATTGAACGAGCCGCCGAACAGGCCGACCACCATGCCGCTTTCGACATGGGGCATGCGCAGATAGCGGCCGTTCACTTCGCTGGACGTCACGTCAGGGCCTGACCTGTCCGGCGCCGCGCACGCGATACTTGAACGATGTCAGCTGCTCGACGCCAACGGGGCCGCGGGCGTGCATCTTGCCGGTGGCAATGCCGATCTCGCCGCCCATGCCGAATTCGCCGCCATCGGCAAACTGGGTGGAGGCATTGTGCAGCAGGATGGCGGAATCGATTTCGGCGAAGAAGCGCTCGACGACATCGGCATCCTCGGCGATTACCGCCTCGGTATGCGCCGAGGACCAGGTGTTGATATGTTCGATCGCGCCGGAAATCCCGTCCACCAGTCGGACAGAGATGATCGCGTCGAGATATTCCGTCGACCAATCCGCGTCCGTCGCCGGCCGCAAGCCATCGATGGTTCCGGCAAGCTCTTCGGACACCCGCACTTCGCAGCCGGCTGCGAGCAGCGCCTGAAGTAGCGGCCTTGCCAGCTTGTCCGCAGCATTGCTGTCGATCAGCAGTGTCTCGGCGGCACCGCAGATACCAGTGCGGCGCATCTTGGCATTGACGACGATCTTTTCGGCCATGGCGAGATCAGCGGATGCGTCGACATAGATGTGGCAGAGGCCTTCGAGGTGGGCGAACACCGGCACGCGCGCCTCGTTCTGGACCCGTGCGACGAGGCTTTTTCCGCCGCGCGGAACGATGACGTCGATCGTGCCACCGAGGCCCGAGAGCATGGCGCCGACGGCAGCGCGATCGGCAACCGGCACCATCTGGATCGCATGCTCGGGCAGGCCAGCAGCCTTCAGGCCTTCGACGAGGCAGGCATGGATGGCGCGCGAGGAATGGAAGCTGTCGGAGCCGCCCCGCAGGATGACGGCATTGCCCGCCTTCAGGCACAGTGCACCGGCATCTGCCGTCACGTTCGGGCGGCTTTCGTAGATCACGCCGATGACGCCGAGCGGCGTACGCACGCGCTCGATGTGCAGGCCATTGGGGCGATCCCACTCGGCAATGACGTCGCCAACCGGATCCTTGAGGTCGGCAATCGCGCGAATGCCGTTGGCCATGTCGCGGATCCGGCTCTCCGTCAGCGTCAGGCGGTCGATGAAGGACGCGGCGATGCCGGACTGGCGGGCGTTTTCAAGATCGATCGCGTTGGCGGCAAGAATCTCGTCGCGGCGATTGACGATGATCTCGGCCATGGCAACGAGGGCCGCATGCTTGCGTTCGGCGGTGGCGACGGCAAGCGGCCGGCTTGCCGCCTTCGCCTGGCGGCCGATCTCCAGCATGACGCCTTCGACGTCATCCTTATTCCTGACTTCATCAAGCATGGACTTCATCCCTCCGGCCGTCCTTCTCGTCGGCGCGCTTGCCGGTCATCACCAGATCGTCGCGATGCACCATGGCGGCGCGGCCGGCATAGCCGAGGATCGCCGCGATCTCTGCGGATTTCTTGCCGGCGATCTGGCGAGCCTCGTCGGCGTCATAGCCGGCAAGACCACGGGCGATTTCGCGGCCCGCTGCGCCGAGAATGGCAATGGTGTCGCCGCGGCTGAAGGTGCCCTTCACTTCGCGCACGCCGGCAGGCAGCAGGCTCTTGCCGGAGCGCAGCGCCTCCTCGGCGCCGGCATCGATGGCGAGCGTGCCGGCCGGCAGCAGCTGCCCGGCAATCCAGGTCTTGCGTGCGGTCACCGGTGAGCCCGATGGTGCAAACCAGGACGAGCGAGCGCCTTCCTCGATGGCCGCCAGCGGATGGTTGGGTTTGCCCGAGGCGATGATCATGGAGCAGCCGGCGGTGGTTGCGATCTTGCCGGCATCAATCTTGGTGCGCATGCCGCCGCGCGACAGCTCGGAGGCAGCCCCCCCTGCCATCGCCTCGATCTCGGGCGTGATCTCCGCGATCGTGTCGAGGAAACGGGCATCGGGGTCGAGATGCGGCGGCGCCGTATAGAGGCCGTCGATGTCGGAAAGCAGCACCAGGAGGTCAGCGCCGACCATGGTGGCGACGCGGGCGGCCAGGCGGTCGTTGTCGCCATAGCGGATTTCGGTGGTCGCCACCGTATCGTTCTCGTTGATGATCGGCACGGCGCCGAGCTTCAGCAGCTGGTTGATCGTGGCGCGGGCATTCAAATAGCGTCGACGCTCCTCGGTGTCGCCGAGCGTCAGTAGCACCTGGCCGGCGACGATCGCGTCTGTCGAAAGACTTTCCGACCAGGCGCGGGCAAGCGCGATCTGGCCGACGGCCGCGGCCGCCTGGCTTTCCTCGAGTTTTAGCGCGCCAGAAGGGAGTTTCAGTACGGTGCGGCCGAGCGCGATGGCGCCGGAGGAGACGACGAGCACGTCGACGCCCTTGGCCCTGAGGGCGGCGATGTCGGCACACATGGCGTCGAGCCAGGCCTTTTTCAGCCCGGTCGCGCGATCGACCAACAGGGCCGACCCGATCTTGATGACGACCCGGCGATACTTCTGAAGCGGCTTGCGGGTCTTCGTCATGTCAGGCGGTCTCTTCTCCGGACTTTGCCGCGACAATGACGGTGCGTAGCGCCCGCAATGCCTCGGTCATGCCCTTGCTGGTGGCGGCCGAAAGCAGGAGAGGCTGCTCGCCGCAGGCCTTTGCCAGCGCCTTGGCCTTCACCTTCAATTCGTCCTCGTCGAGCACGTCGATCTGCGACAGCGCGACGATCTCGGGTTTGTCTTCGAGCCCGCCGCCATAGGCTACGAGTTCGTGTTTCACGGTCTTGTAGGCCTTGGCGACGTCTTCTTCCTGGGCCGAGACGAGGTGAAGCAGCACGCGCGTGCGCTCGACATGGCCGAGGAAACGGTCCCCGATACCAACGCCTTCATGCGCGCCTTCGATCAGGCCGGGAATGTCGGCGATGATGAACTCGTTGCCGTCGATGGTGGCGACGCCGAGGTTCGGGTGCAGCGTGGTGAAGGGGTAATTGGCGATCTTCGGCCGCGCCCGGGTGCAGGCGGCAAGGAAGGTCGATTTGCCGGCATTGGGCAGGCCGACGAGGCCGGCATCGGCGATCAGCTTCAGCCGCAGCCAGATGGTTTTTTTCTTCGCCTTCGAGGCCGGGGTTGGCCCAGCTTGGCGCCTGGTTGGTGGCGGACTTGAAATGGGCATTGCCGAAGCCGCCATTGCCGCCGGCGGCAAGCCGGTAGCGCTGGCCTTCGGCGACCATGTCGACGATCAGCGTCTCGCTGTCTTCCTCGAAGATCTGGGTGCCGACCGGAACCTTCAGCGTCACGTCGGCGCCGCCGGCGCCCGTGCGGTTGCGGCCCATGCCGTGCGTGCCGGTCTTGGCCTTGAAGTGCTGCTGGTAGCGGAAGTCGATCAGGGTATTGAGGCCGTTGACCGCCTCGACCCAGACGTCGCCGCCGCGGCCGCCGTCGCCGCCATCAGGTCCACCGAATTCGATGAATTTTTCACGACGGAACGACACGGCGCCTGCGCCGCCGTCGCCGGAGCGTATGTAGACTTTCGTTTCGTCTAGAAATTTCATTGGACTGCCATCTGTTCGGTGTATTTGCGCGGTCGTATTTTGCCGCCATCGATATAGGCGGTTCATCCGGAGGTCAAAGAATATCGTGCGTTTTGCCAGCTACAACATCCAATACGGCATCGGTCTTGACGGCCAGTTTGAACCCGAGCGCATTGCTGCGTCGCTTGGCGGCGCCGACATCATCGCGCTGCAGGAAGTGACACGCGGTTTTCACCGCAACGGCCACGTCGATCTGGTTGCCCGTTTCGAAGCGCTCTTCCCCGGTCATTTCTCAGCCTTTCATGCCCCTTGCGACATCGATATCGGCTCTTCGATCGAGGGCGGCCGCGCCGTCAACCGGCGCTTCCAGTTCGGCAACATGATCCTGTCGCGCTGGCCGATCCTGTCGACCCGGTTGATATCGCTGCCGCGCACCCGGACCATCAGCCCGATGAACCTGCAGCGCGGCGCCACCGAAGCGCTGGTCGCCACGCCGGGCGGGCCGCTGCGCGTCTATTCCGTGCATCTCGACCATGTGCTTCCCGCCGAGCGCATCGCCCAGATCCGCTTCCTCAAGGAGCGGCTGCTCGGCTATCCGCTTGAGGGCGGCGGCATTACCGGGGCTGCCGATTTCGGTCTTGCTGAGCCGCCGCATCCGGAGGATTTCGTCGTCATGGGCGACTTCAACATGGAGCCGGAGACGCCGGAATATTGCGCGATGGCCGGCTCGCGCGACGCTTATTACGGACGCTCGCTTCGGCTCGAAAATCCGGTCGACGTGCTCGCCCATCTCAACCGGCTGACGCCGGAAAGCTATAGCTGGGTTCATCCCGACAATCCTCAAAAGCGCATGCATCTCGACTATGGCTTCATCAGCACCGGCCTGGTGCCGCAGCTGAAGGACGCCTGGACCGATTACGACGCCAAGGGGTCCGATCATCTTCCTGTTGGTTTTGAACTCGCTTGACGAATATCCCCGCAAAGGCATGGCTTCGCGGGGATTGTTTCTTCAGTGTGGCCGGCGCAGATCTGCCGCGCTCAGCCGGGTCTCGATATGGGCGACCATGGCATTGCGGGCGAGCGCATAGATCTGGCTGCAGCCGGTGATCTGGAAGCCGAGCTTTTCCTGGACCTTGAGCGACCCCGGATTGTCGGCGAAGACGCCGGAATGCAGGGTCGTTTCCGGCATGCGCCGGAAGAAGCGCTCGATCGCCGCATAGGCTGCTTCGCTCGCCAGGCCCTTGCCCCAGTAGAACCGGTTCAGCCAGTAGCCGACATGCCATTGGCCGTGCCTGAGCTCGATGCCGATGCAACCGATATGCACGTCGTCGCCGGTGGTGATCGCCAGCGTCCAGTCGGGGGTGAGTCCCGAGGTCTGGCTTGCCAGCCAATCGAGCGCATCCTGCTGGTCGTAAGGTGCAGGCACACGCGAGAGCATGCGCGCCACCTGGAAATCGCCCAGCGACTGAGCGATCGCCTCGGCATCGCTTCGGCTGTGGGGCCTCAGCACCAGCCGCCTGGTTTCGATGACCGGGCAGGGCCCGGGGCCGGGACGGATCGCGGTGCGCGAGCGT
Source organism: Ensifer sp. 1H6 (assembly GCF_001976035.1). Lineage (NCBI taxonomy): Bacteria > Pseudomonadati > Pseudomonadota > Alphaproteobacteria > Hyphomicrobiales > Rhizobiaceae > Ensifer > Ensifer sp. 1H6. Next base: position 162,358 of record NZ_MOAI01000012.1, on the reverse strand, counting down.
TCGGAGGTGAGCGCGTTCATCGCATGCCTCCCCAGCTTCTGAGCGAAACCCAGGTCTTGCGGTCGAGCCGATACCATTCGACAGAGATCGAGCCGCCGAGCGCCAGGCTGCCGACCATGCCGCTGCCCTGGAACTGGAAGCCGCACTTCTGGATGACCCGGCGCGAGGCGAGGTTCATGACCCGGCAGCGCGCATCGATCTGGTCGATGTCACGGGTGCGAAAGGCCATGTCGGTGAGCGCCTGGGCAGCCTCTGTGGCATAGCCTTGGTTCCAATAGGGTTCGCCCAGCCAGTAGCCGAGTTCCGCCGTCTTGCCATCGGGGTGCGGCTCGATACCGCAACAACCGAGGAATGCGCCATTATCCGCTTTGGTAATCGCGTAGACGCACTTGCCAATCGTGCCGGCTTTGGCGCGTCGCACGAAATCGGCGGCATCGGCCGTCGTATACGGGTGCGGCATGCGCGAGACCATGGTGGCGACATTGGCATTGTTGGCAAGATGGGCAAGGGCGTCGATATCGTCTTCATGGGGCGCGCGCAGAACGAGCCGGGGTGACAACAATATCGGGCAATCGGTCCTTGACCGTTGGGGCCTCAGCCTTTGTTCGGGAGACCGTGATTGGTCTTCCCTCAGTAGCTCGGTTTGCATGGTTCGTCCTCCAGAAACGAAAAAAAGGGGAGTTGGGTATTGCCCCATCTCCCCTTTTTAGGTCTGGCTTGGAACCGAGGTGCGTCAGCCGGGTCGATGAGACGCCGGCTGTTTTAGAGCGCTACCGGCTTATTCCGCTGCTTCCGCTTTCGGCATTACAGACACGTACACGCGGCCATTGGCCTTCGTACGGAAGTCCACGTTACCTGCCGTAAGCGCAAAAATCGTATGGTCCTTGCCGAGGCCGACATTGGCGCCCGGATGCCACTTGGTGCCGCGCTGACGCAGAATAATGTTGCCGGCGATGACCTTCTCGCCGCCGAACTTCTTCACGCCAAGGCGCTTGGACTCGGAATCGCGACCGTTGCGCGACGAACCGCCAGCTTTTTTGTGTGCCATTGGTGTTCTCCTTTAAACCTTCGATCCCAAAACTCAGTTTGCAGCTTCAGCGGCGGCTTCAGACTTCTTGGAAGCCTTCTTTGCCTTGCCACCGGCAGCAGCGATGTCCAGGATGCGGACGGTCGTCTGGTGCTGGCGGTGACCGCGCGAGCGCTTGGAGTTCTGGCGGCGACGCTTCTTGAAGGCGATGACCTTCTTGGCGCGGCCCTGTTCAACGACTTCGGCGCTGACAACGGCACCTTCGACAAACGGAGCGCCGATGGTTGCATCGGCGCCGACGCCGACCATCAGGATCTCGGTGAATTCAATCTTGTCGCCTGCTACGCCTTCCAGCTTTTCGATGGTTACGACGTCGTTGGCTGCCACGCGGTACTGCTTACCGCCGGTCTTGATGACTGCGAACATTCTTTATCCTTTCATGTTCGGGCCGGCTCTTTACCCCAGGGGCAAGGCCGTCTTTTTGTCAGTCGACATTTTTAGCAGAACTCCGGGATCATTCCCGAAGCCCTGCCGGTGAATGGGCGCAAATCACACCCGCTGCGGTGAGGGCAAGCCACACCACTTCATTGCGCGAATTACGGGAAACGCGCTCCTCTGTCAAGAAGAAGGCACTCGCCGCATTGGATAATCTTCACCGAGGCCCTTGCCAGCACCCGAATCTGCCGCTATGAACCCGACCGCGCCGAACAAGCGCCGACCGACTATGCGGAGAGGTGGCAGAGTGGTCGAATGCACCGCACTCGAAATGCGGCATACCTGCAAGGGTATCGTGGGTTCAAATCCCACCCTCTCCGCCATCGGGACTTCAATCCTGCTTTAGCCCGAATTCCTCCCAGCTCGCCAGAGTAGCTTCAGGCGACGAAGCGGGCATTGCCGGCGCAGCGTCAGGCGATTTTCAGCGCGGCCGATATTTCCGATAGGGTCGCTTTCTCCGCTTCGCTGACGGCGACACCGCCGAAACCCAGGAATCCACCTTCCTTGGCGGCTTCCGCTACGCGCTGGCTGATCTGATACAGCCATGCGGCGAAGGCGCTGGCATCATCCGGAGCCTTGGTTTCGACGACCGTTCGCGCCTGCTGCAACGTTTCGATGCATCTGGCCTTCATGTCCTCAGGCTTGGAGCCTTTCAGTTTCGCCTGCAGGCCGTCGCGTGCCGTCGTTCGTCCTACCGAGGTTTCGAAGTCGGCGACGAGCGCTTTGACGAGCGGACTGGCCGCGGCATCGTTTTTGCCTGCAGCAGGGCGCGGCTGTTGGCGAGGCCCTCCTTGAGCATGCCCCACAGGCCGCTCGGCTCCGCCGCGGTCACGGCTATGCCCGCCATCATCACGCTCTCCAGAAGCAACGTCCATTCCTCCGGGGTGAATGCCGATTTGTCAGCCATGGCTGACCCTCCTTCGTTCGATTTCGTGTTCATGACAGTCGTTGCCGATCCACGCGGCGCGCCGAGTGCCGACGGTTTCTCGAAACATCAGGTCGACAGGGCCGTCAGCTTCGTCTTCAATGCATCGATAGTGGGTTTCAGAATGTCCGAAACGCCGGGGATGGCCAAAACCTTGTCGAACAGCCCATTGAGCGTGGGCATCATCGGCGTGATCAGGGCCGTGAGGGCTGCCTTCTGCCCGGCTGAGAGTTGCCCGGCCACACCGCTGACCTTGTCGAGCTGGCTCGAGACATCCTCCAGCTTCGGCAAGGCCGCCGTGGCGGAGGCCGCATCGGTAACGCCCGTCAGCGCTGTCTGCAGGCTGGCCATGCCGTCCTTGACCTGCTGGCCGACATCGACCCCGCCGACCGTCAAGCTCTGCTCAGGCGTGCCGGCCTGGGGTGCGACCGGTTCCTTTGGCCTGCCGAACAGGTAGAAAAGCACGCCGGCAATCACCAGGGCGGCAATCACCCAATAAAGCCAGTTGCGCGACGAGGCTGGCGCGGCGGCCGCTGCTGCCGCTGCGCGTTGGCCGCACCACCGACTGCGGAGGCCGAAGCGGCAGCGCTGCGGGTCGCTTGGCTGGCAGAGGCTGCAGCGGTTTGTGCCGGAGCGCCGAGCGAGCCGAGCAGGCCGGTGCCGCCGAGCAGGTCTCTGACGCCGGATGGCAATGCGGCGGCGATATTGTCCTTCTGGCTGGCGAGCAGACCGGCGATGCCGTTGGCGCTCAGGTCGCCTCCGCTCTGCTGGGCGAGGCCGCCCATGACCAGCGGAGCAAGCGTTGCCAGCAGCGAGCCGCTCGCCCTTTGATCCATGCCGGAAACCCCGCCTATGGCCGTTGCCAGCGCACTGCCGTCCTTGGCGCAAAACAGCGATGAGATGATCTGTGAGCCGTTTTGGGCAAGCGAAACCTGGTCGCCACCCGCCAGCATTCCCATGAGATTGTCGAGCGAGCCGCTCTGTTGTTTGGCGCTGTCGGCGATCTTTTGCGCGCCGCCCGGCTGCGCGGCGACGCCGGTCAGGCCCGCCAGAATTGCCGGTACGGCAGCGGCGACGGCGCTCTGCACCTTGCTGCTATCCAGGCCAAGCACTGAAGCGATGCGCGCGATCATGTCAGGGGTAAGCATCTGCGCGATGTAGGAAACAAGATTGCTGGCCATTGGCTTTTCCTCCACGTTGATGTCGTCGAACAACGACTCTGGTCATCGAGCGGGGCTCGACGGCGCGGCAATTGGCTGCAAGCAATTCGCGTTTAACTGATTATCGACTGCGAGATTTGTTCGCCAGGAACTCTACAGCGCCGCGCGTCTTGTTAGATGCGCAAAGGTCGCTGCAACACTTTGAATTGCTGCATGTTTTTAACCTTAAATCGAATTCGATTTAAGGAAACATGCAGTAGGCGCAGAAATACTAGCACCTGTAGGTGTATTGCGCCAGTTCGCAACAACCTTCGGAAATAAGCGTGTTGTGTCGCTTGTCGCCCACCCGGGCCTTGCCTCGCCTCTCCCGTTTGTCCGTCTTCTCCTTCTCTTAGAGGGCGGCCCGGACGATGCGCCGGAACATTTCTGTGCCGGATTCAGGCGTGATGACCGCCGCCTATGGACGGCATGTGCGAACGTTCCGGGAACTGAAACGCGCTGCTCAAGCGAGCCTCGACGGCCGGGAGTGATCTCGTGTCTACTGCATGTTTCCTTAAATCGAATTCGATTTAAGGAAACATGCAGTAATTCAGAGTGCTACAGCGACATTTGCGCGTGTAATAAAGACGCGCGGCGCTGTAGTCCAGGGATACCGCTGCGATGACGATGTCACTCTTCATGCGTGCGCAGCCACGCCTCCAGCCCGGCAATCACCGCGAGCCTCAGGCTTGCGTTCTTGGCAAGCGCTCGGGCAAGGGACTGTCCATCGGACAAAAAACCCATCTCGTGCATGACGTCGTCGGGCTTCAGGCGTTGCTTTGCCATGATCGCCTTGATCCGGGTGATCGTGGAGGGAAGCAGGTAACGTCCGCTGGCGATGGGGGCACCTGCGGGTATGGGAGAAGGCACGGCGGCCGTGGGCGGAACTGGAGTGGCAACAGGCAACACGCCTGATATCGCCAGCCAGGTCAGGAAGCCGTCGCGCTCGCCAGGGGTGGCCTTTGCCCACGAATTCTTGAGTTTCTCAAGGCGGGTCCGCTGCGGCTTCAGGCCGGCGATGACGAGAGCCTTGCGAAGCGAGGAGATCCTGCCGGTGAGCACATCACTGTGGATGTCCGGGAACTCGGCCTTCAACCGCTGCTCATAATGGGCGTTATCGCGCTTCGGCTTTTTCGACATTTTCAGTTCCGACGTTCATCTCCTGCGTCCTCTAGCGCGCCGCGCGGGCGAGGGCGAGTAAAAAGGCGATGCCGCCAAGCCGCGTATATCGGGCCACTTGTTTCGAGAGGCCGAGCCCGATGCCAAGCCGCGACCAGAGCGTCATGCAAAGCTCTGCCCGTCAAGCTTTGCACAAGTCGGGCTTTATACCATCGCGCCAAGAGCCGGGATGTGACACGGCGAACAAAGGACGATGATATGTCAAGCGATATCGAGCATTATACCGATCCGCAGGATTCGGCCGTTGCCCTCTACCTCACGAACAATGACGGCGAAGAGCTAACCAATGTGCTGGTCGCAGCACTCGAGGATGCGTTCCGCATCCTTCGCGACGAGGTTTCCGGCGAAACGATGCACTGAGGCGAGACGGCGAGGCCCAGTTCGCTATGCAAGCACAGGCGTGGGCTTTGCAACTGGCCGCCAACTGCAAAGCCGTTCGGTTCGCTGGCCAGGCTTCATATATACGATACGGGCGCCCTCGCGTGAGCGCCCTCAACTGATTATGTGCCGGGGTTTGGTTCGGGTCGAACCGGACGCATCACCTTTCCCGTAACAGCGCCTCGACCGAGGCCGCTACCGCCAGCAGCGTCCCGTCCGTTCCGTTCCTGCCCACCAACATCAGGCCAGCCGGGCGGGTCGGCCCCGGCATCGGCAAGGTTATGGCCGTGAGATCGAACTGGTTTGCGACCTGGCAGTTGCGCAAGAGCAAGCCCTCGACGCGATCATATTCTGCCTCATTCGCCTCCACGGAGGCGATCGGCACTGCGGCGATCGGCGTCGTCGGCAAGACGATGAGATCGTAGGCGGAGAGCCGATCGTCCATGGCACTTGCTAGGCCTGCTCTCGTTTCCAACAGCGCATCTAGTGCTGCCTGCGGCGTCAGCAAACGACGTCGAAGCGTCGATGAAACCCTGATGTCGACCGGTGCGTCGTGATCCGAAAGCCAGTCGGCATGCAGACGGCTCGCCTCGAGGCCGGCGATCGAGCCGATCGCGGTCGCCTTCTTCAACCGGTCGATAAGGTCGTCGATACCGCAATCGACAAGGTCGGCGCCCGCAGCAGTGAGGCGGTCGAGACATGCCGTAAAGTGTGTGGCTATTTCGGTTGAGAGCGCGGCCAGGAGCTGGCCGCGTGGCACGCCGATCCGCAGGCCGGCAATCGGCTGGGGAACAAGCGCTGTTACCGGCTCGCCGGCCATGACGGCATCGACAGCTGCGCAGTCGCTGACCGTGTGGGCGAGCGGCCCGATAGAATCGAGACTCGGGGCAAGCGGGAAGGCGCCGTCGAGGGACACGCGGCTGGCGGTCGGTTTGAAACCGACGAGGCCGTTCAGCGCCGCCGGGATGCGCACGGAACCGCCGGTGTCGGAGCCGATGGCGATATCGCAGGTGCCTTCCGCCGCCGACACGGCCGCGCCCGAGGACGAGCCGCCGGGGATCAGGCTTTCATCGGTCGCGTTGCCGGGAACCGGATAATGGGGATTGAGGCCGACCGCGGTGAAGGCGAATTCGGTCATATGGGTCTTGCCGACGATCACGGCGCCGGCGGCGCGCAATCTCCTGACCACGACGGCGTCCTGTTGCGGCACGGCTGCCGTGCGCTTGATGATCGAGCCGGCGAGCGTCGGTTCTCCGGCAACGTCGAAAAGATCCTTGATCGAAACGATCTTGCCGTCGAGCGGTCCGAGCGTGGCGCCGGCCTGAAGGCGGCGGTCGGCGGCATCGGCCTCGATGCGGGCGCTGTCGGCATAGAGCTTGACATAGGTCTTCTCGTTCTCCCGACGGGCATCGAGCCGGCTCAGGATCTGTTCGAGGTGATCACGCACGGGAGTGTTCGAATGGGACACGATAAGGAACCTGCCGATATCTGACGTCGCCGGGCGGCGAGCTGAAGCGTTTCGTCCGTAGCGCAGCAAGGGGGGCCGCGGCCGCGGACGAGATTCTTCATAGCAGGGCTTGCGGCAAATGCCATGAGGTTGCACCCGCCGCACCGCCTCCATGCAAGTGGATATTCAGCAGGGTTTATGCGCGCAGAGAATGAACCGACGATAGACGAAAGTGCGCAGGCAGTTTCGCAGGTTTGCAGATTTGCGCTGTGCGGCGGCGATCGATTGGTGCGAGGCGCGTTCGATGGTCTCGAAGCCGGCAGCCTTCGATCCCTGGCGGATCGCCCAGGTCGAGAAACGTCCGACTGCCTTCGGCCCGGCCCAGTCGCCGTCGAAGACGAGCCACCTTCGAAGGCCCTGTATTCACCGAATTGTCGCGAAACCGTTCAAATAGTTTCACGCCACTGTTAAGTCGCTGACATACGAACAGCTAAAGGTCCGGCACGCGAAATCCGCTTTCGCAGGGCTCGAACCGGAGGCTTGTTTGGCCGAAATCCTCACCACGCTGTCCCGCCGTTCCTTCCTTCTGTCTGCCGGTGCTGCCGGCCTCGTTGCGTCCTCCGGTCTTGCAACACCGTTCTATGCCCGCGGCTACGGCCGTCCGGAATTCATCCACGGGGTGCAGTCGGGCGATGTCGACACGAGTTCCGGCATGGTGTGGACGCGGGTCGACAGGCCGTCGCGGGTGACGCTCGACTATTCGACGACCGAAAGCTTTTCCAATCCGGTTCGTCTCGCCGAACTCACCGCAACACCGCAGACGGATTGTGCGGTCAAATGCGCGCTGGAGGATCTGCTTCCGGACCAGGACATCTTCTATCGGTTCACCGCGACCGATCTTTACGACATCAACCGGGTGTCCGAGCCGGTCGTCGGGCGGTTTCGCACCGCGCCGTTGCGCAAGCGCTCGGTCCGCTTCGTCTGGTCCGGCGACACGGCCGGCCAGGGTTGGGGCATCGACGATGTCGGCATGAAGACCTATTCGACCATGCGCCTGCACGAGCCGGACTTCTTCATCCATTCCGGCGACACGATCTACGCCGACAATCCCATTCCCGACGAGATAGCCTTGCGCGACGGCGGCATCTGGAAGAACCGGGTGGTGACGCATGAGAAGCGCGATGTGGCGCGCACGCTCGAGGAATATCGCGGCCAGTGGAAGTATAATCTGCTCGACAACCATGTGCGTGAACTCAACGCCGTCTGCCCGACCTTCTATCAGTGGGACGATCACGAGGTCCTGAACAACTGGTCGGCCTCGACAGACCTCAGCGACGATCCGCGCTATCCGGAAAAGGACGTTGCGGTCTACGCCGCGCGCGCGGGGCGCGCTTTTAACGAGATGACGCCGGTCCGCACGCCGCCGACGCAGCCCGGCCGCATCTTCCGCAAGATTGCCTACGGTCCGCTGCTCGATGTCTTCTTCGTCGACCTTCGGTCCTATCGCGGCCCCAACCAGGGGGAGGGTGATGGTGGCCTGTTCGGCTGGCGCCAGGCGGACTGGCTGAAGCGGGAGCTTGCCGCGTCGCGCGCCGTCTGGAAGGTGATCGCCTGCGATATGCCTGTTGGTCTCGTCGTCTGGGACGATTATGCCAACCGGCGTGGTTCCGATGCAATCGCCAATGGCGACAATGGTCCACCGACGGGTCGCGAAACCGAGTTTGCCGAGCTGCTCCGCTTCATCAGGGACAATGCCATCGACAACCTCGTGTGGCTGACGGCGGATGTGCATTATACGGCCGCGCATCACTACGATCCGTCGCGGGCGGCCTTCAAGGATTTCCTGCCATTCTGGGAGTTCGTTTCCGGTCCCTTGCATTCCGGTACCTATGGTCCGAAGGAGCTGGACATGACGTTCGGCCCGGACGTGCGCTTCATCAAGGCGTCCGGTGGAGGTGTGGACAGCAACCTGCCTCCATCAGCCGGGCTGCAGTTCTTCGGCATCGTCGATATCAACGGCCAGACCAAGCAGATGACCGTGCGGCTGATGGATCGGCAGGACCAGGAATTGTGGCGCGTGACGCTCGACCCGGCCGCCGTCGCATGAGCGTTTTGGCTTTGGTTGAACCCTTTCCAAACCCGGTTGGCGCGACCCTTTCCGGTTGCAAACCCATGGCCTGTCGGGACTTCGGAGCCGGGCTCTTGCGCGCGCCCCCCTTTCGCAATCGCAAAAAAACCTGTATGAGCCCGACCATTGAAAAAGCGGCGTGGCCCATTGGGGCGTGCCCTAAACCTTCCGAGACGAAAAATGAGCATTCGTAACATCGCGATTATCGCGCACGTCGACCATGGGAAAACGACCCTTGTCGACGAGCTTCTGAAGCAGTCGGGCTCGTTCCGCGAAAACCAGCGCGTTGCCGAACGCGTCATGGACTCCAACGACATCGAAAAAGAGCGCGGCATCACCATTCTTGCCAAGGCGACGTCGGTCGAGTGGAAGGGTGTGCGCATCAACATCGTCGACACCCCCGGCCACGCCGACTTCGGCGGTGAAGTCGAACGCATCCTGTCGATGGTGGACGGCGCCATCGTTCTCGTCGACGCCTCCGAAGGCCCGATGCCGCAGACGAAGTTCGTCGTCGGCAAGGCGCTGAAGGTCGGCCTGAAGCCGATCGTCGCGATCAACAAGATCGACCGTCCTGATGGACGCCACGAAGAAGTCATCAACGAAGTCTTCGACCTCTTTGCGAACCTCGACGCCACCGACGAGCAGCTCGACTTCCCGATCCTCTACGGTTCGGGTCGTGAAGGCTGGATGAACGTCGCGCCTGAAGGCCCGAAGGACCAGGGCATGGCACCGCTTCTCGACCTCGTGCTCAAGCACGTTCCCGAGCCGACGGTCGGCGAGGGCCCGTTCCGCATGATCGGCACGATCCTGGAAGCAAACCCCTTCCTCGGCCGTATCATCACCGGCCGCATCCATTCGGGTTCGCTGAAGCCGAACCAGCCGGTCAAGGTTCTCGGCCAGGACGGCAAGCTGCTTGAAAACGGCCGTATCTCGAAGATCCTCGCATTCCGCGGCATCGAGCGTCAGCCGATCGAAGAAGCCCATGCAGGCGACATCGTCGCGATCGCCGGCCTGACCAAGGGCACCGTCGCCGACACCTTCTGCGACCCGTCGGTCTCCGAAGCGCTGACCGCACAGCCGATCGACCCGCCAACCGTCACCATGTCCTTCATCGTCAACGACAGCCCGCTTGCCGGCACCGAAGGCGACAAGGTGACGAGCCGCGTCATCCGCGACCGTCTGTTCAAGGAAGCCGAAGGCAACGTCGCGCTGAAGATCGAGGAATCCTCCGAGAAGGATTCGTTCTTCGTCTCCGGTCGTGGCGAATTGCAGCTCGCGGTTCTGATCGAAACCATGCGCCGCGAAGGTTTCGAACTCGCCGTCTCGCGTCCGCGCGTCGTCATGCACAAGGATGAGAACGGCCAGCTGCTCGAGCCGATCGAAGAAGTGGTCATCGACGTCGACGAAGAGCATTCCGGCGTCGTCGTTCAGAAGATGTCCGAACGCAAGGCCGAGATGGTCGAGCTTCGTCCGTCCGGCGGCAATCGCGTCCGGCTGGTGTTCTTCGCACCGACCCGTGGCCTGATCGGCTACCAGTCGGAACTGCTGACGGATACGCGCGGCACAGCGGTCATGAACCGTCTGTTCCACGCCTACCAGCAGTACAAGGGTGAGATCGGCGGCCGCGTCAACGGCGTGCTGCTCTCCAACGACGCCGGCGAATCGGTCGCCTACGCCATGTTCAACCTGGAAGACCGCGGCCCGATGATCATCGAAGCCGGCGAGAAGGTCTATGCCGGCATGATCATCGGCATCCACACGCGCGACAACGACCTGGAAGTCAACGTGTTGAAGGGCAAGAAGCTCACCAACATGCGTGCATCCGGCAAGGACGAAGCCGTCAAGCTGACGCCGCCGATCCGCATGACGCTCGAGCGCGCGCTGTCCTGGATCCAGGACGACGAGCTGGTCGAAGTCACGCCGAAGTCGATCCGTCTGCGCAAGATGTACCTCGACTCGAACGACCGTAAGCGCTTCGAGAAGTCGCGTACGGCTGGCGCCGCTTAAGCGCCCACCGACAAAAGCGAGCGATTAGCGAAACCCCGGAGCAATCCGGGGTTTTTTGCTGTGTGTGCCAGCGGGGGGCGGCTTGCGGATAAAGTTAAAAAGGCGTTAACCTTCCATGGGATGCCGTTAAAGTTGCCTGTGGGTTAACGCGACGCGGCCCCCGGGTGGGATTCCTGTTCGCCCTGTGTGCGTTTAGAGTCGTGAGTCATGAAGACTGTTTCGATCGAGGTCAGGCCTGGAGAACCGCAAGAGGCGTCGGCGATTGCCGACGTGCATCGCGTTTCGTGGCTACAAGCCTATGGCGGCATCATTCCGCACCGCCCCCTGGTCCAGATGGTCAATCGTCGAGACGAGGTCTGGTGGCGCAAGGCGACGCGGGGTCCGGCGACCTTGCTGGTCGTCGACGTGGCCGGAACGATTGCCGGCTATGCGACCCTCGGCCTCAGCCGCGCCAAGGCGCTGCCGCAGGAAGGCGAAATCTACGAGATCTACCTGCGGCCGGAATATCAGGGCATCGGCCTTGGACGGGTTCTCTTCGGCGAAGCCAAGAGCCTGCTGCGGTCGCTCGGCTGCAGGGGACTGGTCGTCTGGTGCCTCGAAGACAGCGATAACGCCTATCAGTTCTTCCAGGGGGCTGGCGGCAGCGATATCGCCGAGGGCATGGAAGATTTCGGCGACAAGCACCTCAAGAAGATCGGCTTTGCCTGGAACTGACGCCTGCTTGCGTCTGACCTCGATGTCACCTCCTGCATAATTCCTTAAATCGGATCCGATTTAAGGACAAAATTATGCAGCAAATTTAAAGCGCTACAGCGTCCTTTGCGCCTCCTATTTGACGCGCGGCGCGGTAGGCAATTGGTGACGCGACCCGCTCGCCTTCTCACCGCGCTTGCCATGGTAGGCTGCTTCGTCGATACCGCACCGGAACCCCGGGGCAATGTCGTCGGCGATCTTGCGGGCGAGCGTGTTCGGATCCGGATTGGCGAGTGCATCGACATAGCCGGCGACGCAGCCGATCCCGTCTTCCTTCTGCGCAACCTTTGAGATCACCAGGACCTGGCCGTCATAGGCCGAGTTGCCTTCGCCGGTTTTCGGATCGCCGTTCTCGATCACCCAGCGCAGGATGGCCGATACCGGCACCTTGTCCTTGTTCAGGCGCCACTCCACCATCGTGCCGGCGTGGTTGAAGGGGCCGAAGGTTTCGAAACCTTCCTTCAGGTATCGCGCATTCAGATGCCCGAAGAAGAAGCTTTGCCGGATATCGGATTCCTTGAAGTGGGCGGGGTAGCCGTCAGGGCCAGGACAGGTCATCGACATGAAGATGCCTTCGACTTCCTCCACAATAGTGCACTTGTCGCGGCTGACATCCGAATAGACGCTGTCGTTGGCCAGAACCGGCGTGGCGGCAAGTGCTGCAGCAAGGAAACATGCGGCCTTTGCGGTCATCCAAAATCCCTCCTTACGAGAAATCCTCTGATGCAATCAACTTCAGGTCACGGCGGGTTGGCAAGGTGAATCTGCACTCCGGACGAAAGTTATGTTGCATCGCGGCATGTTTCCCTTTATCCGACGGGCAAATTTCTCAACCGACCCTGGGAGTATTCCATGCGTATCGATGCGATTTCCATCGGAAAGAATCCACCGGAAGATGTCAACGTCATCGTTGAAGTTCCTGTTGGCGGCCATCCGATCAAGTACGAGATGGACAAGGAAGCCGGCACGCTCGTCGTCGACCGTTTCCTCTACACGCCGATGACCTATCCGGGGAACTACGGCTTCGTGCCGCACACGCTTTCCGATGATGGCGATCCGATCGACGTTCTGATCTGCAACACCCGTCCGCTCGTTCCGGGCTGCGTCATCAACGTCCGCCCGATCGGCGTGATGATGATGGAAGACAATTCCGGCCAGGACGAAAAGATCATCGCGGTTCCGTCGGGTCACCTGACGCAGCGCTACGACAAGGTGCATGAATACACCGACCTGCCGGAAATCACGCTCAAGCAGATCGAGCACTTCTTCGAGCACTACAAAGATCTGGAGCCCGGCAAGTGGGTCAAGATTTTCGGCTGGAAGGATGCCTCCGTCGCCAAGCAGCTGATCAAGGAAGCGGTCGAGCGCGCCAAGGGCGAAAAGAAGTAAGCATCTGGCTATTTGCCGACCAGTTCGGCAAGCCGTTTCAAAACATCCTCCGGGTCGGCGTCGATCCGGAGGATTTTTTTGCGCTGCGTTTCGCCTGAGATGAAGGAAATGCGGTTCTTGGCGACGCCGATCTCTTTGGCGAGGACGGCGATCAGGGCCTGGTTGGCCTTGCCCTTTTCCGGAATGGCGCGCACGCGGACCTTGAGATGGTCCTGCCCGTCGGCGCCGCTCTCCACCCCATCGATCCCGTCGCGTCCGCCGTTCGGTGTCAGTCGAACGGTGACGCGCACGTGATCTCCGTGGGCGGTGAACGCTTGCTGCGTCAATGGATCAGCGCAGGAGCGCCGGCGCGATCGTCGTGTTCAGGAAAAGCTGGATGAAATAGAGGATCACCAGCACGACCAGCGGCGAAAGGTCGACGCCGCCCATATTGGGCAGGACCCGGCGGATCGGACGATAGAGCGGCTCGGTCAGCTGGTAGAGCGAGCGGCCGATCATGTTGATCGCCTGGTTGTTCACGTTGATGACGTTGAACGCATAGAGCCACGAAAAGATGGCTGACGCGATGATCAGAAACCACGCGATGTTGATAATAAAGTTCAAGGTGCCGATGACAGCAATCATGCCGGTCTCCAAATCGTTATTGACAGACATGTAGACATTGAGACCTAAACGAGCAAGTACGCCGATTTACCGTGCGCGATCATGTTTAATGCGGATCGGACAAAGATCGGTACCATCGAGGAGCGTTTCCCCTATGTCTGCCGTTCATACCACCCACCGTTTTGCCGCCTTCCGGCATGTCGGTTATCGCCGCTATTTCTTCTCGCGCTTCCTTGCCTACTTTGCCATTCAGATCATTTCAGTCGCGGTCGGTTGGCAGATCTACGACCTGACGCGCGATCCGTTCGACCTCGGGCTTATCGGGCTCTTCCAGTTCCTGCCGTCGCTGGTGCTGATTCTGGTCACGGGGTCAGTTGCCGATCGCTGTAACCGGCGCATGATCATGGGCATCTGCATGGCCGTCAGCACGCTGTGTGCCGTGGCGCTGCTCACGTTGACGGTCACGGGGCTTTTCTCGCCCTGGCCTGTTTATGCGATCCTGGTCGTCTTCGGCATCGAGCGGGCGTTTCTCGCCCCCGCCTCGCAGTCGCTGGCACCCAATCTCGTCCCGCCCGAAGATCTACCCAATGCGATCGCCTGGAATTCGACCTCGTGGCAGACGGCGATGATCGTCGGTCCGGTTGCAGGCGGCCTGATCTATGGCTTCGGCTCCGTTGCGCCCTATGCCGTCGGCGTCTGCTTCTTCGCCGCCGCGGCGCTGATGGTGTTTGCCATCCCCAAGCCGGCGGCGCGCTCCAAGGCACCGGTGCAGAGCTGGGAAACGATCACAGCCGGTTTCCGCTATATCAAGGCGGAGAAGGTGGTGCTCGGTGCGATCTCGCTCGATCTGTTCGCGGTGCTGCTCGGCGGCGCTGTCGCGCTGATGCCGGTCTTTGCCCGCGATATCCTTGATCTTGGCCCATGGGGCCTAGGCTTGCTGCGCGCCGCCCCCGGCGTTGGCGCCGTCGGCATGGCGGTGTGGCTTGCCGCCCACCCCATTCGCCACCGCGCCGGCTTTTACATGTTCACCGGCGTCGCGCTCTTCGGCCTCGGCACCGTCGTCTTCGGCCTGTCGGCAACGCCATGGATATCGATCGCTGCACTGGTGGTCATGGGCGCTGCCGACATGATTTCGGTCTATGTACGCGAGATCCTGATCACGCTGTGGACGCCGGACGAGCTGCGCGGCCGCGTCAATGCCGTCAACATGGTGTTCGTCGGCGCCTCCAACGAGCTCGGCGAGTTCCGGGCCGGCATGATGGCATCCGGCTTTGGCGCAATCTTTGCCGTCGCTTTCGGCGGCGCAGGCACGTTGCTGGTGTCAGCGCTCTGGGCGCTCGGCTTCCCGCAGTTGCGCAAGATCGACACGCTCGACGTGCCGGAGCATCATCGTTAGAGCCTTTCCAGGAAATGCGCGGGTTCGAGCTGCAAAGCTTGGCGTCAGGCCGCCTGCCTGGAGCCCGCCTGCACGAAAATGAGATCGAGGAAATTTTCCATCCAGGTGCGCAACGGCGCATCGTGCTGCATGCGCCCGTCGAGATGGGCCTTGCCCATCTGGGCGCCGGGCAGTTCGAAGCGGTGCGCGCCGTGCACCACCCATCGATGCATCATCGCGCGTGTCAGCTCGCCATGGAACTGGATGCCCCAGGCGTTTTCGCCATAGCGGAAGGCCTGGTTCGGATAGGTTTCGCCGGTTGCCAGCAACTCGGCACCTGCAGGCAGATCGAACCCCTCGCGATGGAAGTGATAGACCATGTCAGGCCAGTCCATCAGTGCCCGCCCGGCGTCGGTGGCGACCAGCGGGTACCAGCCGATTTCCGTCATGCCTTCATGATGCGGCGCGACCTTGCCGCCAAGGTTGCGCGCCAGCATCTGCGCGCCCAGGCAGATGCCGAGATAGGGCTTGTTTTCCTTGAGCGGCACCGATAGCCAGTCGATCTCGCGGCGGACGAAATCCTCCTCGTCATTGGCGCTCATCGGCCCGCCGAAGATGATCGTGCCGCCGTGGTGCTCGAGCGTCGGTGGCAGCTCGTCGCCAAGCGCCGGACGACGGATGTCGAGGGAAAAACCCTTCTGCGCGAGGATCTGGCCAACACGGCCGGCGCTCGATCGCTCCTGGTGCAGGACGATGAGGATGGGCTTCCTGTCGGTCTCGGCGGCTATCGGCATTTCAGCTTTCCTGTTGCGGTTCGCCTTCTTCCGCCGCATCGATCCTGGCCGCGACCTCCCGTCGCTTCAAAACCCGGTCCCGCCCGGAGACGCCGAGAAGATCGGCGATCCGCCAGATCACGTGATCTTCCATCTCGCTGCGCTCGCCATCGGCGTAGACGACCTCCCAGAGCATGCCGATCAATTCGATGCGCTGCTCCTCGGAGAGGTGGCGTTTCACTTCGGCGGTGAACTGATAGAAGTCGATCGCCTCGCTTTCGGCGGACTTGCCGGCCTCGACCAGCGCGTCGAGTGCTGCATCGTCGAGTTCATAGTGCTGCTTGATGATGGCGCGCATCTTGCGCTGCTCGGAGGCGAGGATCTTGCCGTCCGCCTCCATCACCTGAATGCAGAGCGCGATG
Organism: Ensifer sp. 1H6; assembly: GCF_001976035.1. NCBI lineage: Bacteria > Pseudomonadati > Pseudomonadota > Alphaproteobacteria > Hyphomicrobiales > Rhizobiaceae > Ensifer > Ensifer sp. 1H6. The sequence goes on along the minus strand of NZ_MOAI01000012.1, from coordinate 146,258 downwards.
ACCGCCACGCGCGGATCACCCCTCTCGATCCGCGTCGTCGGGCCGGTCAGGCCCTCAAGAAACGTCCGGAAGCGTTCAAACATGTTTTCGCCCACAGCCCCTCAAAACTCAGAACAATCGGAAAGTGGTCTTTTCCGACACTTTTTTGCCGACAGCCGGTTCCCGCACGCCGGGATCATCCGGAGGACGGCCGAAGAACGGGTCGGCAACCGGCTCGCCATTGGAGGCGCCGTCCTTCTCGCGTGTCTTCTCGACGATCGGGGCAGGTCTTTTCGCTTCCGCCACCTTGATCGGCTCCGTGCGCTCGCGCGGCGTCTCGGCTGCGGCTTCGATGATCACGGGCGTATCGACGACCGGTTTGGCCGGAGCGTGCCGTGGGCTACGGGATGGTGCTCGGCCATGACAGGAGGCAGGCTGCGGATCGCTTCATCGGCGCTCAGGTGGCCATCCTCGACCTGTGTGGCCAGTTGCAGGGCCGGTGCCTTCCATTCGAAGGCGTCGAGCCGGCCGCTCACCGGCGAGACCGGCAGCCAGGTCGGCGAAGTGACGCCGTCGGCCGTCCAGGCCGGATCGCGCGGGCTCTTCAGGGCCTGGGCCATCCAGTGGCGGATGCGGCCCTCGTCCCCGGTGTCGGCCTCCTCGATATCTGCAAGCAGCAGGAAGATGCTTTCGGTCGGCTCCAGCCGGGCCGCGGCCTCCGCCTTGGTGCGGGCAAGCAGAAGCTCTCGCGCCTCGAGTGCTGCCTCGGCGACGGCTGCCATGGCCACCGCGTTGTTCGGGCGCAGCGATTCGAGTTTTCTCGCCCGCTTCAGCCGGTCGACCGCCGTGTCGCCGCCGCGTGCCCGCACGTAAAGTCGGGCGACATCGGGATGCGGCTCATGTTTCCAGGCCTTTTCGAGGATCGATGCTCCTTTGCGCAGGTTGTCCTCGCGAAACAGCGCCTTTGCCGCCACCTGCGCGGCGGGCACCAGATTTTCGTCGAGCTTGAGCGCGGCAAGCGCGTCGTCGCGGGCCGCCTTGGCATCGCCGTCGAGGCGCGTCATGGCGCGGGCGGTCAGAAGCACGGCCTTCTTGCGGTCGGCCTCCTTGCGCTCAAGCACATGGGCTGTCCTGCTCTGGTCGAGCAAGCGCAGTGCCTCATCCCATTGTCCGGCCTGGCTCTGGCTGTCGAGCGTTGCCAGTGTCGCCCAGGGCAGGTGCGGCGCTTTTTCGGCTGCCCGCTCGGCATATTGACGCGCCGCCTCGTGTGCGCCGAGGCGCTTGGCTTCGAGATAGAGACCGCGCAGGCCGAGTTCGCGCGTTTCCGGATCGTCGGCCATCAGTTCGAACTTCTTGCGCGCGTCGTCGTATTTGCCTTCGATCAGAAACGTCTGGGCTTCGAGCAGGTGGATCAGCGGTTCCTGGTCGGCGCTGATCAGGCCGCGGGTGCGGGCGGTCATCTTGCGCGCCTGGTTGGCGTCGCCGGCGCCGGCGGCGATCAGGCCAGTCGACAGTGCCTGGTAGCCCCTGTCGCGCTTTCGGGCGCGGAAATAGCGGGTGACGGTGTGTGGTGACAGCCAGATGGTGCGCACCAGCCAGATGGCGATCAGCACGGCGGCGACCAGCGAGATCAGCAGCGATGCCGCGCGCATCAGGCTCATTTCGATGAGCTGGCCCTGCCAGACGAGCGACAGTTCGCCCGGCCGATCCGCGAGCCACGCGAAGCCGAGGCCGAGACCCAGAACGATCAGGATGAAGATCAAAATGCGGATCATGTCTGTCTTCCTCAGCCCTGGGTGGTGGACTTGTTCATCGTTGCCGCGACCGCCGCATCGATGATGCCTTCGACCCGGAGACGCTGGTCAAGCTTGACTTGAACGGTTCACCGGCGGTCTTGGCCGCAGCCGGAAGACCGTCCCATTCCAATGCCGCGCCCTTAAGATCGCCGTTGTTCAGCTTGTCCTCGATGCGGGCGACGACGGCCTCCGGCGTGTCGCCTTCGACGCTGCCGACGGGACGCACGCGAATGCCCGACATGGCGCTGGAGACGAGGCGATCGAAGATGCCCTCGTTCGGGTCCGGCTGATTAAGCGCGTCGAGCATGGTATTGGATGTGGTTGCAAAATCCCGGCGAAGGTCGGCGCGCGTTGCCACGCCCGTCGTCGCAACCTGAGCGAGGGCGGTGACGGCCGTTTCATCAGGGGCGATGCTGCGAAGCGCATCGAGTTCAGCCAGGAACGGCCCGCCACGATCGATCGCGGTCTTAAGCGCGGTGACGGCGACGGCCTTGGCAACCTGGATATCGTTGGCGGGTTCGTTGAGTTTCTGTTCGGCGGAATCGATGCGGCTTGCCAGTTCGGCTCTGGCCGTCGTTGCCGATTGCTGCGCTTCGGCAAGGCCTGATTTCAGCGCGGCGATCTCCTTGGTGAGGTTCGTCACTTCGGCCTTGAGTGCCGTCATCTCGCCGGTCGCCACTCCGCCGGCGCCCGGTTGTGCTGCCGTCTGTTCCAATGCGGCGAGGCGGTTCTCGAGCGGTGCAATGTCGACGGTTGTGGTTGGCGCCTGTATGCCGGCCACCTGATCGCGCAGGGCCTGGATCTCGCTCGAAAGCGTCAGCTCTGTGGAAGACGTGCCGCGGTCGGGGCCGAGCCCCGGCACATAGCCGGCATATTGCAGTACGCCGAAGCCGAGCAGCGTCACCAGGCCGCCGAGGATCCCGGCTGCCAGTGAACCGGAATTGGACGGCGGTTTTTGCACGGGGCTTGCTTCAGGCTCACGGCTTAAATGCGGCGGCTCCTCGTTGAAGGCGGCGGCTGCCGCATCGGCGCGCTGTTCCTCGATTTCCTCTTCGACGCGGGCTTCCGCTGCGCCATCGGCTTCGGGGATTTCGGTCGGTTCATCGGCGGTTGCCGCGGGGTTTGCCGTCGTTTCGGCATTTTCCGTCACGGTCTTTTCCGCTTCAAGGTCGATCGTCAGCGGCTCTTTCTCGGCTTTCGAGCGGCGCGGCGGGTTTTCCGATACCATGGTGACCTCTTACCGTTGTTGCCTGTCGGTTCTTGCAACAAACCTAGTCAGGCTGGCCGGTGAGGGAAAGCCCCTTTGGTTCCGTTTTTGATCGAAATTGCATTAGAGAAGGCTGAAAAGGCTTTCTTCGTCGGGTCTTGCTGCGACCTCGACCGGTGCGCCATCCGGCAGCGCTCCGGCAACGGCGGCGCTGAGGCAGAGATAGCGCGGAGAGAAAGCGGCGGTCTTGAGGCCGGCTTCGACAAGCAGCGCGGCGAAGCGTCGCGCGGTGTCGTGGGAATAGAGCAGCACCGCGTCCGGCCGGCGGCCGATATCAGGCGCGCCAATATGTTGGGCGGATGGGCGATCGGCTGCATCCGGTAGCATTCGACCGTGACATGCTCGATGCGAAGCTGCCGTAGCGTGGCTTCAAGTCCGTCGGAGCGGGGGGAGCCTGCGAGATAGAGGAGGGGCGCCCGCGATGCAGTAAGCGTGGCGGCGATCATTTCGGCAAGGCTCCTGCCGGTTCCCTCTCCCGTGTGGAGCGAGGTAAAGCCGAGATCGCGCGCCGCCCGGGCCGTCGCTTCGCCGACGCAGAAGCAGGGTTCCGCTTTATAGGGCTCCAGATCGGCGCCAAGTTCGGCCAACGCCCGTACGGCTTCGGCACTGGTCAGCGCGACTGCGGCATGTGGTAGTTCGAGTGCTTTCCGTGCCGCCTCTGGCAAATGTTCCGCCCGCGCCAGCGGCAACAGCAGCGGCTGATGACCCATGACTTCCAACCGGCGGGCCGTAGCCTCGGCGGCGGGCTGCGGCCGGGTCACGAGCAGCCGCATGGCTCAGGTCCAGCTCGAGAAGAAGCCCGGTCCCGCCAACGCGCGGATATCTTCGCCGGCCTTTTGCCCGAGGGCTTCGGCATCGGCAGCCTTGCCTTCGACCGTGATGCGGTGATGGGTGCTGCCATCCGGCGTCAGGATCATGCCGGAGAAACGCAGATGCGTGCCATCCGAGACCGCCAGGCCGGCGATAGGCGTTCGACAGGAGCCGTCGAGCGTCGCAAGGAAGCCGCGTTCGCAGGCGACCGCCTCATGGGTTCTGCTATCGTCGATGGCGGCGAGCAGGTCGTTGACGCGTTTGTCGCCGATCCTGCTCTCGATACAGATCGCGCCCTGCGCCGGTGCCGGCGGAAACTCTTCCGGGTCGAGCAGTTCTGTCGGCACGTCGGCCATGCCGAGCCGCTTCAGGCCGGCATAGGCAAGCAGCGTCGCATCGACCTGGCCTTCGGCGAGCTTGCGCAGCCGCGTCTCGACCTGGCCGCGATAGGTGATGACGTTGATGTCGGGCCTGAGCCTCCGGATCAGCGCCTGCCGGCGCAGCGACGACGAGCCGACAGTCGCGCCTTCGGGCAATTCCAGGAGCCTGGGTGCGGTGCGGCCGATGAAGGCGTCGCGAATGTCCTCGCGCGGCAGGAAGGCGGAAAGAAACAGGCCATCTGGAAGCTTGGTCGGCATGTCCTTCGAGGAATGCACGGCGAAATCGAGTTCGCCCGACAGGAGCTGCTGCTCGATTTCCTCGGTGAACAGGCCCTTGCCGCCGATCTCGGCCAGCGACCGATCGGTGATGCGGTCGCCCTTGGTGGAAAGGATGACAACCTCGAACATTTCCGGCGACAGACCATGCACGGCCGCGAGGCGATCGCGCGTTTCATGGGCTTGAGCGAGCGCCAGCGGGCTGCCACGCGTGCCGATCCGGAAAGGTTTTGTTTGCATCAAAGGCTATCCATTGTTACCGGAGTTCCGTGTACCCACCTTTCGGTGCGACCGCAATCTTTGAGTAGTTCCTGATGTCTCCGCCCATGCGCATCCTCGGCATAGAAACAAGCTGCGACGAAACCGCGGCTTCCGTCGTGCTACGCGACGAAAACGGCAGGGGAAGCATCCTCGGCGACGTCGTCTTGAGCCAGCTGGAAGAGCATAGCGCCTATGGCGGCGTGGTTCCGGAGATTGCCGCGCGCGCCCATGTCGAAGCGCTCGACACCCTGATCGAGGAGGCGCTGCTGCGCGCCGGAGTGACGCTCAACGACATCGATGCGATTGCTGCGACAAGTGGTCCCGGTCTTATTGGCGGCCTCATCGTCGGACTGATGACGGGCAAGGCGATCGCGCGGGCGACCGGCAAGCCGCTCTATGCCGTCAATCACCTGGAAGGTCACGCGCTGACCGCGCGGCTCACCGATGGTCTGAGTTTTCCCTATCTGATGTTGCTGGTCTCGGGCGGTCACACGCAACTGATCCTGGTCAAGGGTGTCGGCGACTACGCGCGCTGGGGCACGACGATCGACGATGCGCTCGGCGAGGCCTTCGACAAGACGGCCAAGCTGCTCGGTCTTCCCTATCCCGGCGGCCCGGCCGTCGAGCGCGCCGCGCGGAGCGGCAATGCCGAGCGCTTCGAGTTTCCCCGCCCGCTGGTCGGCGATGCCAGGCTCGATTTCTCGTTTTCGGGGCTGAAGACGGCGGTGCGCCAGGCGGCGCAATCGCTGGAGCCGGTGACGGACCAGGATATTGCCGACATCTGCGCCTCCTTCCAGCGCGCGATCTCGCGCACGCTCAAGGATCGGATCGGGCGCGGGTTGAAGCGGTTCAAGACGGATCACGCGTCCGTCGAAAAGCCGGCGCTGGTCGTTGCCGGCGGGGTTGCCGCCAACCAGGTGCTCAGGGCAACGCTCCAGGAGCTCTGCGACAAGAACGGCTTCGATTTCATCGCGCCGCCGCTTGAGCTTTGCACCGACAATGCCGCAATGATCGCCTGGGCGGGGGCCGAACGGTTTGCCGCCGGTTTGCCGGCGGATGGTCTCGATGTCGCGCCGCGCTCGCGCTGGCCGCTCGACCAACAGGCGCAGACCTTGCTTGGTTCGGGCAAGCGCGGCGCCAAGGCATGACGGAAAGCAGCCAGGGCATGATGGACAGGATATGAACACCAACCCGAAGATCGTGGTGGTCGGAGCGGGTGCCTTCGGCACGGCGCTTGCCGCTGTCGCCGCATCCGCCAACGGCAGCGATGTGACCCTTCTCGCCCGGCGCGAGGAAACCGCGGATGAATGCCGGCGGACCGGCCGTAACGAACGGGCCCTTCCGGGCATCGACCTGCCGGCAGGGCTCAAGCACAGCGCCGATGCTGCGGTGCTTGGCGACGCTGAGATCGTGCTGTTCGTCATGCCATCGCAGGCACACCGCGAAGCGGCGCGGCAATACGGTCCGTCGATCAATGCCGCGGCGACGATCGTCACCTGCGCCAAGGGCATGGAGCAGGCAACGGGGCGTCTTTTGACCGATGTGCTGGCGGAAGAATTGCCGGGCCACGGCATCGGCGTGCTCTCCGGCCCCGGCTTTGCAGCTGACATTGCCAAGGGGCTGCCGACGGCGATGGTGGTCGCTGCCGCCGACAACGACACGGCGACGCTACTTGCGGAGGCTCTGTCAGGCCCGACCTTCCGTCTCTACCCTTCAGAAGACCGCATCGGCGTGCAGCTTGGCGGCGCGCTGAAGAACGTGCTTGCCATCGCCTGCGGCATCGTCGAAGGCGCAGGTTTGGGCGATAGCGCCCGGGCGGCACTGATATCCCGCGGCCTTGCGGAGATGTCCCGCTTCGTCGTCGCCGAAGGCGGGGATGCCGATACCGTTCGCGGCCTCTCGGGGCTCGGCGATCTCGTGCTGACGGCAACCAGCCACCAGTCGCGCAACCTGCGCTTCGGTATTGCGCGCGGCAAGGATGGCCGCGGTAGCGGACGCCAGGGCGAACTCGTCGAGGGGGCCTTTGCAGCCTCGGTCGCCGCCCGCGTCGCCCGCGATCTTGGCGTCGAGATGCCGATTACCGAGGCGGTCGCCGCCATCATCGACGGCAAGCTCGATGTGCGCACCGCCCTTGAACAATTGATGTCCCGTCCGATCACCCAGGAATGAACTGGTCGTCGGGATGAGGAAAAGTGCTAAGCGGTTTTCCGCCCGCATCCCGCGCCAAACGAAAACTCAGGAGGAAGCATGCTCTTCGCACTTCAATGCACCGACAAATCAGGCGCGCTGCAGCTTCGGCTGGACACGCGTCCGGATCACGTCGCCTATCTCAACGACCTCAATGCCAAGGGCATTCTGAAGATGGCCGGCCCCTTCCTCGGCGACGACGGCAAGCCGACCGGAAGCCTGGTGATCGTCAAGACCGAGACGATCGACGATGCGCGCGCCATCGCCGAAGCCGATCCCTACGCCAAGGCCGGCCTGTTCTCCAACGTCGAAATCAAGGCCTTCAACTGGGTCTTCAACAACCCGGAGGCTTGAGGCGCGATGGCATTCTGGCTTTACAAATCCGAGCCCTTCAAGTGGTCCTGGCAGATGCAGAAGGATGCCGGCGCGAAGGGCACCGAATGGACCGGCGTGCGCAACTACCTCGCACGCAACAACATGCGGGCGATGCAGATCGGCGACAAGGGCTTCTTCTACCACTCGAACGAAGGGCTTGAAATCGTCGGCATCACCGAGGTCTGCGCGCTTTCGCATCCGGATTCGACCGCCGAGGGCGATGCCCGCTGGGACTGCGTCGACATTCGCGCTGTTCGCGACGTGCCGCGCCCGGTGACGCTGAAGGAGATCAAGGATAACCCCAAGCTCGCCAACATGGCGCTGGTCACCAGCATGCGCCTTTCAGTCCAGCCGGTCACCGAGGACGAATGGATCGAGGTCTGCCGCATGGCCGGGTTCGACAGTCCGCCACGGTAGCTTTGTTTTTCCGCGTGATTTATCCGAAAACCGGCTCCCGCATTTCGGATCACGCTCGGAGTGTTTCTTGAAGACCGATCCCGAAAGCTTCATCCGCGCCAACACCGACGTTCTGTCGCCGCCGCATGTGCCGGAAATCCGGCTGCATCTGGCGACGGAAGCGCATGAGCTCTGGCTGAAAACCGAGGAGGAGCTGGAGGAAATCGGTCTGCCGCCGCCGTTCTGGGCCTTTGCCTGGGCCGGCGGGCAGGGGCTCGCGCGTTATATCATCGATCATCCGGAGGTCGTTCGCGGCCGACGCGTCGTCGACTTTGCCTCGGGCTCCGGGCTGGTCGCCATCGCCGCGATGAAGGCGGGGGCGGCTTCTGTTCTTGCGGCCGATATCGATCCCTGGGCCGAGACGGCGGTGCGGCTCAATGCCGAACTGAACGGCGTCGATATTGCCTACACCGCAGAGGAAATTACCGGCCGCGATCTGGCCGCCGACCTCTGCCTTGCCGGCGACGTCTTCTACGACAAGTCCTTTGCCGAGCGCCTGCTGCCCTGGTTTACGGCGCTCAGCTCCGGCGGCGCGACCGTCATCGTCGGCGATCCCGGCCGCTCCTATTGTCCGCGCGACAGGATGACGGCGCTGGCGACCTACGAAGTGCCGGTCACAAGGGCGCTTGAAGACAGCGAGGTCAAGCGCACGACGGTCTGGCAGTTCGGCGCATCAACGGCTCCTTCCGTGCCCGATTGACAGCGGCAACGCATTCGCTTCCAACTTCCTAAAAACGATAAGGGGATGAGGGGAACGAAGATGGCTTTTGCGGGCATGAACTATCTGGCGGTGCTGATTGCCGCCATTGCGGCCTTCGTCATTGGCGCCGGCTATTACGGCGTTCTCGGCAAACCCTGGATGAAGGCGGCGCGCATCGACCCCGCGACGGCGCAGATGTCGCCGGTTCTTTTCGCGATTTCCTTTGTCTCGGAACTAGTGATGGCGACGATGGTCGCCGGTGTCGTCGGCCATCTCGGCCCGGGCCAGGTCACCGCTTTTAACGGCATTGTCTCCGCGTTCTTCCTGTGGCTCGGTTTCGTCGCAACCAGCATGGTCGTCAATCACCGCTACCAGGGATTCGGCTGGAGCCTGTCGCTGATCGACGGCGTGCACTGGCTGCTGGTGCTGTCGGCGATGGGCGCCATCATCGGCGCCATGGGCGTGTGACCGCGCGCAGGCCCGGTGGCTCCTCGGTGGGAGCCGTCACCGCTATCGCCGGATCACGCAGACGCCGTGCTCCCAGGCGCAGGCGCGATTGAACGTTTTCGGCGACATCACGATGATCTTTGCGCGCTTCACCTGCGGCGGCGGCGTAAACTGGCCGTCGTCATAGTAGCTGTAGTTGCCCTCCTGGCTGAAGTAGATGCCGTTGCCGGGATCCCTATAGGCCGAAATGCCGCCGGCATAGGTGCCGATGCTACCGATCGTGTCCGGGAAGCCATCGCCGCCGTAGATATCAAGCCGTTCACCGCCGTAGCTATCCGGGCGATGATCATAGCGGTCGCCTGATGTCCAGATGTTACGCACTGCCTGGTCCCGCCCCCAGCCGTCGCGATAGCGCAGGCGTTCGCTATATTGCCTGTCGTAAGGACGATACCGGGGAAAGCGGATATGCCGGGTCCGGGTCTCGACTTCTGGCGGTCCGTTCTCGGCGGCCCACTGGTTGCGTGGCAGGCGATTGCGGCTGTACGTTGTGCCGTAGCCCATGCGGTCGAACTCGTGGCGACTGAAGGAACGATGCGAATACAGCCTGATGTGTCGGGTGCGCGTCTGCACTTCCCGTGGCCCGCCCCAGTCTCCCGCCCGCACCGGCAGGCAGGCAGTCGCGACAAGCAGGCCCGCAAGTGCTAGAACTTTGGTCGCATGGAATGCCCGCAACAGAGTCATTCTGTCCGTCCTCCGCAAAACGCTTAACAAATCGTTAACCGCACTCTGGGGCAATTCCGCTGGAAAGTCACGGATTTGGTTATGGTTTTCGCCCGTATCGTTAACTGGGCGCCACGTCTCGGTCGGACCTGAAAATGCCGCTTTTCGTCTAATCGATTAAATTGATTTTGCACTGCAAACACACTTGTCGTTAAGCAATATGGTGATTAAAGGTCCGAAGGACTGAATTGCGCACAATCAGGTGCGATACCGGACTAAAATCGTCCACTTTTTGGGCGTGAATCCGGGCATTTCCGTGAGGTTCCGATGACGGATGTCACAAGAAGCCGGCCGCTGTCGCCGCATCTTCAAATCTATAAGCCTATCCCGACAATGGTGATGTCCATTGTGCACCGCATTACCGGCGGCGCGCTCTACTTCGGCACCATCCTCGTTGCCTGGTGGCTGATCGCCGCCGCGTCCGGCGAAGCGTACTACGACTGGGTCAGCTGGCTGTTCGGCACGCTTCTCGGCAAGCTGGTGCTCTTCGGCTACACTTGGGCGCTGGTGCACCATATGCTCGGCGGCCTGCGCCACTTCATGTGGGACCTCGGCTACGGCTACGAGAAGCACTTCGCCACCAAGCTGGCCAAGGCAACGATCGTCGGGTCGGTAGCGCTTACCGTGCTGATCTGGGTGGTCGGCTATCTCGTGCGGTACTGAGGGGACAGGACCATGAACATGCGCACACCTCTCAGCAAGGTCCGCGGCTACGGCTCCGCCAAGGAAGGCACTGACCACTTCTGGCGCCAGCGCGTCACGGCAGTCGCCAACGTTCCGCTCTTGATCTTCTTCGTCATCTTCCTCGTTCGTTATGCCGGCGCTCCCCATGCGGAGGTCGTTTCGGCCCTTTCGAACCCCTTCGTCGCCGTGGTCATGGGCCTGGTCCTGCTTTCGGGACTGATCCACATGAAGCTCGGCATGCAGGTGATCATCGAGGATTACGTGCACGGTGAAGGCGCGAAGATCGCCCTTCTCATGCTCAACACATTTTTCGCGATCGTGGTTGGCGGGCTCTGTCTTTTCGCCATCCTGAAGATCGCTTTTGCAGGGTAATTTCGTCATGGCATCGAACAGTTCACCCGCTGCAAACGGCAAGGCCTACCAGTATGTCGACCACGCCTTCGACGTCGTCGTCGTTGGCGCCGGCGGCGCCGGCCTGCGCGCCACGCTGGGCATGGCGGAGCAGGGCCTGAAGACGGCCTGCATCACCAAGGTCTTCCCGACACGCTCGCACACGGTTGCCGCCCAGGGCGGCATCGCCGCCTCGCTGCAGAACATGACGCCGGACAGCTGGCAGTGGCACCTCTACGACACCGTCAAGGGCTCCGACTGGCTCGGCGACGTCGACGCCATGCAGTATCTCGCCATGGAAGCGCCGAAGGCGGTCTATGAGCTCGAGCACTACGGTGTGCCCTTCTCGCGCAACGAGGAAGGCAAGATCTACCAGCGGCCGTTCGGCGGCCACATGCAGAACTATGGCGAAGGCCCGCCGGTGCAGCGCACCTGCGCTGCCGCCGACCGCACCGGTCACGCCATCCTGCACACGCTCTATGGCCAGGCGCTGCGCAACAACGCCGAGTTCTTCATCGAGTATTTTGCGCTCGACCTGATCATGTCGGACGACGGCCGCTGCACCGGCGTCGTCGCCTGGAACCTCGACGACGGCACCATCCACCGCTTCTCCGCCAAGATGGTGGTGCTTGCGACCGGTGGTTACGGCCGCGCCTACTTCTCGGCAACCTCCGCTCATACCTGCACCGGTGACGGCGGCGGCATGATCGCACGCGCCGGCCTGCCGCTGCAGGACATGGAATTCGTCCAGTTCCACCCGACCGGCATCTACGGCGCAGGCTGCCTGATCACCGAGGGTGCGCGCGGCGAAGGCGGCTATCTCGTCAACTCCGAAGGCGAGCGCTTCATGGAGCGCTATGCGCCGTCGGCCAAGGACCTTGCTTCGCGCGACGTCGTTTCGCGCTGCATGACGATGGAAATCCGTGAAGGCCGCGGCGTCGGCAAGAACAAGGATCACATCTTCCTGCATCTCGACCATCTCGATCCGGCCGTGCTGCACGAACGCCTTCCGGGCATCTCGGAATCGGCAAAGATCTTCGCCGGCGTCGATGTGACCCGCGAGCCGATCCCGGTCCTGCCGACCGTGCATTACAACATGGGCGGCGTGCCGACCAACTACTGGGGCGAAGTCTTGAACGCCGACAGCCAGAACCCGGAGCGCATCGCGCCCGGCCTGATGGCCGTGGGCGAGGCCGGCTGCGCCTCGGTGCACGGTGCCAACCGTCTCGGCTCCAACTCGCTGATCGACCTGGTGGTCTTCGGCCGCGCCGCCGCCATCCGCGCCGGCCAGGTCATCGACCGCAACGAAGCGATCCCGGCGATCAACGTTGCCGCCTGCGACAAGATCATGGCCCGCTTCGACGCCCAGCGTTTCGCCAACGGCTCGACGCCGACGGCGGTGCTGCGCGAAAAGATGCAGCGCGCCATGCAGGAAGATGCGGCCGTGTTCCGCACGCAGGAATCGCTGGAATCGGGCTGCAAGCGCATCTCGGCGATCTGGAAGGAACTGCCCGACGTCAAGGTCACGGACCGGTCGATGATCTGGAACTCCGATCTCGTCGAGACGCTGGAACTGCAGAACCTGATGGCCAACGCCATCACCACGATCTACGGCGCCGAAGCGCGCAAGGAGAGCCGTGGCTCGCACGCCCGCGAAGACTATACCGGCGGGGCGCTTGGCGGCCGTGACGACGTCAACTGGCGCAAGCACACGCTCGCTTGGGTCAACGAGGCCGGCGACGTCAAGCTCGACTATCGCCCTGTTCATACCGACCTGATCGCCGAAGGCATCGATCCGAAAAAGATCGAGCCCAAGGCTCGCGTCTACTGATCTTGAGGAATTAGGCACATGGTTGAACTCGCTCTCCCCAAGAACTCGCAGATGACCGAAGGCAAGGTCTGGCCGAAGCCGGAAGGCGCGACCAATGTTCGCGAATACCGCATCTACCGCTGGAACCCGGATGACGGCGCCAATCCGCGCATCGATACCTTCTATATCGATATCGACGATTGCGGCCCGATGGTGCTCGACGGTCTGCTCTACATCAAGAACAAGATCGATCCGACACTGACGCTGCGCCGCTCCTGCCGCGAAGGCATCTGCGGCTCCTGCGCGATGAACATCGACGGCACCAACACGCTTGCCTGCACCAAGGGCATGGATGAGGTCAACGGCACGGTGAAGGTCTATCCGCTGCCGCATATGCCCGTGGTCAAGGACCTGGTGCCGGATCTCACCCACTTCTATGCCCAGCACCGCTCGATCGAGCCCTGGCTGAAGACGGTCACGCCGACGCCGGCCAAGGAATGGAAGCAGAGCCATGAGGACCGTCTGAAGCTCGACGGCCTCTACGAATGTATCCTGTGCGCCTGCTGCTCGACCTCCTGTCCGAGCTATTGGTGGAACGGCGACCGTTACCTCGGTCCGGCTGTTCTGCTGCAGGCCTATCGCTGGCTGATCGACAGCCGCGATGAAGCGACCGGCGAGCGCCTCGACAATCTCGAGGATCCGTTCCGCCTCTATCGCTGCCACACGATCATGAACTGCGCGCAGGCCTGTCCGAAGGGTCTCAACCCGGCCAAGGCGATCGGCGAGATCAAGAAGATGCTGGTCGAGCGTCGGGTCTGATCCGAGGTAATCGACGCGCTATCGCATATTGCGGCGGGCCCTGTGCCCGCCGTTTGCGTTTTCTCTTCGCCGGGTGAAGGAGCTTCCTCGAACGGCCTTGTTTGTCCGTCCGGCAATCGTTGATTGTGCCGGCGCAAGACAGTCATTTCGGTCACCTGAAGCAACATGCTGCCGGGCCAGAAGTCGTCATTGTCCCGTTCGCGCAGACGTTTCAATCCTGCAACAGGTAGACATGAATCGTCGTCCCTTGATTTGACAGGTGGATTTGCTGTATTTCGGCCTATATTATCGCGTTGCATCATGGTTCGCGGAACACATCGGGAGTAAAGATATGCGGGTTATTCATGCGGCGGCGGGGCTGGCGGTTGTGCTTGCGCTGACCGGATGCCAGCGGACATCCATGGGTGGCTTCAGCTCCCAGGATTCTTCACCTGCTCCCCTCCAGGCCCAGCCCGTACCGTCGGTCTCGTCGAACCAACTCCCTGATCCCACCGGCAACACGTCACAATTCCCGGCTGCACCGACGGCGGGAACGGCAATGGCCGGTGCCGCTCAACCTGGTACCCAGGTAGCAGCAGCCACCAACGCGCTCGATGTGACCAAGGAATCGATGGTCGGCAACTGGCGCGTTTCGAGCGCCGGCAGCTCCTGCGACATGTTCCTGACGCTGACCAACCTCGGCAGCGGTTCGCGCGGCGGCACGCGTGGTTGCGCCGGCGAGCTGACGGCTATGGGTTCCTGGGAAGTGGCCGGCAAGCAGGTCGTCCTCAAGGACCGCACCGGCAACGCCATCGCTCGCCTTTACAAGACGGCCGATGCGCGCTTCGACGGCTCCACCAATGGCGGCCAGCCGGTCAGCCTCAGCCGCTAATGACCTGGTCCAGCCCGGCTAATCGCCGGGCTTCTTGTTTTCCGGTCCACCTCGGGTGAGACGTGCTCAATCCTGACGACAGCATCTACCGCAAGCTCGAAACACTCGTTCAGAGCGGCGAGCGAAAACGCGATCCGGCCCAGTTCGCGATCGCCCGGCGATTCGATCATCTTTCGGCCGAGCTCCTGGCAAGCAGGCCGTCGCGCAAGACCAATGCGCTCGGCTGGCTCTTTGCCTCGCGCAAGAAGGATCATCCCCCGGTCAAGGGGCTCTACATCCATGGCGGTGTCGGTCGCGGCAAGACCATGCTGATGGACATGTTCTTCCAGGCGGTGCCGATCCAGCGCAAGCGCCGGGCGCATTTTCACGAGTTCATGGCCGACGTGCATGAGCGGATCTACAGGCACCGCCAGAAGCTGAAGAACGGCGAGACGAAGCAGGCCGATCCCATTCCGCCGGTTGCCTCCGACCTCTTCGGCGAGGCGCGGCTCCTCTGCTTCGACGAATTCACGGTGACAGACATTGCCGATGCGATGATCCTCGCCCGGCTTTTCAGCGAACTCTTCGCCAAGGGCTGCGTGTTGATCGCAACCTCCAATGTGGCGCCTGACAATCTCTACCGCGACGGTCTCAATCGCGGGCTCTTCCTGCCGTTCATCGATCTCCTGAAGGCGAATGCCGAGATCATCTCGCTCGACACCGATACCGACTACCGCCTGATGAAGACGGACGGCAGCCCGGTGTGGATCTCACCGCTCGGACCCGAGGCCGACGCGGCGATGGCGCAGGCCTGGAACAGGCAAACGGCAGGGGCCGCCGTCGCGCCCGCCGAGGTGCCGCGCAAGGGCCGCAAGATTCCGGTGCCGGCAGCAGCCGGAAAGGCGGCCCGTTTCAGCTTCACCGACCTTTGCCAGCAGCCGCTCGGTGCTGCCGACTATCTTGCGATCCTCGAGCGCTATTCCACCCTCTTCGTCGATCACGTGCCGCATCTCGGGCCGCATGTGCGCAACGAAACCAAGCGCTTCATCCTGCTGGTCGACACGCTCTACGACAACGGCGCCCGCCTCTTTGCCTCGGCCGCTGCCGAACCGCAGAACCTTTTGACGCTGAAGAAGGGCACGGAAGGCTTCGAGTTCGACCGGACCGTTTCGCGGCTGATCGAGATGCAGAGCGCGGAATATGCGGCAGAACATCCTGAAAATATTGCGGTTTCGTGACGCGCGAATGACGATAATTCTTACGTTTACGTAAGAATTTTATGATCTAACCGATTGAAATTGTTCCATCCAAAAGTATCGATTGATATTTCAACGATTGCCGTTTAATGGCTTCCGGCGAAGGTTTGGCGTTTGCGGCGTTTCAGGCCTCGATCAGTTTGGGATCACAAAGGAAGCACTTTCATGGCGCGCAACAAGATCGCACTTATCGGTTCAGGGATGATTGGTGGCACGCTGGCGCATCTCGCCGGCCTGAAGGAACTGGGCGACATCGTCCTCTTCGACATTGCCGACGGCATCCCCCAGGGCAAGGGCCTCGACATCGGCCAGTCCTCCCCGGTCGAAGGCTTCGACGTGAACCTGACGGGTGCCAGCGACTATTCCGCCATCGAAGGCGCCGATGTCTGCATCGTCACCGCCGGTGTCGCCCGCAAGCCGGGCATGAGCCGCGACGATCTGATCGGCATCAACCTCAAGGTCATGGAACAGGTTGGCGCGGGCATCAAGAAGTACGCCCCGAACGCCTTCGTGATCTGCATCACCAACCCGCTCGACGCCATGGTCTGGGCGCTGCAGAAGTTCTCCGGCCTGCCGAAGAACAAGGTCGTCGGCATGGCCGGCGTTCTCGATAGCGCCCGCTTCCGCCTGTTCCTCGCCCAGGAATTCAACGTTTCGGTTCAGGACGTCACCGCCTTCGTTCTCGGCGGCCACGGCGACACCATGGTGCCGCTCGCCCGCTATTCGACCGTTGCCGGCATTCCCTTGACCGACCTCATCCAGATGGGCTGGGTCACCAAGGAACGCCTCGAAGAAATCATCCAGCGCACCCGTGACGGCGGCGCCGAAATCGTCGGCCTGCTCAAGACCGGCTCTGCCTACTACGCACCGGCCGCCTCCGCGATCGAAATGGCTGAAGCCTACCTCAAGGACAAGAAGCGCGTTCTGCCTTGCGCGGCACACCTGACCGGTCAGTACGGCGTCAAGGACATGTATGTCGGCGTTCCCACCGTCATCGGTGCCGGCGGCGTCGAGCGCATCATCGAGATCGACCTCAACAAGGCCGAGAAGGAAGCTTTCGACAAGTCGGTCGCTTCGGTCGCCGGCCTTTGCGAAGCCTGCATCGGCATTGCGCCGAGCCTGAAGCAGTAATCGCGTCCCGTTGAGCGGATGCCTGCATTCGCTCGACCTTTTGTTTTTGCCGCATTTTCGCGGGCGGGTATTTCCCCCGCCTGCAAAATGCTCCAGACAGGAAAAACACCATGAACATTCATGAATATCAGGCCAAGGCTCTCCTGAAGAGCTACGGCGCGCCGGTCGCGGAAGGTGTCGCGATCTTCTCCGCCGACGAAGCAGAAGCGGCTGCCAAGAAGCTCCCGGGCCCGCTCTACGTCGTCAAGAGCCAGATCCATGCCGGCGGTCGCGGCAAAGGCAAGTTCAAGGAACTCTCCGCCGACGCCAAGGGCGGCGTTCGTCTTGCTTTCTCGATCGATGAAGCCAAGGCTCATGCCAAGGACATGCTCGGCAATACGCTCGTCACGGCGCAGACCGGCCCTGCCGGCAAGCAGGTGAACCGCCTCTACATCGAGGACGGCGCCGACATCGATCGCGAACTCTATCTTTCGCTGCTCGTTGACCGCTCGGTCGGCCAGGTTGCCTTCGTCGTTTCGACGGAAGGCGGCATGGACATCGAGGCTGTTGCGCACGACACGCCGGAAAAGATCGTCAACGTCGCGATCAATCCGGAAGCTGGCGTCACCGCCGCTGATCTCGCCAAGCTCACCTCGGCCCTGAAGCTCGAAGGCGAAGCCAAGGCCGACGCCGAAAAGCTCTTCCCGATCCTCTACAAGGCCTTTGTCGAGAAGGACATGAGCCTGCTTGAGATCAACCCGCTGATCGTCATGAAGAACGGCCGCGTGCGCGTTCTCGATGCCAAGGTCTCGTTCGACGGCAACGCCCTGTTCCGCCACGACGACATCAAGGCGCTGCGCGACGAAACCGAAGAAGACGCCAAGGAAATCGAGGCCTCCAAGTGGGACCTCGCCTATGTGGCGCTCGACGGCAACATCGGCTGCATGGTCAACGGCGCGGGTCTTGCCATGGCGACGATGGACATCATCAAGCTCTACGGCAAGGAGCCGGCGAACTTCTGCGACGTCGGCGGCGGCGCCGGCAAGGAGAAGGTCGCGGCAGCCTTCAAGATCATCACGGCCGACCCGAAGGTCGAGGGTATCCTCGTCAACATCTTCGGCGGCATCATGAAGTGCGATGTCATCGCTGAAGGTGTCGTTGCGGCCGTGCAGGAAGTCGGCCTCAAGGTTCCGCTGGTCGTGCGTCTCGAAGGCACCAATGTCGAGCTTGGCAAGAAGATCCTGAACGAATCCGGCCTGGCGATCACCGCCGCCGACGATCTGGACGACGCTGCCAAGAAGATCGTTGCCGCGATCAACGGCTAACTGAAGGACCAGACCTCATGTCGATTCTCGTTAACAAGAACACCAAGGTCCTCGTTCAGGGCCTGACCGGCAAGACCGGCACCTTCCATACCGAACAGGCGCTTGCCTACTATGGCACGCAGATGGTCGGCGGCATTCACCCGAAGAAGGGTGGCGAAACCTGGACCGGTTCCAAGGGCGAAACCCTGCCGATCTTCGCGTCGGTTGCCGAAGGCCGTGAGAAGACCGGTGCGGACGCATCCGTGATCTATGTTCCGCCGGCAGGCGCCGCGGACGCGATCATCGAGGCGATCGATGCGGAAATCCCGTTCATCACCTGCATTACCGAAGGCATCCCGGTTGCCGACATGGTGCGCGTCAAGGCTCGTCTCGACCGCTCCAAGTCGCGCCTGCTCGGCCCGAACTGCCCCGGTATCCTGACGCCGGAAGAATGCAAGATCGGCATCATGCCGGGCTCGATCTTCCGCAAGGGTTCGGTTGGCATCGTCTCGCGCTCCGGTACGCTGACCTATGAAGCCGTGTTCCAGACCTCCAACGAAGGCCTCGGCCAGACGACGGCCGTCGGCATCGGCGGCGACCCGGTCAAGGGCACCGAGTTCATCGACGTGCTCGAGATGTTCCTCGCCGACGAGGCCACGACCTCGATCATCATGATCGGCGAAATCGGCGGCTCGGCCGAAGAGGATGCGGCGCAGTTCCTCATCGACGAGGCCAAGAAGGGTCGCAAGAAGCCGATGGCCGGCTTCATCGCGGGCCGTACCGCGCCGAAGGGCCGCACCATGGGTCACGCCGGTGCCGTCGTTTCCGGCGGCAAGGGCGATGCGGAATCCAAGATCGCTGCGATGGAATCGGCAGGCATCCGCGTGTCGCCATCGCCGGCTCGCCTCGGCAAGACGCTGGTCGAAGTCCTCAAGGGCTGACCTCAGAATTGCGTCATCGGGGCCGGCCATCAAAGCCGGCCCCGATGACCGCACTGCCTGCACAAGTCCTTCGGTCGGCATCGATTTAAGGACAAGATCATGCAGCAGGTTGAAAGTGTTACAGCGCCCTTCGCGCGTCCTGATCGACGCACGGCGCTGCAAGGACCCAAAAGCAGGGCGCACTGGATGCGTCTGACAATGATGAACGACCGGGAAAACCCGGCATCCCAACTTAAGTCAGGAGGCGGACCAAAACGTCCGCGAGAACCCATGGCAAGGCAAGAGGCCAACGAGCAATTCCAGCTCACATCGTTTCTGGACGGCGCGAACGCCGCCTATATCGAGCAGCTCTATGCACGCTACGAAACGGATCCGTCGTCCGTCTCGGCTGAATGGCAGGCCTTCTTCAAGGCGCTGGCCGACAAGCCGGAAGACGTGGTGAAGGCCGCCAAGGGCGCCTCCTGGAAGAAGCCCAACTGGCCGATCGTCGCTAATGGCGAACTCGTCTCGGCGCTCGATGGCGACTGGGGTAGGGTCGAAAAGGTCATCGAGAAGAAGGTCAAGGCGAAGGCGGAAGAAGCCGCTGCCGTCACCGGCACCGCCGTGAGCGCGGCAGATATCCATCAGGCGACGCGCGATTCCGTTCGCGCCATCATGATGATCCGCGCCTATCGTGCGCGTGGCCACCTGCATGCCAAGCTCGATCCGCTCGGCCTTGCTGCCCCGGTCGATGACTACAACGAGCTTTCGCCCTCGAACTACGGGTTTGAGGAGAAGGATCTCGACCGCAAGATCTTCATCGACAACGTGCTCGGCCTCGAATACGCGAGCATTCGCGAAATGGTCGAAATCCTCGAGCGCACTTATTGCTCGACGATCGGCGTCGAATTCATGCACATGTCAAACCCGGAAGAGAAAGCCTGGATCCAGGAACGCATCGAAGGTCCGGACAAGGGCGTCGAGTTCACGCCCGAGGGCAAGAAGGCGATCCTGCAGAAGCTGATCGAGTCGGAAGGCTTCGAGCAGTTCATCGACGTCAAGTACAAGGGCACCAAGCGCTTCGGTCTCGACGGCGGCGAATCGCTCATTCCGGCGCTCGAGCAGATCATCAAGCGCGGCGGCCAGGAAGGCCTGAAGGAAATCGTTCTCGGCATGGCCCACCGCGGCCGCCTGAACGTGCTTTCCCAGGTGATGGCAAAGCCGCACCGCGCCATTTTCCACGAATTCAAGGGCGGCTCCTACGCTCCTGATGACGTCGAAGGTTCGGGCGACGTGAAGTACCACCTCGGCGCTTCCTCCGACCGCGAATTCGACGGCAACAAGGTTCACCTGTCGCTGACGGCGAACCCGTCGCACCTGGAAATCGTCAACCCTGTCGTCATGGGCAAGGCCCGCGCCAAGCAGGACCAGATGGCGACAGTGTTCGAAGGCGACATCATCCCGTTGCGCGAACGCTCAAAGGTCATGCCGCTCTTGCTGCACGGCGATGCGGCGTTTGCCGGCCAAGGCGTCATTGCCGAAATCCTCGGCCTGTCCGGCCTGCGCGGTCACCGCGTTGCCGGCACGGTCCACTTCATCATCAACAACCAGATCGGCTTCACCACGAACCCGGCCTTCTCGCGTTCGTCGCCCTATCCGTCGGATGTGGCCAAGATGATCGAGGCGCCGATCTTCCACGTCAACGGCGACGATCCGGAAGCGGTCGTCTACGCTGCCAAGATCGCCACCGAATTCCGGATGAAGTTCCACAAGCCTGTCGTCATCGACATGTTCTGCTACCGCCGCTTCGGTCACAACGAAGGCGACGAGCCTGCGTTCACGCAGCCGAAGATGTACAAGGTCATCCGCGCCCACAAGACCGTCGTCCAGCTCTACTCCGACCGCCTGGTCGCCGAAGGCCTGATGAGCGAAGGCGAAGTCGAGAAGATGAAGGCCGATTGGCGCGCCCATCTCGAGCAGGAGTTCGAGGCTGGCCAGTCCTACAAGCCCAACAAGGCCGACTGGCTGGATGGTGTCTGGTCGGGCCTGCGTTCGGCCGACAACCAGGACGAACAGCGTCGCGGCAAGACCTCCGTGCCGATGAAGCAGCTCAAGGAAATCGGCCGCAAGATCGCCGAGATCCCGGCCGGCTTCAATGCGCACCGCACGATCCAGCGCTTCATGGAAAACCGCGCCAACATGGTTTCGACCGGCGAGGGGATCGACTGGGCGATGGCTGAAGCGCTTGCGTTCGGCACGCTCGTCACGGAAGGCACGAAGATCCGCCTTTCGGGCCAGGACTGCGAACGCGGCACCTTCTCGCAGCGCCACTCGGTTCTCTACGATCAGCAGACCGAAGACCGTTACATCCCGCTTGCCAACCTCGCGCCGACCCAGGCCCGCTACGAAGTCATCAACTCGATGCTTTCGGAAGAGGCCGTGCTCGGTTTCGAATACGGCTACTCGCTGGCCCGTCCGAATGCGCTGACGCTCTGGGAAGCCCAGTTCGGCGACTTCGCCAACGGTGCACAGGTCGTGTTCGACCAGTTCGTCTCGTCGGGCGAACGCAAGTGGCTGCGCATGTCTGGCCTCGTCTGCCTGCTGCCGCACGGCTATGAAGGTCAGGGTCCGGAGCACTCCTCCGCCCGCCTCGAACGCTTCCTGCAGCTCTGCGCGGAAGACAACATGCAGGTCGCCAACGTCACGACGCCGGCGAACTACTTCCACATCCTGCGCCGCCAGGTGAAGCGCGACTTCCGCAAGCCGCTGATCCTGATGACGCCGAAGTCGCTGCTGCGCCACAAGCGTGCGGTTTCGAGCCTGTCGGAAATGGCCGGCGAAAGCTCGTTCCACCGTCTGCTGTGGGATGACGCCGAGGTCATCAAGGACGGCCCGATCAAGCTGCAGAAGGATTCGAAGATCCGCCGCGTCGTGCTCTGCTCCGGCAAGGTCTACTACGATCTGCTCGAAGAGCGCGAGAAGCGCGGCATCGACGATGTCTACCTGCTGCGCGTCGAACAGCTCTATCCGTTCCCGGCCAAGGCGCTGATCAACGAGCTCAGCCGTTTCCGCAACGCGGAGATGGTCTGGTGCCAGGAAGAGCCGAAGAACATGGGCGCCTGGTCGTTCATCGACCCGTACCTGGAATGGGTGCTGGCTCATATCGACGCCAAGTATCAGCGCGTGCGCTACACCGGCCGTCCGGCTGCGGCATCGCCGGCAACGGGCCTGATGTCGAAGCACATGGCGCAGCTGGCCGCCTTCCTCGAGGACGCGCTGGGGGGCTGATCCTGCCCCCTTGGCGCCGAGCCAATCGATAGAAACAGATATCTGATCAACGGAACAAAAATCATGGCAACAGAAATCCGCGTTCCCACCCTTGGCGAATCCGTCAGTGAAGCGACCGTCGGCACCTGGTTCAAGAAGGTCGGCGATGCCATCAAGGCAGACGAGCCGCTGCTCGAACTCGAAACCGACAAGGTGACGATCGAAGTTCCGGCTCCCTCGGCCGGCGTTCTCTCCGAAATCGTTGCCCTGGCCGGCGAAACCGTCGGTCTCGGCGCGCTGCTCGGCCAGATCGCCGCCGGCGCTGGCGCCGCTGCTGCCGCTCCGGCTGCTGCCGAGAAGAAGGCCGAGCCGGCTGCTGCCGCTCCGGCTGCCCAGCCCGCAGTTGCCGCTGCCGCACCGACCGCATCGTCGATGCCGCCGGCTCCGTCCGCCGGCAAGCTGCTTGCCGAAAACAACCTCTCGGCCGACCAGGTCGATGGTTCGGGCAAGCGCGGCCAGGTCCTGAAGGGGGATGTGCTCGCCGCGGTCGCCAAGGGCATTTCGGCACCGGCCGCTTCCGAGCCGGTCAAGGTCCAGGCCCGCGCGCCGTCGACTACCGAGGACGTCGTTCGTGAAGAGCGTGTCAAGATGACCCGCCTGCGCCAGACGATCGCCCGTCGCCTCAAGGACGCGCAGAACACCGCCGCCATGCTCACCACCTACAACGAAGTGGACATGAGCGCGGTCATGAGCCTGCGCAACAAGTACAAGGACATCTTCGAGAAGAAGCATGGCGTGAAGCTCGGCTTCATGGGCTTCTTCACCAAGGCCGTCACCCATGCGCTGAAGGAAATCCCGGCCGTCAACGCCGAAATCGACGGCACCGACGTCATCTACAAGAACTTCTGCCACATCGGCGTCGCCGTCGGCACGGACAAGGGTCTTGTCGTTCCGGTCGTTCGCGATGCCGACCAGATGTCGATCGCCGAGATCGAGAAGGACATCGGCCGCCTGGGCAAGCTTGCTCGCGATGGCCAGCTCTCCATGGCCGACATGCAGGGCGGCACCTTCACCATCTCCAATGGCGGCGTCTACGGTTCGCTGATGTCGTCGCCGATCCTGAATGCGCCGCAGTCGGGCATCCTCGGCATGCACAAGATCCAGGACCGTCCGGTCGTGGTCGGCGGTCAGATCGTCATCCGTCCGATGATGTACCTGGCGCTGTCCTATGACCACCGCATGGTCGACGGCAAGGAAGCGGTTACCTTCCTCGTGCGCGTCAAGGACAGCCTCGAGGATCCGGAACGTCTGGTTCTCGATCTCTAAGGCAATGACGGGGGCGCAATCGCAGCCCCCTTTTGCTTCTCCGGCCCGTTCTTTCCGGATCCCCTGATGTCGCTGGAACTGACCTACCTGCTCTGGAGTGCCGTGCTCGCCTTCGTCTATGTAATGGCGCAGGCGGGAACCTATAGGCTGCAGAACGGCATCATCGAAGCCGACACCAATCGCGATGTGGCGCCCGAGCCGAACGTCTTGACGGGACGAGCCACCCGGGCGCTGCGCAACTTCCATGAAACCTATCCGGTCTTCATTGCGCTTGCCGTCGTGATCGAGTTTTCGGGTCGAAGCGACGCGCTCAGCCAATGGGGCGCGATGATCTGGTTCTGGGCAAGGGTCGCCTATCTGCCGATCTATATCGGCGGTCTCGGGCTTGTCCGCTCGGCTGTGTGGACGGTGTCTGCCGCCGGGCTCATACTGATGCTGGCAGGTATTCTCGTCTAGAGCGTTTCCGGTTTTAAGCGGAGTCTTGGAAACGCTCGATCTATTTGTTTTTACGCATTTCCTGACGGGAAACCGCTTCGTACTTTTCCTGGAAATGCTCTAGACGGAGGAGCACGACATGGCATTCGGATCCGACGTACCGCCTATCCAGGCACACATCTGCGTCAAGGACGGGTTGGCGGCAATCGCCTTCTACGAGAAGGCATTCGGTGCGGTGAACACGTTCCATCAGATGGCCGAAGACGGCAAGCGCGTGATGCACGCCAACCTGGCGCTGTTCGGCGGCGAGGTCATGATGCACGACGAGTTCCCCGAATTCGGCGGCAGCGTGCTGTCGCCGCTGACCGTCGGCGGCACCGGCGTGGCGATCAGCATCAACCTGCCTCAAGCGGGCGATGTCGATGCGGCCTATGTCCGGGCCATGGCGGCCGGGGCATCGACAGTTCTGGAGCCGCAGGATACGTTCTGGCAGGCGCGTTATGCGCGCATCAGGGATCCCTTCGGCCACGTCTGGGCCTTCAACGCACCGGTCGCACAATCATGAGCCAATATCTTTTCGAACTCGCATCGCTGATGGCGATCTTCACCTTCGCCATCGTCTCGCCCGGCGCCGATCTGGCGATGGTCATGCGCCAGTCGATCGTCCATGGCCGCCGTCAAGCGATCATCACATCCTTCGGTATCGGCAGCTCGCTGATGTTCCACGTGACCTATACGATCCTCGGTCTCGGGCTGATCATTTCGCAGTCGATCTATCTGTTCAACATCGTCAAATGGTGCGGTGTGGCTTACCTGATCTATATCGGGATCAAGGCGCTGCGGGCCGGCCAGACGGAGATTTCGGTCGACGCCGCACCATCAGGCGAACCGGCAAGGAGCCAGTCCGCGATCAAGGCGTTCGGCCTCGGCTTTGCGGCAAATGCGCTCAATCCGAAAGCGGTGTTCTTCTTCCTGTCGATCTTCTCGACGGTCGTTGGCGCCCACACGCCGATCATGATCAAGTTTGGCTACGGGCTGGTGATGGCAACCTGCCTCATCCTGTGGTTCGTTGGCGTCAGCCTGTTCATGACCACGCCGCGCATGCGCGCCGCCTTCACCCGCGCCAGCAAGTGGATCGACCGCACCAGCGGCCTGGTGTTCATCGCGCTCGGCCTGAAGCTCGCGACCGAGAAGGCCGTTTGATCATGGTCATTGTCCGTTCTCTGCTCGTCGCTGCACTCGGCGCCGTGGTCGCCACGCCGGCGCTTGGCCAGGAATGCAGCCAGGCGCGCGCCATCTATGGCGACCGCGACGGCGCCTATGAGCTGCGCTTCGAGCCGGTGGGATCGGAAAGTGCGGTGACAAGCAATCTTTTCAAGATCGCGGTTCTGAAACCGGGCCTGTTGCTCGACGGTGTCGTCATGCCTTCCGGCGAGCCGGAACGCGCGACCGGCATCGTCATGCACAAGTGCCCCACCGGTGACGTCACCGGCGAAGAGCTTCGCAAATGCACCGTCTGGCAGGGGCCTGTCTATTCCGTCGGCAAGACGGGTGCGATCGACGCGATTCCGGCCGAAACCGCGCCGGCTGCACACCAGATCCTGCTGCCGGATTTCGGCCCCGCCCTTCGCGCGTCGAGCGCCTGGGGCAAGGGCAAGGCCGAAACAGACAGCTGGGACGCCTTCACTCTCAAGGGGTGCGCCGAATGAGTGCTGCGCCCGTTGTTCTCGTCACCGGCGGCAGCCGTGGCATCGGGGCAGCTGTCTGCCTCGGCGCCGCCAGAGCCGACTGGTCCGTCGTCGTGAACTACGCATCGAACGCCGAGGCGGCAGATGCGGTCGTGGCCACGATCCGGAAGGGCGGCGGCTCGGCGATCGCGGTCAGGGGCGACGTCGGGTCCGATGCGGACATCAAATCGATGTTCGCCGCCGTCGACAAGGCTTTCGGCCGGCTCGACGGGCTGGTCAACAATGCCGGAATCGTCGGCCCGACCCAGCGCATCGACGAAATGTCGGTTGAGCGGCTCGAGCGGATGTTCCGCATCAACGTGACCGGTTCGATCCTGTGCGCGGCAGAAGCCGTTCGCCGCATGTCGACGCGTCACGGCGGCAAGGGCGGCGTGATCGTCAATATCTCGTCGGTTGCGGCCGAACTCGGCTCCCCGGCGCAATATGTCGACTATGCCGCCTCGAAGGGCGCGATCGACACGTTCACGATCGGTCTTGCGCGCGAAGTCGCCACCGAGAGCGTGCGCGTCAACGCGGTTCGCCCCGGCATCATCGACACCGAAATCCACGCGTCCGGCGGCCTGCCGGACCGGGCACGCGATCTCGCGTCAACCATCCCCGTCCAGCGACCCGGCACGGCCGAGGAAGTGGCGGATGCGGTTCTTTACCTCCTGTCCGATAAGGCGACTTACGTGACGGGAGCCATTCTCAATGTCAGCGGCGGACGGTAACCGTCCCTGAAGGAAGGATAATCCAATGGCTTATGATCTCATCGTTATCGGCAGCGGCCCAGGCGGCTATGTCTGCGCTATCAAGGCGGCACAGCTCGGCCTGAAGGTTGGCGTCGTCGAAAAGCGCGCCACCTATGGCGGCACCTGCCTCAACATCGGCTGCATTCCGTCGAAGGCCCTGCTGCACGCTTCGGAAATTTTCCACCAGGCCGGCCACGGCCTGGATACGCTCGGCGTCGAAGTCGGCGCGCCGAAGCTCAACCTCGAAAAGATGATGGCGCACAAGGACGCGACGGTTAAGTCCAACGTCGAGGGCGTTTCCTTCCTGTTCAAGAAGAACAAGATCGACGGCATCCAGGGCACCGGCAAGGTGCTCGGCCAGGGTAAGGTCTCGGTGACCAACGACAAGGGCGAAGAGCAGGTTCTGGAGACGAAGAACATCGTCATCGCCACCGGTTCCGACGTTGCCGGCATTCCGGGCGTGTCGGTCGAGATCGACGAGAAGGTGATCATCTCGTCCACCGGCGGCATCGCGCTCGAAAAGGTGCCGGCGAACATGATCGTCGTCGGCGGCGGCGTCATCGGCCTCGAGCTAGGCTCGGTCTGGGCCCGTCTCGGCGCCAAGGTGACCGTGGTCGAATATCTTGACGCGATCCTCGGCGGCATGGACGGCGAAGTCTCCAAGCAGTTTCAGCGCATGCTCGCAAAGCAGGGCATGGAGTTCAAGCTCGGTGCCAAGGTGACCGGCGTCGTCAAGGACGGCAAGGGCGCCAAGGTGACGTACGAGCCGGTCAAGGGCGGTGACGCCGTGACGCTCGATGCCGACGTCGTTCTGATCGCCACCGGCCGCAAGCCCTACACTGACGGTCTTAGCCTCGCCAAAGCCGGTGTCGTCATGGACAAGCACGGCCGCGTCGAGATCGACAACCATTTCCAGACGAGCGTTGTCGGCGTCTACGCCATCGGCGACGTCGTGCGCGGCCCGATGCTGGCGCACAAGGCCGAAGACGAAGGCGTTGCTGTTGCCGAGATCCTCGCAGGTCAGGCCGGCCACGTGAACTACGACGTCATCCCCAGCGTCGTCTACACCCAGCCGGAAGTCGCTTCCGTGGGCAAGACCGAGGAAGAACTGAAGGCTGCAGGCGTCGCCTACAAGGTTGGCAAGTTCCCGTTCACGGCCAACGGTCGTGCGCGGGCGATGCAGGCGACCGACGGTTTCGTCAAGATCCTCGCCGACAAGGAAACCGACCGCGTTCTCGGCGGCCACATCGTCGGCTTCGGCGCCGGCGAGATGATCCACGAGATTGCCGTTCTGATGGAATTCGGTGGCTCGTCGGAAGATCTCGGCCGCACCTGCCATGCACATCCGACCATGTCGGAAGCGGTCAAGGAAGCGGCGCTGTCGACCTTCTTCAAGCCGATCCATATGTGACGATTTGGCAGGGGGCTGCGACAAGCGGCCCCCTGTCTTGCGCCGACATTAGGCGCGATCATCGACCCCATGCGCTTGCGACGGAAAGCCGTCGCTCTTGGCAATTGCGCAATTCCCGGGAAAACCGTTTCACCAGTTTCCTGGAATTGCTCTCGCTGCCGCCACGAGGGATCATGAAACCTAGACCCGCCACCGTTCTTTTGCCGAGCCCGCATCTGCCGGATGCCGATTGGGCTGATCGTTTCGAGCTTGCCCTGAACGGAAAGGGGCTGACGGCGATCGAGGTGGCCGAGCGCTCGCTCGGCAATTCTCCCGCCTGGGTTCGCACCCTGCTTAAGCTTCGCAACCGGGTGGTATCGGTGGCCGGCCTCAAGTCGGAGGCGCCTTCACCGGGCAAGCTTGGCCTTATCGGCCCGTTTCCGGTGCTGTCTCGAAGCGACGACGAGGTCGTGCTCGGCTTCAACGATGCCCATCTCGATTTTCGCATCGTCGTTGACGTCAGGGCGGGATCGGCCGTCAACCAGATCATCGGCATGACGACACTGATCCGGCGTCACAACACGCTCGGGCGCGTCTACCTGGCGGCAGTCATGCCGTTTCACAAGGTCATCGTGCCGACGCTGCTGGCGGGCGCAGCGAGCCCACGTGGCTGAGCGGCATCACCGCCCTCTGTCGAGGATAGAGACCGATCATGCCGCGCGGCAGACTTCGGGACCGGCTCTTGTGTCAATACTACGGCGCCGCGCGTCTTGTTAGACGCGTAAAGGTCGCTTTAGCACTTTGAATTGCTGCATGTTTTTATCCTTAGACCGGATACGATTTCAGGAAGCATGCAGTCGCTTGAAGACGGAAGGCGCCCGTGGCCGGCATCCCTGCCGGCCGGTTCCGTCAGTTGGCGCGGGTGACCGAGAAGCCCTGGCGCTTGAGCAGTTCGACCAGGCCCACGTCGCCGGCAAGATGCAGGGCACCGACCGCCATGAAGACGTTGCCGTTGCCGAGGATCGGCTCGGCGCGTGTCGCCATCGTCTTGTTGCGGTCGATAATGATGCGCTGTTCGAAGTCGGCGTAGCCGGCGTCTTCGCTTGCCACATCTTCGGAAACGGCCTTCATCATCGGCATGATCATGCCGGTGTCGCCGGAGAGGTAGAGGTCGGTGGTGGTGGCGAGCACGTCGTCGATCGTCTTGCCGAGGGCGAGCGTCTCGATGAGGGCGCGCAGGTGCAGTTCGGTCGGCAGCGAATCCATCGCGGCCAGCTGCTCGATGAGGGTTTCAAGCCCCTTCAGCGTCTTGCCCTGGCTGACGGCGTCTTCAGCGAGCTTCATGTCGAGGAACGATGCGCCGGCCGCCTTGCGCGTCATCTCGCAGGCCGGCAGCGCGACGAAGCTCGCAATCATCCAGGGCTTCATCTTGGCAACCAGCGTCAGCGGTATGCCGCGCTCCTTGAGGCCGCGTTCGAGCCGCTCGCGGTCTTCAGGGTTGAGAAAATCGTTGATGGTCTTGTTGTCGGCAAACATGGTGAGGTCGGGCCGCATCAGGATGGCGGCGGCCGACTTCTTCTCGTCGATGATCTCGTCCGATTCGACGATGACGGTCGATGCCGTGGCGAAGGCATCGGCGGCACCCGTTGGCATCGCCAGTACGCGCGGATCGGTGACATGCATGGTGCCGAGTAGCCAGGAGGGGGCGATGCCATCCTTCTCGATCTTCCAGAATATGCCCTTGCCGTTCGGGATGGCGTCGGCTTCGGCTTTCAGCCTGGCGAGTTTTGCGGGGTCGGCTTTTTCGAGACCGGTGATGATGTTCGTACCGCCGCAGACGGCTTCGGCCGCGGCGTGCGCCTGCGAGATCGAGGCGACCATCGCAATGAGGCTGGCCGCGAGCAGCAGATGGATAAGCGCGATCAGCCAGAGGGCCATATCGGCGGCCCTGGCCGCGAGGTTACGGGCGGGCTTGGCGATCGAATACATGATCACTTCCTAATGTTCTGCCGAGTCTAGCGGACCCTACGCTTCGTCGGTCACGGCTTCCTTAATAGGTATGGTTAACCTGCCCCTCCGCCCAAATTCAGGCGCGCGGATGAGCCCGGTCGTAGATCTCCAGCAGCCGCGTCGAGTCGACGCCGGTATAGACCTGTGTCGTTGACAGGCTGGCGTGGCCCAGCAGCTCCTGGATAGTTCTGAGATCGCCGCCGCCAGCCAGCAGATGCGTGGCGAAGGAGTGGCGCAGCGCATGCGGTGTGGCCGTGTCGGGTAGGCCGAGCGCGCCGCGCAGCTTCTGCATCTCGCGCTGGATGATGGCCGGCTGAAGTTTCGCCCCGCGCGTACCGCGGAACATCGGCTCGTCGGCGCCGGCATGGTAGGGGCAGAGCTTGAGATAGGTCGCGACCGCGTCGCGCGCCACAGCCATGAGCGGCACGATGCGGGTCTTGCCGCCCTTGCCGGTGATGCGCAGCGAGGATGGCGTGCCGGCGAAATC
The DNA here is from genome assembly GCF_001976035.1 of Ensifer sp. 1H6. NCBI lineage: Bacteria > Pseudomonadati > Pseudomonadota > Alphaproteobacteria > Hyphomicrobiales > Rhizobiaceae > Ensifer > Ensifer sp. 1H6. The sequence continues at coordinate 116,007 of NZ_MOAI01000012.1, read as the reverse complement.
GCCCGGCGTCAGATCGAGCGCCTCGGAAATGCGCAAGCCGCAGCCGTAGAGCAGCGTCAGCACGGCGGCGTTGCGCGCGGCCACCCACGGCTCTTCGGCAAGCTGCGCATCCGTCGTGACGACATTGAGCGCCTCGCGGTCCGTCAGCGGCTTAGGCAGCGATTTCGGCTGCTTCGGCGAACGGACGGCCGCGGCACCGGCGGCATTGGCAAGTCCGCTGCGTTCGAGATAGCGCAGAAAGGAGCGCAGGCCGGCTAGGCCCCGGCCGAGCGTGCGCGCGCCCGCACCGCCCTTGCGACGCTGGGCGAGAAAGCCGCGGAGGTCGGCCGGCCGCAATGTGCTGATGTCTGAAAGACGGGGCGGGCCGGCGAGATGGCCGGTGAGGAATGTGAGGAATTGTCGCGTGTCGCGCTCATAGGCGTCGACGGTATTGTCGGACAGGCGGCGCTCCTGCAAGAGCCCTTGCAGCCATCTCTGGCGCTCTGCAAGCAGGTCTGGATGGCCGATGACGAGCAGCTCGTTCATTGTCGCTTTCCAAGGTGGTCGGTCATCGACAATGCCCTGATGCCTCTTATGTTTTTGCTAACGTAGCCTTGGATTTTGTCATCCTTCGATCATATTGAGTTGCGATGTTCAGCCGCAAAGAATCGGATGAAACCATGGCGGGACGGGATTCGGTGAACGGATTCGCGCATTTTGCTGAAGTGATCGCCCTGGTCTCGCAAGGGCAGCCCGGCCACATCGTCGATACACTCATTGCCGAACGCGGCCAGAGGATCGTCAGGAGCCCGATGTGGCCCGTTCTCCGGCCCTTTCTCCACACGCTTCTGAACTACCGAAAGGCGCTGGAATTCGCTGACGCCGTGGCCAACGTGCCGGGCTTCCATGCCTTCGAGCATCTGAGTTCGCTTCTCTCACTCGACGTGCGTGTCGATAGGGCTGAGCGCATTCCTGATAAGGGCGGGTTCCTGCTGGTCAGCAATCATCCGACCGGGATTGCCGACGGCATCGCCGTCTTCGATCTCCTGAAGACGCGGCGGCCGGACATGATGTTCTTCGCCAACCGCGACGCGATCCGCGTCAACCCACGTTTCGTCGAGATGGTCATTCCGGTCGAATGGCGAGAGGAGCACAAGAGCAAGCTCAAGGCCCGTGAAACGCTGCAGGTGACCAACCGAGCGATCGGCGAGGGCAAGGCGACGGTGCTGTTTCCCTCCGGCCGCATCGCCTACTGGGCCGATGGCCGTCTCAACGAGCGGCCGTGGAAGACGTCGGCCGTCGGCTTTGCGCGCAAATACGGCCTGCCGATCCTGCCGGTTCATATGAGCGCGCGCAATTCCGGCCTGTTCTACTGGTTTGCCAAGTGGTCGACCGAACTGCGCGACATGACGGTGTTCCACGAGTTGCTCAACAAGAAGGGCGACCTCTTCGATTTCCGCATCGGCAATCTCATTGCGCCGGAGGCTCTGGACGGTGACGCTGTCGACGTGACGAAGGCATTGGAACGGCACACGGTGTCCGAACTGGCGCGCGACGCCGATGCGGTGTTTCGGCCGGCTTTGCGCGCTGCCGTTGCCTGTTGATCCCTTCATGTGATGGCGGGAATGCGCTAAGCAGAACCATGCTGCTTCGTTCGATGTTCGCCGAAAATTACCGTTCCCTGAAGTCGATCCGCATGGATCTGACCGGTGTCAATTTGTTTATCGGCGAGAACGGGGTGGGCAAATCCAACCTCTACCGCGCGCTGCAACTGGTGCAGGCGGCTGTGCGCGGCAACCTTGCCCATGAGATCGCCAAGGAGGGCGGCATGTCGTCCGCACTCTGGAGCGGTCGGCGACGGGCCGACAAACCGGCGCGCATCCGGCTCGAGACGGAGTTGATGGACGAGGAGCGGGCCATCACCTTCCGCTACCGGATAGAAGCGGGACTGCGCCCGCCAAAGGCGGCCGCAGGCTTTGCCTATGAACCGCAGGTCAAGGAAGAAGAGCTGAGCGTCGAGACCGGACGACGTCCGGTGACGATGATGAAGCGCGCCGGTCCCGGCATCTTCGTGCGCGGCGACCGCGGGCGGATGGAGGACTATCCCGAGCAGGCGCTACAATCGGAGACGGCGATCGCGCTGTTGGGCGATGCCGGGCACTATCCTGAGATTGGCAGCTTCCGCCGGGCCGTCGATCAATGGCGCTTCTTTCACGGCTTCCGCACCGATCGCGATTCACCCCTGCGCCTGCCGTGCCTTGCAGTCACGGCACCGATGTTGGACGAAGACGGCACCAACATGGCGGCGGTCTTCGCGACGCTGCGCCATACCCGCGAAGACACCGTCGATCTCGACCGCGCCATCGCCGATGCATTTGGCGGCGCCTATCTGGAGGTGCCGCATCCCGGACAGTTCGCCGAATTCTCGCTCGTCTTTCCCGATTTCCCGCAACGGCCGTTTTCGACGCGCGAACTGTCGACGGGCAAATGCGGTTCCTGGCGCTTGCGGCAGCGCTGCTTTCCTATCGCCGCCCGCCCTTCATCGCGCTCAACGAGCCGGAAACCAGCCTGCATCCGGATATGCTGCCCGCGCTCGCCGACATGATCGCCAGCGCCTCGCGCGACAGCCAGATCTGGATCGTTACCCATTCGGAGCGGCTGGCCGGTGCCATCCGCGAGCGCTGCGGCGTTCGCGCCCGCCGGGTGATCCGCAAGGACAGCGCCACCTGGATCGACGGTATGCGGCTCACTGGCCTGATGGACGACGATGACGCATAAAATAGGCCCCGCATCGCTGCGGAGCCTTCGAATCTTTATCGCGAAAAGATCAGGCGATCTTCTGGCCGGTCTTCGCCCAATCGGCGAGGAAGGTTTCGAGGCCCTTGTCGGTCAGCGGGTGCTTGACCAGCGCCTTCAGCGTTGCCGGCGGTGCGGTGACGACGTCGGCGCCGATGAGCGCGGCTTCCTTGACGTGGTTCACGGTGCGGATCGAGGCGGCGAGAATTTCGGTCTCGTAGCCGTAGTTGTCGAAGATGTGGCGGATTTCGCGGATCAGGTCCATGCCGTCGAACGCGATGTCGTCGAGGCGGCCGACGAAGGGCGAAACGAAGGTCGCGCCGGCCTTGGCGGCAAGCAGCGCCTGGTTGGCCGAGAAGCACAGCGTCACGTTGGTCTGATGACCGTCAGACGTCAGGGCTTTGCAGGCCTTGAGGCCGTCAAGCGTCAGCGGCAGCTTGATGCAGATGTTGTCGGCGATCTTCGAAAGAACGGCCGCTTCCTTCATCATCTCGGCGTATTCGGTCGCGGTCACTTCGGCCGAAACCGGGCCTTCGACGATGCCGCAGATTTCCTTGGTGACTTCGGTGATGTCACGGCCCGACTTGAGGATCAGCGAAGGGTTGGTGGTCACGCCATCAAGGAGGCCGAGATCGTTCAGCTCACGGATTTCCTTGACGTCGGCGGTATCAACGAAAAATTTCATGGGGTCACTCCCTTGGGGCACGATTGCCGTTCGGGCGCATATCTACCGGGAGGAATTCCTTTGGCAGAGAACGCGCGCGTTGAAACTCTGGTGGAACCGTGAGAAACCCTGCGCCGGCAAGGCTGCGGTTCGCAGCGCAGTTTTCTTTAACCGAAACACGTGGCAAGGTCACGGCAAAATGACTCGCGATTCAACCGATTTATTCGGGCCTGTTTCCGGCCGTCGTGTCGTGCCAGTTCTGGTGCCGATGCCGGCCTCGAAGGCCTATTCCTACGCGGTGCCTGATGGCATGGCGGTCGAGCCCGGCTCGATCGTCCAGGTGCCGCTCGGCCCCCGTCTGGTCGTGGGCGTCGTCTGGGATGGCGACGACGATGGCAGCGTCGATCCGAAGAAGCTGAAGGCGATCGAAAAGGTCTTCGACTGCCCGCCGTTGACGCCTGACATGCGCAGTTTTCTCGATTGGGTGGCGACCTATACGGTGACACCGCCGGGTCTGGTGGCGCGCATGGCGTTGCGTGCGCCAGCGGCCTTCGATCCGGAACCGATGGTGGAGGCCCTGCGGCTGACCGACATGCGCCCCGAGCGCATGACGACGGCCCGCGAGCGCGTCATCGCTGCTGCCGGCGATGGTTTTGCCTGGACGCGCTCAGGCCTTGCTCACGCGGCCGGCGCGTCGTCGAGCGTCATCGACGGCCTTGCCCAGCAGGGCGTCTTCGAGACGGTCTTCATGGCGCCGCCGCCTGTAGTGGCGGCTCCCGACCCGGAATTCGCCGCCCACCGGCTCGAAGGACCGCAGAAGGATGCGGCTGCCGACCTTTTGGCCGCTGTCGAGCAGGGCGGGTTTTCGGTGTCGCTGATCGACGGCATCACCGGCTCGGGCAAGACCGAGGTTTATTTCGAAGCGATCGCCGCGACGCTCAGGGCCGGCAAGCAGGTGCTGATCCTGCTGCCCGAAATCGCCCTGACTGCGAGCTTCCTCGAACGCTTCCAGGATCGCTTCGGCAGCAAGCCGGCCGAGTGGCACTCGGATCTCGCGCCGCGGACGCGCGAAAAAGTCTGGCGGCAGGTGACGACCGGCACGGTGCGCGTGGTCGCGGGTGCCCGCTCGGCGCTGTTCCTGCCGTTCGAGGAACTGGGCCTCATCATCGTCGATGAAGAACACGACCCCGCCTACAAGCAGGAGGATCGGGTGTTCTACAATGCCCGGGACATGGCCGTCGTGCGCGGGCGCATCACCGGCTTTCCCGTGGTGCTGGTTTCGGCAACGCCATCGGTCGAAAGCCGGGTCAATGGCGAGGTTGGTCGCTATAAACCGATCCATCTGCCGACCCGCTTCGGCGATGCGGCGCTGCCGCGGCTCGGCGTCGTCGACATGCGCCAGCATCCGCCGGCGCGCGGCGGGTTCCTGTCGCCGGTTCTCATCAACCAGATCGGCAAGGCCGTCGAGCGTGGCGAGCAGGCGCTGCTGTTTCTCAATCGGCGCGGTTATGCGCCGCTGACCCTTTGCCGCGTCTGCGGCCATCGCTTCCAGTGCCCGGACTGTTCGAGCTGGCTCGTGGAGCATCGCTTCCGTGGCCAGATCCAGTGCCACCATTGCGGCTATGCGGAAAAGACGCCTGAGGCCTGCCCGGAATGCGGCACCTTCGATCACCTCGTTGCCTGCGGTCCGGGTGTGGAGCGCATCGCCGAAGAGGTCGAGCGCCATTTTCCAGAGGCGCGCACGATCGTGCTCTCCTCCGATCTGATGGGCGTGAAGCGCCTACGGCTGGAGCTGGAGGCGATTGCGCGTGGCGAAGCGGATATCGTCATCGGCACGCAGCTTGTCGCTAAGGGCCACAATTTTCCGCTGATGACGCTGGTCGGCATCATCGATGCCGATCTCGGGCTTGCCAATGGCGATCCGCGAGCGGCGGAGCGCACGTTCCAGCTCTTGTCGCAGGTGACCGGGCGCGCCGGCCGAACCGGTTTGAAGAGCCTCGGCTTGCTGCAGACCTACCAGCCGCAGCACCCGGTGATGCAGGCGATCGTCTCGGGCGATGCGGATGCCTTTTACGACCGCGAGATCGCCGAGCGCGAAAAGGCGCTGCTGCCGCCGTTCGGCCGGCTGGCGTCGCTGATCGTATCGGCCGATACGCGACAGGATGCCGAGACCCATGCCCGCGGACTTCGAAGTGCAGCGCCGCGCACCGATGGCATTTCGATCCTCGGTCCGGCCGAGCGCCGCTGGCGCTGATCCGTGGCCGCCATCGATTTCGGCTGCTGGTGCACGGGCGCCGCAACAGCGACATGCAGGCCTTCGTCAAGGCGATGATTGCCGCCGGCCCGAAGGAGCGCGGCTCGATCAGCGTCCAGCTCGACATCGATCCCCAGAGCTTCCTGTGATCGAAAGTTTCCTGTGATCGTGGCTGCGATCGGATCGTGGGCGATTCACAACCGCTGCGACATGCGCTAGAGGTCAAGAAACGCATCGTCCCAAGGCATGGCCTGAAGGCGAGGCGATCGAGATCGGCGCTCATCTGCGGGAACGGGCATGGAGTTCTACATTCCGACGGAAACCGGCGAATTCCTCGCCTTCTGTGCGGCAGCGGTCGCGGCGCTGATCGGTGTCGTCATGCTGTTTGCGCCGCGGCTTACCTTTCGCGCCGCCGGCATCGGCATTGCCGAAGGCCGCCGTGGCGGTCTCGCCGAAGCGCGCTCGACCATGGGGGGCATGCATGCCGGCCTTGGCCTTGCCGCCATCCTCCTGGCGCAGCCGATGGTCTATCTCGCCGTCGGCGCCGCTTTTGCGCTCGCCGCCTTCGGCCGCATTCTCTCCATGATGAGCGACAACGGCGGCACGCTCTACAACTGGGTGGCGCTCCTAGTGCAGGGCGCACTTGCCATTCTTCCGCTCGCTTATGTCTTCGGAATGATCTGACCGCCGCCCTCGCGTTTTCGCGATTCACATCCTCAGAAACCAATTTACGGCAAAATTCGGCCAATCCGGGTCGACTTATGCCGCATTCCTGCCGTTCGCGTGTTGCGAGTCCAAACATCCTATGCTAGACGAACCGCGAATTGCGGGGGAAGTGGGTCGCCAGGCCTCGATATCCTGCAAATTATTGCAGCAAATTCAAAACGTTAAGTTGACGGCTCGCCGCGACCACCGTTCTTGGATGAAATTGAGAGAAGCTTGTGCCCGTGGCAGACACATCCCAGCTTATTTCCGGTGTTGCAGAAAGGTATGCGTCCTCGCTTTTTGACCTCGCTCTCGAAGCGGGTTCCGTCGAGGCGGTCGGTGCGGATCTTACCCGCGTCCAGGCCCTGATCGACGGCAGCGATGACCTGAAGCGGCTGATCGTAAGCCCCGTCTTTTCTGCCGACGACCAGTTCAAGGCCATTTCGGCGATCTCCGCCAAGGCCGGTATTTCTGGTCTCGTCGGTAACTTCCTCAAGGTTGTTGCACGCAATCGCCGCCTCTTCACGCTGCCGGGCATGATCAAGGCGTTTCGCCTGATCGCCGCGCGCCACCGGGGTGAAATCTCCGCCGACGTAATGTCGGCCCATGCGCTCACTGCAGCGCAGGAAACTGAATTGAAGGCGACGCTCAAGAGCGTCACCGGCAAAGACGTGACTGTTAACGTCACCGTCGACCCGTCTATTCTTGGAGGTCTGATCGTCAAGGTCGGGTCCCGCCAGATTGACACCTCCCTTCGCACCAAACTCTCTACCCTTAAGCTTGCACTGAAAGAGGTCGGCTGATGGATATCCGCGCCGCGGAAATTTCCGCAATTCTTAAAGATCAGATCAAAAATTTCGGCCAGGAAGCAGAAGTCTCCGAAGTCGGCCAGGTGCTTTCCGTCGGTGACGGTATCGCCCGCGTCTACGGCCTCGACAATGTTCAGGCAGGCGAGATGGTCGAATTCCCGGGTGGAATTCGCGGCATGGCGCTGAACCTCGAAGCCGACAACGTCGGCGTCGTTATTTTCGGTTCGGACCGTGACATCAAGGAAGGCGACACCGTTAAGCGGACCGGCGCCATCGTGGACGTTCCGGTTGGTCCGGAACTGCTCGGCCGCGTCGTCGACGCGCTCGGCAACCCGATCGACGGCAAGGGCCCGATCAACGCCAAGCAGCGCTCGCGCGTTGACGTCAAGGCTCCTGGTATCATTCCGCGCAAGTCGGTGCATGAGCCGATGTCGACCGGCCTCAAGGCCATCGACGCCCTCATCCCGGTTGGCCGTGGCCAGCGCGAGCTCGTCATCGGCGACCGCCAGACCGGCAAGACCGCGATCATCCTCGACACGATCCTCAACCAGAAGGCCATTCACGACAATGGTCCGGAAGGCGACAAGCTGTATTGCGTCTACGTCGCAATCGGCCAGAAGCGTTCGACGGTTGCCCAGTTCGTGAAGGTTTTGGAAGAGCGTGGCGCTCTTCAGTACTCGATCATCGTTGCTGCGACCGCATCCGACCCGGCTCCGATGCAGTACCTCGCACCGTTCGCCGGTTGCGCGATGGGCGAATACTTCCGCGACAACGGCAAGCATGCCCTGATCGGCTACGACGACCTGTCGAAGCAGGCCGTTTCCTACCGTCAGATGTCGCTCCTGCTGCGCCGCCCGCCGGGCCGCGAAGCTTACCCGGGCGACGTTTTCTACCTACACTCCCGCCTGCTCGAGCGCGCTGCAAAGCTCTCGGACGACAATGGTGGCGGTTCGCTGACGGCTCTGCCGGTCATCGAAACGCAGGGCAACGACGTTTCCGCGTTCATTCCGACCAACGTGATCTCGATCACCGACGGCCAGATCTTCCTTGAAACCGACCTGTTCTACCAGGGCATCCGTCCGGCCGTTAACGTCGGTCTGTCGGTTTCGCGCGTCGGTTCCGCCGCGCAGATCAAGGCGATGAAGCAGGTTGCCGGCTCGATCAAGGGCGAACTCGCTCAGTACCGCGAAATGGCGGCCTTTGCGCAGTTCGGCTCCGACCTCGATGCTGCTACGCAGCGTCTGTTGAACCGCGGTGCACGCCTGACCGAACTCCTGAAGCAGCCGCAGTTCTCGCCGCTGAAGACGGAAGAGCAGGTTGCTGTCATCTTCGCAGGCGTCAACGGTTACCTCGACAAGCTGCCGGTCAATCAGGTCGGCAAGTTCGAGCAGGGCCTGCTTTCGTACATGCGTTCGGAAGGCAAGGACATCCTGGAAACCATCCGCAAGGACAAGGCGATCTCCGACGACGTCAAGGGCAAGCTGAAGGCTGCAATCGACAGCTTCGCCAAGTCTTTCGCCTGAGCGGATTTCATTTAGGACGGATAACGGATGCCTTCACTTAAGGATCTGAAGAACCGGATCGCCTCCGTCAAGGCGACGCAGAAGATCACCAAGGCGATGAAAATGGTCGCCGCGGCGAAGCTTCGGCGTGCGCAGGAGGCGGCCGAGGCCGCCCGGCCTTACTCGCAGCGCATGGCTGCCGTTCTCGCCAACATCGCCCAGGCGGTTGGCGCGGACGACGATGCGCCGCAGCTGATGACCGGCACCGGCAAGGACGATACGCATCTTCTGGTCGTCTGCACGGCGGAACGCGGTCTTTGCGGCGGCTTCAACTCGCAGATCGCCCGCCACGCTCGCGACCACCTTCGCAAGCTGCTTGCCGCCGGCAAGACGGTGAAGATCATCTGCGTCGGCAAGAAGGGCTTCGATATTCTGCGTCGCGAATACGCGTCGCTGATCATCGATCGTATCGACCTGCGTGAGGTCAAGAAGATCGGCTTCCAGAATGCCGACCAGATCGGCCACAAGGTCATCGCGCTCTTTGAAAAGGGCGAGTTCGATGTCTGCACGCTGTTCTATTCTGAGTTCAAGTCCGTTATCGCCCAGATTCCGACGGCACAGCAACTGATCCCCGCTTCGGCCGGCCCGGTCGCAGTGGAAGCATCGGATGCTTCGGCCGTCTACGAATATGAGCCGGACGCGGGCGCGATCCTGAGCGACCTCATTCCGCGCAACATTTCGGTGCAGATCTTCCGGGCCCTGCTCGAGAACGTCGCCGGCGAAATGGGCGCAAAGATGAGCGCGATGGACAATGCGACGCGCAATGCTGGTGACATGATCAATAAGCTGACGCTGAACTACAACCGTCAGCGCCAGGCTCAGATCACCAAGGAACTCATTGAAATCATCTCGGGCGCGGAAGCGCTCTAAGGTTACGAGAAGAGGGTAAGGATTATGGCTAAGGCAGCTACCCCGAAAGAAACCGCAGCGGCGAAGAAGCCGGCTGCACCGAGGAAGGCAGCTTCCGCCAAGACCGCAGTTGCGGCAGCCGGCGCTGTCGGTCGCGTAACGCAGGTCATCGGCGCCGTCGTCGACGTTGTGTTCGACGAAGGCCAGCTTCCGCAGATCCTGAACGCACTGGAAACCGAGAACCACGGTAACCGCCTCGTTCTCGAAGTCGCGCAGCACCTCGGCGAAAACGCCGTCCGCACGATCGCCATGGACTCGACCGAAGGTCTCGTCCGCGGTCAGCCGGTCACCGACACCGGGGCACCGATCACGGTTCCGGTTGGCGATGAAACGCTCGGCCGCATCATGAACGTCATCGGCGAGCCGGTCGACGAAGCTGGTCCGCTGATCACGTCGGGCAAGCGCGCCATCCACCAGGACGCGCCGTCCTACGTCGAGCAGTCGACGGAAGCGCAGATCCTCGTCACCGGCATCAAGGTCGTCGACCTTCTCGCTCCTTACGCAAAGGGCGGCAAGATCGGCCTCTTCGGTGGCGCAGGCGTCGGCAAGACCGTTCTCATCATGGAACTGATCAACAACGTCGCCAAGGCGCACGGTGGTTACTCGGTATTTGCTGGCGTGGGTGAACGTACCCGCGAAGGCAACGACCTCTACCACGAAATGATCGAGTCCGGCGTTAACAAGCTCGGCGGCGGCGAAGGCTCGAAGGCAGCCCTCGTTTACGGCCAGATGAACGAACCGCCGGGCGCCCGCGCTCGCGTCGCTCTGACCGGTCTGACGATCGCTGAAGACTTCCGCGACAAGGGCCAGGACGTTCTGTTCTTCGTCGACAACATCTTCCGCTTCACTCAGGCAGGCTCCGAAGTTTCGGCTCTGCTCGGCCGTATTCCATCGGCCGTGGGTTACCAGCCGACGCTGGCGACCGACATGGGTCAGATGCAGGAACGCATCACCACGACGACCAAGGGTTCGATCACCTCGGTTCAGGCCATTTACGTTCCGGCCGACGACTTGACCGACCCGGCGCCGGCAACCTCGTTCGCCCACCTGGACGCAACGACGGTTCTGTCGCGCTCGATCGCTGAAAAGGGCATCTACCCGGCCGTTGACCCGCTCGACTCCACGTCGCGCATGCTGGACCCGATGATCGTCGGCGAAGAGCACTACGAGATTTCGCGTAAGGTCCAGACGACCCTGCAGCGTTACAAGTCTCTCCAGGACATCATCGCCATCCTGGGCATGGACGAACTGTCGGAAGAGGACAAGCTGGCCGTCGCCCGCGCTCGTAAGATCGAACGCTTCCTGTCGCAGCCGTTCTTCGTGGCCGAAGTCTTCACCGGTTCTCCGGGCAAGCTCGTCGCTCTCGAAGACACGATCAAGGGCTTCAAGGGCCTCGTCAACGGCGACTACGACCATCTTCCGGAAGCCGCGTTCTACATGGTCGGCTCGATCGAAGAAGCGGTCGAAAAGGCCAAGAAGCTGGCTGCAGAAGCCGCTTGATAGCATCGTGAGCCTCGGCGCAGCGATGCGCCGAGGCTTTCATCCTGCGTTCCGCCATATTGCGGAGCAGGGAAGACATGCACAGCCTGCCACCTCAGGTGGCGCGCCCACGAGAAGTGAATGGTCATGGCCGACAGTTTCAATTTTGAGCTTGTTTCCCCCGAGCGCCTGCTCCTCTCCGAGAAGGTGACGGAAGTCGTCATTCCGGCGACCGAGGGCGAGATGACCGTGATGGCCAATCATGCCCCGACAATGACGACGGTGAAGCCCGGCGTCGTTACCGTGAAAACGGCTGACGGCAAGACCGAGCGGTTCGCCGTCTTCGGCGGCTTTGCCGATATCCTGCCGACCGGCTGCACTCTGCTTGCCGAATCCGCCGTGCACGTCGACGAACTCGACCGCACCGCGCTTGAAAAGCGCATCGAGGCGGTCCGTGCCGAGCTGGACGGTGCCGGCGACGAGAAGAAGACGCGCGCCGAGCAGTTCATCGCCGAACTGACGAAGCTCGGGGAAATCGTGATCCCGGCCTGAAAGGGACATCCCGACGGGATAAACCAATGAAAAAGCCCCGCCTTCGAGCGGGGTTTTTTGTTGCCCGCGATGGCCGCGACAGAGCCGCCTCATCGTTGTGCCGATGCGAATTGGTACGGCGTAAGACGATGGGCAAGCTGGCGTCCTATCCGAAGTGAGGGGCATGCCTCACCTTTGGTGCGGTTTGTTTGCACGGCCGGCTTCAGGCATTCTTTAGCATCGGTCCTGTATGGATGGACTCTCGTTCGATGCGCGCAGAGGCTTGGCATGACGTCTAAGATCGTTCCCGTGATCATGGCGGGTGGAAAAGGTACGCGCCTGTGGCCGCTGTCGCGCTCGGGCGCGCCGAAACAGTTTCTGCAGATCCTGTCCGATCGATCGCTGTTCCAGCAGACGCTGGAACGGGTGAGCGATAGCAGGCTGTATGAGCCGGCGATCATCGTCACCAACAGCGATTTCCGCTTCATCGTCGCCGAACAGGCGCGCGCCGTCGATGCGCCGCTCAGCGATATTCTGCTCGAGCCGGTGGCACGCAACACGGCGCCGGCACTGGCGGCGGCCGCCTTCGTCGTGCTCGCCAAGTTCGGGGAGGCGGCGATCATGCAGGTGCTCGCCTCCGATCACGAGATCGATGCCGGAGCGGTCTACATCGATTGCATGCTGCGGGCGCAGCTGGCAGCCGAGGCCGGTGAACTGGTGACGTTCGGCATCACTCCGACGGAGCCCGCGACCGGCTACGGCTATATCGAACTTGGGGAAGCGTTGCCGGCCGGCGCCAACAGGGTTGCCCGTTTCGTCGAGAAGCCGGATCGCGCCAAGGCAGAGGCGATGCTGGCGACCGAGCGCTATCTCTGGAACTCCGGCATGTTCATGCTGCCGGTTAAGGTGTTCCTCGACGAGATGCAGCTCTATGCGCCTGACGTCTATGCCTCGACAAAGGCGGCCGTCGAGGGCGCCAGCAAGGATCTCGATTTCAGCCGGCTGGAAGCGAAGGCCTTCTCCAAGGCGCCGGATATTTCCGTCGACTACGCGGTCTTCGAAAAGACCGTTCGCGCTGCCGTCGTTCCATCCTCATTCGCCTGGTCGGATCTGGGCAGCTGGGATGCCGTGTGGAAGATCGGTCGCAAGGACGGTGACGGCAATGTCGTTACCGACAAGGCGACGGTAGCGAACACGCGCAACTCATTAGTGCTCTCCCGCGACATCCACCTTGCTGTGCAGGGGCTTGACGATATCGCCGTGATCGCCAGCGAAGACGCCGTCTATGTCGGGCGCCTGGAAGACAGCCAGAGCGTTGGAAACATCGTCAAGGTGCTCGCACGGTCGCAGGCAACCTTAGGGCTTACACAGGAGCACCCGACGTCCTACAGGCCCTGGGGCGCGGTCTCTTCGGTCTCCAGCGGCGAGCGCTACGAGGTCAAGCGACTGAAGGTCAGCCCCGGCAAGAAGATCTCGCTGCAGAAGCATCATCATCGGGCCGAGCACTGGATTGTCGTGCGTGGCACGGCGGAGATCACCATGGCCGGCGAAACCCGTCTGCTGCATGAAAACGAGTCCGTCTATATCCCGCAGGGGACCGTCCACCGACTGCACAATCCAGGCAAGATCCCGCTGGAGCTGATCGAGGTTCAGACCGGGTCCTATCTCGGCGAGGACGACATCATCCGCATCGAGGATGAGTTCGGCCGGACATAATACGGCCATCCAACACGTTTCGGGTCGAAACCGCGGTAATCGAAGCGGCGACGTTCAGTTCGACACATAAAAAATGCCCGGGCAGGACCCGGGCATTATAGTCAGCGCAGACGAGCCGAGTGGCCTCAGCCGGCGACGCGTTCTGTCTCGCCCTTCTGGGCGTAGTAGTGACCGAAGCGGTTTGCGAGGAAGGTATCGAGAGCGATGTCTTCCTGGCGAACGAAGCCCTTGGATGCGATCTTGCCGTTGGCGAGCAGATCGAGCACGGCGCAGATGCTGCCGGCGGTGGTGATCTGGATGCCGCTCTGCATGCGGCCGGCGACGACGCCGCTATAGACCTTGTTGGCGTAGGTTTCCTGGATCAGGCGACCTTCGCGGAAGCCCGAAACCGTCACGAAGATCACGACGACGTCCTGGGTGGTGGTCGGCAGCGCGTTTTCGAAGATGTCCTTGAGGACTTCGCGGCGATGACGCAGACCAAGGTCGTTCAGCAGCGCCTTCATGATGGCGGCATGGCCGGGATAGCGGATCGTCTTGTAGTTCAGGGTGCGGACCTTGCCCTTCAGCGATTCGCAGAGCGTGCCGAGGCCGCCCGAGGTGTTGAAGGCTTCGTAGGTCACGCCGTCGAGCGAGAATTCTTCGCGCTCTTCCATGGCGGGAACTTCGATCAGGCTGCCTTCGACGATCGCTTCGCAGGGCTCGATATACTCGTTGATGACGCCGTCGGTGCTCCAGGTCAGGTTGTAGTTGAGCGCATTCGACGGGTACTGCGGCAGCGCGCCGACGCGCATGCGCACGCTTTCGAGCGTCTCGAAGCGGCTGGCAAGGTCATTGGCGACGATGGAGATGAAGCCCGGTGCGAGGCCGCACTGCGGAATGAAGGCGGTGCTGGCCTTGGCGGCGATCGCCTTGACCTGGCGGGTGGATTCGACGTCTTCGGTCAGGTCGAGGTAGTGGATGCCGGCTTCGGCAGCGGCTTCCGCAATGGCAACCGTCAGGTGGAACGGGGCGGCGCTGAGAACGGCGAACTTGCCGGAGAGAAGGGCAACGAGCGCCTTCTTGTCGCCGATATCGACGGCTGCCGTCGTGATGGCGGCATGCTTCTCGATCTGGCCCAGCTGCTCGGCGCTACGGTCGGCAACGCAGACGCTGTAATCGCCGGTGTGCGCGAGCATGCGAGCAATGGTGGAGCCGATCTTGCCTGCTCCGATGACGACGATGTCCTTCATGACTTTCCCCCAGGGTATGAAATGCGTTTCAGACCCTATTGTCCGACCGAGAGTTGTTGATTTGAAGCTGTAATATGACTAAATCGCCTATAGATATTCGGCAGAATGCCTATATGGACCGACGAAATGCAGATTACCGACAAGGATCGCGAGCTCCTCGCCGTGCTCAGCGAAAACGCCCGCATGCCGACAGCAACGATTGCCCGCAGGCTCGGCCTGTCGCGGACGACCGTGCAGGCCCGGATCGAGCGGCTGGAGCGCGAGGGCGTGATCGCCGGTTATGGCGTCCGCTTGTCGGAGAGCTATGAGAAGGGTCTGGTCAAGGCGCATGTGCTGATCACCATCGCGCCAAGGGCACTCAGCCGCGTCACCCCGGAACTTGCTGCCATCCGCGAGATCCGCACCCTTCATTCCGTCAGCGGTAGCTTCGACCTTATCGCCGTCGTTGCGGCAGCATCGATCAGCGAACTCGACCTGCTGATCGATCGTATCGGTGAAATCGACGGTGTCGACCGCACGCTGTCGTCGATCATCCTTTCGACCCGGATCGATCGCTGACCTCAAGCATGTCGCGCAAAAGTGCGTAGCGGCTTTGCGATAACGACATGCGCGAAACACGAGCTTAAAGCGCAGCGTCCAATAAGACGCGCGCCGCTGTAGAGACCGCGACGCGCTTCAAGTCAGGGTCTTGCGTCAGTGTTTGCCTTCGCAGTGCCGGCACCCTCTGGTGATGCCGGGTCTGCTACGGCGTCGCCGCCTTCGGGTATCTTCGCCGGGCCATTCCACGCCGTCGGGCCGAGAACGAAGCTACGCGCATCGGCGTTGCCATAGGCGAGCCATTTTTCACGGTCGAAATAGAGTTCGGCAATGCTCTTCGGGCGGGCGCGGGCCGGTTGGTTGGCGAGGAAATTGTAGCGTGCCGTGGTCTCGTCCGTTTCGCGCTTGAACTGCACGCGGCTGCCGAAGCGCTTTACGTCAAATTCCTTCAACGCCTGGATCTGCAGCGCAATGCTGCCGCCATCGGCCCAGCGGACATGGTCGAGGAAGACCGACGCGGCGCGCGCGGCGCTTGTTGTCACCACCTGCGCGTCCTCCGGGCGCTCGATGTTGAGCTTGGCGCGAAACGAGGTGATCTCTTCTTCGCCGTTGCCCTTGATGAAAATGAAGATCGACGAGATCTTGTCGACCCCAGGGCGCGGAAAGGATACGAGTGAGGAGCATTCCCACTGGCCACGCTCGCCGGCGCTCGATTTCCATTCGAGTTCGCGGAATCCGGCCTCGCGCAGCTCATCGCAGAGAGCGCGGGGATCGCTGCGGAGCACCCGCAGGAACTGCTGTTCCGGCGTCTGCAGATCCTGAAACGTCCAGACCGGCAGGGCGATGCGCGGCGGCTGTCGCTTGACGTGGACCTCCGGGGCCTGCGCCACCGGCTTCTCCGGATCGAGAAACGTCGTCGGAAGATCGAGTGCCTTCAGCAACTGTCTCAGGTTCCTCTGTCCGTTGGCGAGCAGAGCGGTCGCCAGGATCACTGTTGCGATCAATGCAAAGGCAACGAGAAAGAAGGCGATGCCGGTGCGGCTCGGCTGTTTTGGCGGTGTCGTCGCCTTTCCGCGTCCGCCGCTCATGTCGATCTTCCGAGTGCGGCGTGCAGGCGCAGCGCCTCGTCCCTCGATGGCCGGTTGCGGGGCAGGCCGAGAGAGGCCAGCCTTTCCGCGTCGAGGGCGCGCGAAGCGAGATAGTCTGATGATGTGACCGACGAGAGCTCCTCTGCCATCAGCGGCGACAGGTGCCAGCGGGGATGATCGCCCGTACGTGCTGAAACAGCCGCTCGCCCAGCAGCGTCAATTCCAGGTCCTTGCCGCGGCAGCTGACGGCGGCATGAGTGATGTTGATCTCGCGACCGGCGCCGGAAAAATTCATATGCCGGCTGGCCGCGTCGAAAACGCGAAAAGCCTCCAGCGATATGCGGTCGAGCAGCCGGTGTTCCATGATCTCAGGTTATCAAAAAGGCCGAAAATTCGGTGGAGTTGAAAATATCAGATTGTGATGCGGGGTAAAGCGATCATCCCACGGCGACCGGAAGACGGCCTGTCCTTTTCCACTTCCATCATTCCCGGAATCCGCCTGGCAGACAATATCCATGCGACCATCGGGACGGTGACGCGTCCGGCCCGGTGTGGTGCTCGACGAAGGCAGGTTGAAGGCGACGCGTTTCGGCTGGATCGGGTTGTCCGTTCGCCATCCCCGAGCGGAAAAGTTGCGAACAGGCGACGATCGGCTAAAACAGGCGTCCGAGTTTCTGGCGTGAGGCATTTGTCCCGTTATGTCCGATCAATCGACGATCACTCCCACCATCGACGCGCTGCTCGTCCGGCGCCTGATCGCTGCACAGTTTCCGCAGTGGGCCGCACTCGACATCAGGCCGGTGCTGCCCGGCGGGTGGGACAACAGGACCTTCCATCTCGGGCGAGACATGACCGTGCGTCTGCCGAGTGCTGAGTCCTATGCGCTGCAGGTGGAAAAGGAGCAGTTCTGGCTGCCGAAGCTGGCGCCGCACCTGCCGCTGCCTATCCCGGTGCCCTTGGCAAGGGGCGTGCCAGGCGAGGGCTATCCATGGCCGTGGTCGGTCTATCGCTGGCGGCCGGGTGAGACGGCGACGGATGATCGGATCGGCGACCTCAAGGTCTTTGCGCAGGATCTGGCGCGCTTTCTTGTCGCCTTGCGGCAGGTCGATGCGCGCGGCGGGCCGTTGCCTGGCCCGCACAATTTCCTTCGCGGCGGGCCACCTGCCCATTATGACGAGGAAACCCGCCGCGCGCTCGTCGCGCTCGAGGGACGCATCGACACGGAAGCGGCGCGCGATGTCTGGGAGGCCGCATTGGCGGCAAGCTGGCAGAGCGCGCCGGTCTGGTTCCACGGCGATATCAGTTGGGGCAATCTGCTGGTCGAAGACGGTCGCCTGAGCGCAGTCATCGATTTCGGCACCTCGGGTATCGGTGATCCCGCCTGCGACCTTGCCATTGCCTGGACGCTGTTCCACGGGCAAAGCCGGGAGGCGTTTCGCGCCGGCGTGGCGCTCGACGCCGGCACCTGGGCGCGCGGTCGCGGCTGGACCCTGTGGAAGGCGCTGATCGTCTATGCTGGTCTTCCCGGTACCAACTCCGCCGAAGCGGAAAAGAGCTTGGCGGTGATCGAGCAGGTGCTTGCCGACCATCGGCAATTTGGCTGAGCCTCGGCGGGCAGATTGATGCCGGCCCCGATGCCGCAGGCCTATCGGCAGGTATCGTCTCGGCTTGACCTCATCAAAAATTGTCTCTAGGTCAGGCGCACGCGGGACGACCCGCGTCGATGCTTCGCCTGGGGACGGCCCCACTATCTCGACCGCTTGAGATAATGGAGTCGATCGCATCATGCAGCATCCTGGCCTGCGGCACGCCCGCGTGAGCTTTTCCTTCCTGACAGAGCTGAACGTTTGCTTCGGGCGCCATCGCGCCCCGTCTCGCGATCGGCTTTCACCCGCTTCCCACACACATTGATGCGCCCGCGCCGCCGCGCCGTGGTTGCTCCGTTGCCAACGCACGAGGTTCATGATGGCCGGACCCATCGAACAATTCGAGATCAAGTCGCTCTTCCACATCGCCGAGGTCGGCGGACACGACATCAGCTTTACCAATTCGGCCGTCTACATGGCCGTGACCGTGGCGATCGCCAGCCTTTTCCTGATCCTTTCGACGCGCAGGCGCGGCCTGGTGCCGAACCTTGCCCAGTCGGCGGCCGAGATCCTCTACGAGTTCGTATCGAAGACGTTGCGCGAGAATGCCGGAGAGCACGGCATGCGTTTCTTCCCGCTGGTGTTCTCGCTGTTCATGTTCATCCTGGTCGCCAACCTAATCGGCATGTTTCCCTATGCCTTCACCGTGACGAGCCACATTGCGGTGACCTTTGCGCTGGCGCTGCTCGTGTTCCTGACCGTGACGCTCTACGGCTTGATTAAACACGGTTTCGGCTTTCTCAGGCTGTTCATGCCGTCGGGCGTGCCTTTGGTGCTGGCGCCGATCATCATCCCGATCGAGGTCGTTTCCTGTCGCGCCCGGTCAGCCATTCGGTTCGTCTTTTCGCCGTCATGCTCGCCGGTCACATCACGCTCAAGGTGTTCGCCGGCTTCGTCGTCAGCCTCAGTGGCTTCGGCGCGCTCGGTACGCTCGGCGCGGTCATGCCGCTGATGATGACCGTGGCGCTGACGGGTCTGGAACTGCTGATGTCGGTCATCCAGGCCTATATCTTCACCATGCTGACCTGCATGTATCTCAACGACGCGCTGCATCCGAGCCATTGAGGTTGCAGTGGAGAGGCTCCCTTCCCGGGGGGAGGGGAGCCCCGCCCTCATTCGACCGTCGTTCGCTGGGCCTCGATGCGGGCCGTCCGCCAGGACGACCAGAGGAAAGCTGCGAGGAAGATCACGGTCATCAACAACACGATGGTCGGTGCCGGGGCGCTGTCGATGAAGAACGAGAGATAGACGCCTGAGAACGAGGCGACGGTTGCCACCAGCACCGCAACGATGAGCATGCTGCCCATGGTGCGGGTGATCAGAAACGCGATGGCGCCGGGCGCGATCAGCATGGCGATGGCAAGGATCAGGCCGACGGCCTTCAGCGCGCCGACGATCGTGAGCGACAGGATCGCCAAGAGCCCGTAATGCAGCCAGTTGACGCGCAGGCCGACGGCCTTGGCCTGTGCGGGGTCGAAGGCGTGCAGCAGAAAGTCGCGCCATTTTACCGCCAGGATCCCGGTTGCCACCAGGGCGATCAGACCGGTTTCGATGATGTCGGGCCAGCCGATGCCGAGCATGTCGCCGAAGAGGATATGGTCGAGATGCACGTCGCTCTGGATCTTGGTGTAGAGCACCAGGCCGAAGCCGAACATGCCGGAGAACACCACGCCCATGACAGTGTCCTGCTTGATGCGGCTGTTTTCCTTGAGGTAGCCGGTCAAAAGCGCGCAGGACATGCCGGCGGCAAAGGCGCCGACGGCGAGCGGCAGGCCGACGATGTAGGAGATGACGACGCCGGGAAAGACCGCATGCGAGATGGCGTCGCCCATCAGCGACCAGCCCTTGAGCACGAGGAAGCAGGAGAGCAGGGCCGTCGGGATCGCCACCAGGACCGAGATCAGCAGCGCATTGCGCATGAACTCGAATTCGAAGACGGCAAGCAAAAGGTCGAGCGAGATCATTGCGTGACCTCCAGGGCTTCGGCGCTGCGCCTGCGGGCAGCCAGCAATCCGTGCTTGGGCGCGAAGACGAAGGCAAAGAGGAAGATCAGCGTCTGCAGCACAATGATGATGCCGCCGGTAGCGCCATCGAGGAAGTAGCTGAAATAGGCGCCGAAGAAGCTGGTGAGCGCGCCGATCGCGACGCTGATGACGATCAGCCGCGGAAAGCGGTCGGTGAGCAGATAGGCGGTGGCGCCCGGTGTCACCACCATGGCGATGACGAGAAAGGCGCCGACCGTCTGCAGCGCGGCGACCGTACAGGCGGACAGCAGCGTGAAGAACAGCACCTTCAGGAAGGTCGTCGGGATACCGATCGAGCGTGCGTGGCTCTCATCGAAGAAGGTGACCATCAGATCCTTCCACTTGGCCGTCAGGATGATCAGCGAGATGACGCCGATCAGCGCAAGCTGCAACGTGTCGGCAGGCGTGATGGCGAGGATGTTGCCGAGAACGATCGTCTGGATGTTTACTGAGGTTGGCGACAGCGACACCATGAACAGGCCGAGGCCGAAGAACGAGGTGAAGATCAGCCCGATGATGGTGTCTTCCTTCAACCGGGTGCGCTGGTTGAGAAACAGCATCGCGCCGGCCGCAAGCCCGCCGGAGAAGAAGGCGCCGAGCGAGAAGGGCAGGCCGAGCATATAGGCGCCGGCAACGCCCGGAACGATCGAGTGCGAGAGCGCGTCGCCGATCAGCGACCAGCCTTTCAGCATCAGATAGGACGACAGGAAGGCGCAGACGGCGCCAACCAGCGCGCTGACCCACATGGCGTTGACCATGTAGTTGTAGGTGAAGGGCTCGAAGAGCGTGGCGATCATTTGCCTGCTGCCTCCGGGTCGCTCTCAGGCTTGGCCGGTTGCGACACCATCTGCCCCTTGGCGCCATACATCACCAGCGGACGCTCGTCGTCGGTGATGACGGACAGTTGCCGCGGATCCGCGTCGTCATGCAGGCTGTCGCCACCGAGCACGAAATGCCTGAGGACGCCGCCGAAGGCGAGTTCGAGGTTTTCGCGGGTGAAGGTGGTTTCCGTCGGGCCATAGGCCAGCACCGTGTTCTTCAGGAGAACGGTCCGGTCGCAGAATTCCGGCACGCTGCCGAGGTTGTGGGTCGAGACCAGCATGACGCGGCCCTCGTCGCGCAGGCCGATCAACAGGCGGATGATGGCATCTTCGGTCTTGACGTCGACCCCGGTGAAGGGCTCGTCGAGCAGGATCACGCGGCCGTCCTGGGCAAGGGCGCGCGCCAGGAACACGCGCTTCTTCTGGCCGCCGGAGAGCTCACCGATCTGGCGCTTGCGGAAGTCGCTCATGCCGACACGGGCAAGCGCGGCCCCCACCGCCTCATGGTCGGCCTTCTTCGGGATGCGCAGCATGTTCATATGGCCGTAGCGGCCCATCATCACCACGTCCTCGACCAGAACCGGAAAATTCCAGTCGACCTCTTCGGCTTGCGGAACATAGGCGACAAGGTTCTTCTTCAGCGCCTCCTGGACCGAAAGGCCGAGAATGGAGATTTCTCCGCGCGCCAGCCGGGCAAAGCCCATGATCGCCTTGAAGAGGGTCGACTTGCCGCTGCCGTTGACGCCGACCAGTGCTGTGATCGTGCCGGTCGGGATCTCGAAGGAGGCATCGAGAAGCGCGCGGTGGCCGTTGCGATAGGTCACGGTCGCGCCGGAGACGCGGATGCCACCGCCTGCATCCCCGGAGGCGGCTTCCGGGCCGGAGCGAGGTTTTACCTGAAGGTTCATTGCGAAAGGCCTTTCGCGATGGTTTCGGACGTGACGCGCAAGAGGTCGATATAGGTCGGTACCGGACCGTCCGCTTCGCTCAGGGAATCAACATAGAGCACGCCGCCGTATTTTGCGCCGGTTTCCCGCGCCACCTGCTGTGCCGGGTCGGGCGAAATCGTGCTTTCGGAGAAGACGACCGGTATATTGTTGGCGCGCACCGCGTCGATGACTTTGCGAACCTGCTGCGGCGTGCCCTGCTGATCGGCATTGATCGGCCAGAGATAGAGTTCCTTCATGCCGAAGTCGCGGGTGAGGTAGCTGAAGGCGCCCTCGCTCGACACCAGCCAGCGCTTGTCTTCCGGGATCTTGCCGATCTCGGCGCGGATAGGGGCGATCGCCGCCTCGATCTTCTGCTTGTAGGCTTCGGCATTGGCCTTGTAGGTCTCGGCGTTGCCGGGATCGTATTTGACGAAAGCGTCGCGGATGTTGTCGACATAGATCAGCGCCGCCGAAGGCGACATCCAGGCATGTGGGTTCGGCTTGCCGCTATAGGGGCCTTCCGCGATGCCCATTGGCTCGATCCCTTGAGAAACCACGACGCCGGGCACCTCGTCGAAGTTCTGGAAGAACTTTTCGAACCAGAGTTCGAGATTGAGGCCGTTCCAGAGGATCAGCTTTGCATCGTGCGCCTTCAGGATGTCGCGCGGCGTCGGCTGATAGTTGTGGATCTCGGCGCCGGGCTTGGTGATCGATTCGACGATTGCCGCGTCGCCGGCGACGTTCTTGGCCATGTCGGCGATCACCGTGAAGGTGGTGACGGCCTTGAACTTTTCCTGCGCGCAAGCGGCACCCGGAACGAGCGCGAAACCTGCCAATGCCGTGGCGGCAACCAGGATCGCGCGTCTCGTGTGATCGATCATTCCATACTCCCCGATGTTGTCGTTCACAGGACTAGGCGAATGATTTGCATAAGTCAATGCACATGAGAAGCATTCGCAACTAGCTATTTTCAAACTTATCGGCCTTGGCTAGTGTACGACCATGAAACAGAACAAAAATCGCATCGAAGAGCTGGAAGGCGTCCTGAGAGATGGTGGTGTGCGCGTGACGCGGCAGCGTGCGGCAATCCTGAAGATTCTCGCGACCGCCGAAGACCACCCGGATGCGAGCGAATTGCACCGCCGCGCCAAGGAAATCGATGCCACCGTTTCGCTGTCGACGGTTTACAGGACACTGTCGGCGCTGGAGCACCA
Organism: Ensifer sp. 1H6; assembly: GCF_001976035.1. Lineage (NCBI taxonomy): Bacteria > Pseudomonadati > Pseudomonadota > Alphaproteobacteria > Hyphomicrobiales > Rhizobiaceae > Ensifer > Ensifer sp. 1H6. The sequence goes on along the minus strand of NZ_MOAI01000012.1, from coordinate 93,115 downwards.
GGGCGTCGTCCATCGCCACGCCTTTGAAAGTGCCACCGCCCGTTTCGAGACGGCCGACGCTCCGCACCATGACCACCTGATCGACATCGACACCGGCGCTGTGATCGAGTTTCGCTCCGACAAGATCGAGCAGCTGCAGGCGGAGATCGCCGCCGAACTCGGTTACGACCTGGTTCGTCACCGGCTCGAGCTCTATTGCCGCAAGCGCAAGGACTGATCGACATAGCGCCGTGACTGACGAAAGGCGCAGCGGGGCAATCGCTGCGCCTTTTCCGTTTTGGCCTTGAGACTAGCCGCGATCGGCAAGGGCCGGCCGGCCCGGCGCGCCGGGATGGTCATGGCTGCGACGCCGATGACGACGCAGGCAAGGCCGATCCAGATCGTGTCCGACAATCTTTCTCCGAGAAAGAGAACGCCGATGGTGACCCCGACGGGAACGCGCAGGTAGGCTTGCGCGGTAGCGCCGACCGAACCGAGCGTCTGGATCAGCCGGAAATAGATGGCGAAGGCCAGCGCCGTCGAGAACACCGCCAAGCAGACGAGCGCGATCACCGACTGAGCGGAAGGGGCAAGCGTCCATGGCTGGTCGATGACAAGGCTTGCGGGGATGAGAAGCACGGCACCTGCAAGGAGCGAGCCTGCGGCCGGAACCATCGGGTCGAGGCCCCTGAAGCTCTTTCCGAAGATGGCGGCGCCGGCGTAGCAGACGGTTGCGAAGACCACGGCAAGCTGGGCCAGCAGCTGGTCACCCAGGCCGCCGAAGGCTTCAACGCCGATGATCAGGCTGATGCCGGCCATGCCGGCCACGACGCCGATCAGCTTTCTTGTCGATGCCGGCTCGTGGCGGGTGATCAGCGCCGTCAGCAGGAAGGCGAAGATGGGGGTGGCGGCGTTGAGGATCGAGGCGACGCCGGCGTCGATCGTCTGCTCTGCCCAGGCGATCAGGGTAAACGGGAAGACGCTGTTGAGGCAGGCCTGGAACAGGAAGCGCTTCCATGTGGCTGCGTCGCGCGGCAGCTTGATGCCGCGAAAGCGGAGGACGGCGAGCAGGATGGTGCCGGCGATCAGCGTGCGGGCGGCAATCAGCGTCACCGGGGGAATGGTTTCGACGCCGATCTTGATGAAGGTATAGGATGCGCCCCAAAGCGTTGCGAGAAGAGCGAGCAGCAGAAGCTCGAGGGTGAGGTTGGTCTTGGCCATCGTCGTCGAATCCTTCGGGGCGTTTTCGTTGTCCTCTTTCTACCGTGCCGACACCTGTCGATGCTTCGTTGGCGATCGAAGTGTCGGGGCTTTTTGGAACGGCCTGATGACAAAGCCCCGGCCTCCTCGCGGGGGCCGGGCAGAGCGTTCGACGCTCAATCCGTTGAAGAAGGCGTTGAGCACCACTGCCGAGATCGAGGCGAGCACGATGCCCGATTCGATGATCGGGTGGATCGCATGCGGCATCCACATCAGGAAGTTCGGCGCGATCAGCGGGATCAGGCCGAAACCGACCGAGACGGCAACGACGAACAGGTTGTTGCGCGATGACTTGAAGTCGACGGTCGACAGGATGCGCACGCCGGTGGCTGCCACCATGCCGAACATCACCAGGCCGGCGCCGCCGAGCACGAAGGTTGGAACCGCCTCGACCAGCGCGCCCATCTTCGGGATCAGGCCGAGCACGATCATGATCACGCCGCCCATGACGCAGACATAACGGCTCTTCACGCCGGTGACGCCGACGAGACCGACATTCTGCGAGAAGCTGGTGTAGGGGAAGGTATTGAACAGGCCGCCGATCATCGTGCCGATGCCGTCGACGCGAAGGCCGGCCGTCAGCTGCTGCTGCGAGACTTCCTTGTTGGTTATTTCGCCCAGCGCCAGGAACATGCCTGTCGATTCGATCATGACGACGATCATCACCAGCGACATGGTGGCGATCAGCACCGGATCGAAAATCGGCATGCCGAAACGCAACGGCGTGACGACCGCGAACCAGCCGGCATCCGCAACCCGGTCGAAATGCATCATGCCAAGGCTCGCTGCAAAGACGCAGCCGATGACGATGCCGGTCAGAACCGCAATGTTGCTGATCAGCCCGCGGCCGTAGCGCGCGACCACGAGGATGGAGATGAGCACGAAGGCGGCAAGTACCACATGGCTCAGTTCGGCATAAGCAGGGTTCGGCACCGTTGCGCCAAGCACGACGCCGTCGGGAACGGCCGGGCCGCCTGTCGTGGCGAGCTTCTTCAGCTCGGCCAGCCATTCGGCGTGGGTCGGATCGACCAGCTTCGGTGCCGTCGGTCCGAAGGGATTGCCGAAGATCCAGTTGACGCCGACGCGCATCAAGGTCACGCCGATCACCAGAATGATGGTGCCGGTGACGATCGGCGGGAAGAAACGCAACAGCCGCCCCATGATCGGGGCGAGCAGCAGCGCGACCAACCCGGCGCCGATAATGGCGCCGAAGATCAGTCGGGCGCCCTCCTGTCCGGGCGTCATCGTTGCCATCGACACCATCGGGCCGACGGAAGCGAAGGTCACGCCCATCATCACGGGAAGACGGATGCCGACGCTCCGGGTAATGCCGAGAGACTGGATGATGGTGACGAGGCCACAGACGAAAAGATCGGCGGAAATCAGGAAAGCGACGTCCTGAGGGCTGAGCTGCAGGGCCCGGCCAACAATCAGCGGAACCGCGACGGCGCCACCGTACATGACAAGGACATGCTGAATCCCGAGGGTCGCGAGCTTGCCGATTGGCTCTCGTCCACCGGGTGTATGCTGGATGCGTCGCTCATGGTTACTCCTCCCATCACGTCGACCAGTCCGCTTCCCCCGTCCTCCAACAGGGGGCCCCATCCTCCAACAGGGTAAAGGGTATCTTTGGTGCCGAGACAGAGTGCCGCAAGTGCAACCGTGGAGTAAACACTTTCGGGAATCCGGGGGGAGTGGGCAAAGGGAATGCTGCACCGAAGGCACCGCGGAAAAAGACGTCAACGGATGCAACGTTGCCGCAATGCAGCGCAGGCAGTGTGCACTGGCGTCGAGGCGAAGGCTCGCCTCCGCCGGTGTCCATGGGATTGCAGCATATGAGATTTTCGTCGCCTGCTGGCACGTTTCGCCGTTTGGTCGGCGCATTGATTGCCGTCGCCATTGTTCTGTGGCCGTTTGCCGCCAACGCCGAAACCGAAGATTTTCCGGGGCAGTGGCGACAGATGGTGTCGAACGCCGGCACCTGCGGAACCTGCTGGCTGGCGATCAAGCAGCACGGGCCTATCCTGAAGGTGTCTTCCAACAACGGCTGGTTTGCCTTTGCCCATGCGGACCTGAAGACGGGCTCCACGACTGCGGCCGGCATCGGCCGATGGAGCGAGAACGTCAGCGGCCACTATGGTGGCAAGCCGTTCGATGTCCGCTTCGTCATCGTCGACAAGCAGCTCTACCTCGACATGATCGTGCTGATGGACGATGGCACGAAACAGGCAATCAGAGCGATTTTCGACAAGGATCGGCCGGGCAAAACCGCGCGCCGCGTGATGGCGAAATCGTAGTGCGGCCGCTATCGGTCAAGCCGAGCCCGATGACGCACCACTGGTCGGGAAGAGATTGGCAGCCATGAAGTCGACGAAGACGCGCAGTTTCGGCGCGAGATGCCGGCTGGACGGCCACAGGATCCGGTAGGTGCCGTAGCGGCGCAGCTGGTTATCGAGAACCGATACGAGTGTTCCCTCGCGCATCTGCCGTCTGATCGTGAAGTTGGGAAGGCAGGCGATACCGAGCCCTTCCTCGGCCATATGGATCAGCGGCTCCAGGGCATTGGAGACGGCCGTTACCGGCACATCGACGTTGGCTTCGGCGCCGTCCTGCACCAGCGGCCAGGGCTCGAGCTTGCCCGTCGAGGGAAAGCGATGGTGCAGGCAGTGGTGTTGTTCGAGATCCGCAGGCGCCTCCGGCTTCCCATGTCTTTCGAAGTAGTCGGGTGATGCGACGAGATAGGGGTGAAACGTGCCAAGCTGACGCGTCATCAGCCTGGAGTCGCCGATTTCCCCGCTGCGCACGACCGCGTCGAACCCCTCCTCGATAACGTCGACCATGCGGTCGGAGAAATCGAGATCGATCTCGACCTCCGGATAGGCGCGCATGAAGGCCGTCAGCGTCGGCATCAGCAGCATGCCGGCCATGGGCAGGCTGACGCGCAGCTTGCCGCGCGGAGCCTCCTGGCTCTGAACCAGTTCGGCCTCGGCCGCTTCGATTTCGCAAAAAATCCGCCGGCAGCGTTCGAGAAACAGCGTGCCTTCCGGGGTCAACGTGACGCTGCGGGTGCTGCGATGAAAGAGGCGAACGCTCAACCGCTCCTCCAGCCGGGCAATCGCCTTGCCGACGGCGGAGGGTGAAACGCCGAGCTGGGTTGCGGCCTCCGTAAAGCTGCGGAAGTCCGCCGCCTGCACGAAAGCATTGAGTGCACCAAGGCTGTCCATCCGCCGTCCTCATCCGTTTCGGGAATTGTGGATATTTTTGTCCGATATCTTCGGAGCTGTAGCGTATTTTTCTCTGATTGGAAGCTCGTCATAGTCCGCCCGTCCGACAAACGCGCGTTCGTGACGTGCGAAAACATCGTCGGCGACAGAAGGAGAAAACATGCAGCAGGCACTTGTGGCGGGTTTCCATAGGGATCCGGAACCGACCGTCTTCATCGTCAATGTCATCCACGCCCACCCGGGCAAGCAGGAGGAAGCGTTCCGGCTGATCCAGGACGTCGTGAACTATGTGGCCGAGCGCAAGGAGGGCTTTCTCTGGAGCAACCTCTCCAAGAGCACCGACGGCCAGACGGTGGTCAATATCGAAGCGATAGCCGGCGAAGGAAACGTCGAGGAGTTCTTCACCGACGCGGTCTTCCTGGAAAAGTTCAGGGCGCTGAATTCGGTCTCAACCTGCGAGTTTCACACCTATCGCGTCGATGACATCGTGCTGCCCAAGCGCGCCGTAACCGCAGCTTAGGCACAAACGAGATCGCCGCCCGCTTCGGCCGGCGGCGAACACCTGGCACGCGCTTCCATTCCGCTATTGCCGTCAAGAGAGACGTCACTGGCGATCATCCTGAAAGACACTATCCATGCAATCCACCGACTGCGCGCTTCCGGCTCCGCAGGAAGCAGCATCCACGCCCGTCGTTGTCGCCGGGGCCGGGCTGCCGCTTGCGGCGCTGCTTGCGCTTGCGACCGCCGGCTTCATCACCATCCTCACGGAGGCGTCGCCGGCCGGCCTGTTGCTGCAGATCAGCGCCGATCTCGACGTCTCTCAGTCCCTGGCCGGGCAGATGGTGACGATCTATGCGATCGGCTCGCTGGTCGCGGCCATCCCGCTCGTGGCGCTGACGAAGACCTGGCGTCGGCGGCCGCTGCTGATCACGGCGATCTCGGGATTTGCCGTCGTCAACACGGTCACAGCGCTCTCGACCGACTATGTCGTGACGATGGCGGCGCGTTTCCTTGCCGGCGTCTTTGCCGGGCTGTTGTGGGCACTGGCCGCCGGCTACGCCAGCCGCATGGTACCGCCGCAGCAGCAGGGGCGGGCGATCACCGTTGCCATGCTCGGTGCTCCGGTGGCGCTTTCGATAGGCATTCCCGCCGGCACCCTGCTTGGCGCTATGGCCGGCTGGCGCCTGACCTTCGGCCTCCTGAGCATCATGGCGGCCCTGCTCGTCGGCTGGGTTTTATGGTCGCTTCCCAACTCTCCGGGGCAGCGCGCCGAACGACGCCTGGCGCTTTCGTCGGTGTTCCGGCTGCCCGGGATCCGACCCATTCTGTTCGTGATGTTTGCCGTCGTTTTCGCCCATAACATCCTCTACACCTACATCGTGCCGTTCCTGGAACCGTCAGGGCTTGATGCGCGGGCTGACACGGTACTTCTTGTCTTTGGCATCGCCTCGCTCGTTGTCATTCCGATCATCGGCGCCCTTGTCGATAGGCATCTGCGTTTGCTGGTGCTGGCGAGCATGATGCTCTTTGCGGCAGCGTCACTGCTGCTTGCCGTCTGGGGCGAGCAGTCGGCCGCGATCTATATCGGCGTTGTCGCCTGGGGTCTCGCCTTCGGCGGTGCAGCGACGCTGTTTCAGACCGCCTCCGCAAAGGCGGCCGGGACGGAAGCGGATGCGGCGCAGTCGATGATCGTCACGGCCTGGAACGCGGCGATGGCCGGCGGCGGCTTGGCCGGCGGCGTGCTGCTCGACAGTGTCGGCGCAGCGATCTTTCCAGCGGTCCTGCTGGCGATCCTGCTGCAGGCCCCGGCCGTGGCATGGGCTAGCCGGCATGGATTTCCGTCCCGCTCCGGCTGACAGGCATGAAAAAACCGGGGCCGTTGCCGACCCCGGTGCCGCATCTCCTGATCTTCGGCCGCCCGTTTGCACGGGCGGCCGTCGTCTTGGGCTTGTTACTGCTGCCAGCTTTTGACCAGTTCGTCGTAATTGACGGTCATCGGCTTTTCTTTTTCGTTCTCGATCTTCAGCTGCGGAGCGAGGTTGCCGGCCTTGACGGCTTCAGCGTTCCAGTATTCGAGGTCGTGTTCCTCGGCGAGCTTCGGACCGATCTCGCCCTGGATACCGGCGCGTTCGAGGCGCTGAAGCACCTTCTCCTGCTCGGCGCACAGCGAGTCCATCGCTTCCTGCGGTGTCTTGGCGCCAGAGGAGGCGTCACCGATGGCCTGCCACCAGAGCTGAGCCAGCTTCGGATAATCAGGAACGTTGGTGCCCGTCGGCGACCACTGCACGCGGGCCGGCGAACGATAGAACTCGATCAGACCGCCGAGTTCCGGCGCACGTTTGGTGAAGCTCTCGTGCTGGATCGAGGATTCGCGGGTGAGCGTCAGGCCGACATGGCTCTTCTTCACGTCCACGGTCTTCGACGTCACGAACTGCGCATAGAGCCATGCGGCCTTGGCGCGGTCTTCCGGGGTCGACTTCATCAGCGTCCAGGAACCCACGTCCTGGTAGCCGAGCTTCATGCCGTCCTTCCAGTAGACGCCATGCGGCGAGGGGGCCATGCGCCACTTCGGCGTGCCATCCTCGTTGACAACAGGCAGGCCCTTCTTGACGGCATCGGCGGTGAACGCCGTGTACCAGAAGATCTGCTGAGCGACGGCACCCTGGGCGGGGACCGGGCCCGATTCGGAGAAGGTCATGCCCTGGGCTTCCGGCGGCGCATAGGCCTTCAGCCAATCGAGGTATTTGGCGATCGAGTAGACCGCGGCCGGGCCGTTGGTGTCGCCGCCACGGGCGACGCACGAGCCGACCGGCTGGGATTTCTCGTTGACTTTGATGCCCCATTCGTCGACCGGCAGGCCGTTCGGGATGCCCTTGTCGCCGTTGCCGGCCATCGACAGCCACGCGTCGGTGAAGCGCCAGCCGAGCGACGGGTCCTTCTTGCCGTAGTCCATGTGGCCATAGACTTTCTTGCCGTCGATCTCACGGCCGGTGAAGAATTCGGCGATGTCCTCATAGGCAGACCAGTTGACGGGAACGCCGAGGTCGTAGCCGTACTTCGCCTTGAAGTCCGCCTTGTTCTTCTCGTCGTTGAACCAGTCGTAGCGGAACCAGTAGAGGTTGGCGAACTGCTGGTCGGGAAGCTGGTAGAGCTTCTTGTCCGGAGCGGTGGTGAACGACGTGCCGATGAAGTCGGCGATGTCGAGGCCGGGATTGGTGACGTCCTTGCCTTCGTTGGCCATCCAGTCGGTGAGGTTGCGCACCTGCTGGTAGCGCCAATGGGTGCCGATCAGGTCGCTGTCGTTGACATAGGCGTCGTAGATGTTCTCGCCGGACTGCATCTGCGTCTGCAGCTTTTCGACGACGTCGCCTTCACCGATCAGGTCGTGGGTGATCTTGATGCCGGTGATCGCCGTGAAGGCGGAAGCCAGCACCTTGGATTCGTATTCATGCGTGGTCAGCGTTTCGGAAACGACCTTGATGTCCATGCCGGCAAACGGCTTGGCGGCATCGATGAACCATTGCATTTCCGCTTCCTGGCCGGCGCGGTCGAGCGTGGAGAGATCGCCGACTTCCTTGTCGAGGAACTGTTTTGCCTCGTCCATGCCGGCGAATGCCGTGCCGGTAAGAGCCAGCAGCACTGCCGCTGTCGTCGTGAAAAGGTGCCGTCGCATAATTTCCTCCCTTTGGGTTTTGCGATTGCGTTCATTGCAGTGTCGGAAGGCCCTCCCGGACCTGCCATTTCGATCGCCTCAGACGTAGCGAAAGACGCCGACGGCATAGACGACGGAGAGCGCCAGCGCCCACCAGAGGTCCTGTCCGCCGCCGAAGCCGAGCCATGCGAGGTGAATGAAGGCGCTGCCGAGCAGCGAGACGAAGAGCCGGTCACCTCGGGTCGTTTCGAAGCGCAGGATGCCGACGCGCGGGTTGCCGCCCGGCGAGACATATTCCCACACGCCCATGCCGATGAGCAGCAGCGCGATGGTGATGAAGAACAACGCCGTCGGCAGCGTCCATGCCATCCATGAGAAATTCATCACGAAGCTCCTTTAGACGCGGCCCAGGGCAAAGCCCTTGGCGATGTAGTTGCGCACGAAATAGATGACGAGCGCGCCGGGGATGATGGTCAGCACGCCGGCCGCGGCCAGAACGCCCCAGTCGAGGCCGGAGGCGGACACGGTCCGGGTCATGATGGCGGCGATCGGCTTTGCCGCGGTTGTCGTCAGCGTGCGGGCCAGCAGCAGCTCGACCCAGGAGAACATGAAGCAGAAGAAGGCCGCGACACCGATGCCGGAGGCAATCAGCGGCGTGAAGATCTTCACGAAGAAGCGCGGGAACGAATAGCCGTCGATATAGGCGGTTTCGTCGATCTCCTTCGGCACGCCCGACATGAAGCCTTCCAGGATCCAGACCGCCAGCGGCACGTTGAACAGGCAGTGGGCAAGCGCCACGGCAATGTGCGTATCGATCAGGCCGAAGGCCGAATAGAGCTGGAAGAACGGCAGGGCGAAAACGGCCGGCGGCGCCATGCGGTTGGTCAAGAGCCAGAAGAACAGGTGCTTGTCGCCAAGGAAGCGATAACGAGAGAAGGCGTAGGCTGCAGGCAGGGCGGCTGCCACCGAGATCACCGTGTTCATGACGACATAGATGATCGAGTTGATATAGCCCTTGTACCAGGACGGATCGGTGAAGATCACCGTATAGTTCCGCAGGGTCGGGTTCTGCGGCCACAGCGAAAACGTGCTGAGGATCTCGCTCGTCTCCTTGAAGCTCATGTTGACGAGCCAGTAGATCGGCAGCAGCAGAAACAGGATATAGACCGTCGGGATCAGCCAGGAGAGGCGTTGCGACAGGGGTTGTGTTGTAGCGGTCATGGTTTTTCCTCCCTTCCGGCTCAGCTCTGCGCGTCGCTTGTGGTCATCACGGTGTAGAAGATCCACGAGAGCAGCAGGACGATGAGGAAGTAGATGATCGACAGGGCTGCCGCCGGACCGAGGTCGAACTGGCCGATGGCCATCTTGACGAGGTCGATCGACAGGAAGGTGGTCGAGTTGCCGGGGCCGCCGCCGGTGACGACGAAGGGCTCGGTATAGATCATGAATGAGTCCATGAAACGCAGCAGGAAGGCGATCAGGAGCACGCGCTTCATCTTCGGCAACTGGATGTAGCGGAAGACGGACCAGCGCGATGCGCCGTCGATCTTGGCGGCCTGGTAGTAGGCGTCGGGGATCGAGACGAGACCGGCATAGCACAGAAGTACGACGAGGCTCGTCCAGTGCCAGACGTCCATGACGATCAGCGTCACCCAGGCGTCCATGGGGTTTTGTACATAGTTGTAGTTGATGCCCAACGCTTCCAGCGTGTGGCCGAGCAGGCCGATGTCGACGCGGCCGAAGACCTGCCAGATGGTGCCGACGACGTTCCACGGGATCAAAAGCGGCAGTGCCATCAGGACGAGGCAGACCGGAACGCCGAGGCCCTTCTTGGGCATGTTGAGCGCAATGATGATGCCGAGCGGAATTTCGATGGCGAGGATGATCGCCGAGAAGATCAGGTTGCGGGTGAGCGCGTCCCAGAACCGGTCTGAGGTCAGCACGTCGACATACCAGTCGGTGCCGGCCCAGAAGAACTCGTTGTTGCCGAAGGTGTCCTGAACCGAGTAGTTGACCACGGTCATCAGCGGGATCACCGCCGAGAAGGCGACGAGCACCAGCACCGGCAGAACCATGAACCAGGCTTTGTTGTTCCAGGTCTTTTCCATGATCAGGCCTCCCCGCCGACGCGCCAGGAATCGGCGTAGATGTTGATGGCCTTCTGGTCGAAGGCGATGCGCGGCTCGGCCGGAATGGCGCCGTCCTCGTCGAGGATGATCGAGATCGGCTGGTCGGCGAAGCGGGCGCGCACGATCTTGTGGCGGCCGATATCCTCGACCTTGGTGATCGCAACCGGCATGCCCTCGCGACCGATCGACACGAATTCCGGGCGAATGCCGAGTTCGGTCTTGGCGCCGGCCTTGATCTCGGGCCGGAAGTTGAGAGCGATGGTCTCGCTGCCGATCGTCGCGGTGCTGCCGTCGATCCTGGCCGGCAGCACGTTCATGCCCGGCGAACCGATGAAGTAGCCGACGAAGGTATGGCGCGGCCGCTCGAAAAGCTCGGCCGGCGTGCCGATCTGCACGATCTGGCCGTCATACATGACGACGACCTTGTCGGCGAAGGTGAGCGCCTCGGTCTGGTCGTGGGTGACATAGACCATGGTGAAGCCGAACTGCTTGTGCAGGCGCTTGATCTGCGAGCGCAGCACCCATTTCATTTCCGGGTCGATGACGGTCAGCGGCTCGTCGAACAGGATGGCGCTGACGTCGGAGCGCACCAGGCCGCGGCCAAGCGAGATCTTCTGCTTCTGGTCGGCCGTCAGCCCTTGCGCCTTTTTGCCCGCCCAGCCGCCAAGGCCGATCATCTCGATGATCTCCTTGACGCGGCGATCGACCTCGGTCTCCGGCACATGCCGGTTGCGCAGGGGAAAGGCGAGATTGTCGTAGACGGTCATCGTGTCGTAGATGACCGGGAACTGGAACACCTGGGCGATGTTGCGGTCCTGCGTGGACAGGTGCGTCACGTCCTTGCCGTCGAAGAGGATGCGTCCCTCGGACGGATTGATCAGGCCCGAGATGATGTTGAGCAGCGTGGTCTTGCCGCAACCGGACGGACCGAGCAGCGCGTAGGCGCCGCCATCGTTCCATTTGTGGTGCACTTCCTTGAGCGCGTAGTCGTTTTCCGACTTCGGCTTGGCGCCATAGGCGTGGCGGATATGTTCGAGATCGATGCGTGCCATTTTCGTTTCCTCCCAGCGCCTCCTCAGGCGGTTCCGCCGATCGCGCGCCCATCCGGCCCGAAGACCATCAGGTGGCGGATATCGACGAAAACCTCGAGGGTTGCGTCCGGTTCGATGTCGTGAATGCCCGGCGCCAGCATGACCCAGCGCGCGCCGGAAAATCCGACGTGGATGAAGCTTTCGGAACCTGCGATTTCCGAGATTGCCGTCTTTACCGTCAGCGGCGTCGCGCCGTCGAAGGGACGGTCGAACGACAGATGGTGCGGCTGGAAGGCGACCGTGCAGGGGCCGTCCGGCAACGCCGACAGATGGGCGGGAACCGACAGCACGTGTTTGCCGTCAAAGGTGAAGATCGAGCCTGATTTGATGAGCTCGATCGTGTTCAGCGGCGGATCGGCGAAGGTGCGTGCCGTCACCAGGTCCACCGGGCGACGGAAGACGTCGATGGTCTTGCCGAACTGGGTGATCCGGCCCTGGCTAAGCGTAGCGGTGTTGCCGCCGAGAAGCAGAGCTTCGGAAGGTTCGGTGGTCGCATAGACGAAGATCGCGCCGGAGGCTGCGAAGAGCTTCGGCAGTTCCTCGCGCAGTTCTTCGCGCAGCTTGTAGTCGAGGTTGGCGAGCGGTTCGTCGAGCAGCACGAGATCGGCATTCTTGACGATGGCGCGCGCCAGCGCGTCCGCTGCTGCTGGCCGCCGGAAAGGCTGAGCGGCGTCCGGTCGAGATAGGGCGTGAGCTTGAGCAGTTCGGCGGCCTTGCGCACTTCGCGGTCGATCGTGGCTGCGTCCGAACCCTTGATGCGCATCGGCGAGGCGATGTTGTCATAGACGGTCATCGACGGGTAGTTGATGAACTGCTGGTAGACCATCGCTACGGAGCGCTTCTGCACCGGCAGGCCGGTGACGTCGGTGCCGTCGAAGATCAGCGAGCCGGAGGCAGGCTTGTCGAGGCCGGCCATCAGCCGCATCAGCGACGTCTTGCCGGAAAGGGTCGGGCCGAGCAGCACATTGAGCGACCCCCTTTCCAGCACAAGATCGGTCGGGAGGATATGCGTCTCCCCACCCACGACCTTGGATATCTTCTTCATTTCAAGCATTGAATTCTCCGGTGTTCCACCCAGCCATCGGCAGTCTTGAATGCGGGGCCCTCAGGCGGCGGCGTGCGCCGCGCCCCGCATGTATTCCTCCAGCGCCGTCGCCTCGCCGGACGTCAGCTTCAATCCCAGTTTGGTGCGCCGCCACAGCACGTCCTCGGCGTGCCGGGCCCATTCCTGCTCGATCAGCCACTTCACTTCCGCCTCATAGAGGTCGGCGCCGAAATGATGGCCAAGGGCTGCTTCATTCGCTGCCGCTCCAATGAGCGCGGACGCGCGCGTGCCGTAGAGGCGTACCAGCCGACGCACATGGCCGGCGGCAAGGAAGGGATACTTCTTGTGAAGTTTTGCGACTTCGTCGGCGTAGCCCTTGGCCGGGAAGTCCCCGCCCGGCAGGCTTGAGCCGGCGGTCCACTTGGCACCCTTGACGCCGATGGCATCGCCGATCTTCTCGAGCGCGGATTCGCTCAGGCGGCGATAGGTCGTCAGCTTGCCGCCGAAAACGTTGAGGAGCGGGGCCGCGGCCCTGTCGCCTTCGACGCGAAGAACGTAGTCGCGGGTTGCTTCCTGCGCCTTGCTGGCGCCGTCGTCGAACAGCGGGCGAACGGCGGAATAGGTCCAGACGATGTCGTCCTTTTCTATCGGCTCGAGGAAATACTCGCTCGCGGCCTTGCAGAGGTAGTCGACCTCGGCGTCGCTGATGCGGACGTCGGCCGGGTTGCCGGTATAGTCGCGATCGGTGGTGCCGATCAGCGTGAAATCGTCCTCATAGGGGATGGCGAACATGATCCGGCCATCCGGATTCTGGAAGAAATAGGCGCGGGGGTCGTTGAACTTCTTGCGGACGACGATGTGGCTGCCCTGGACCAGGCGCACATTGTGAACGTCGTTCTTGCCGAGCGCGCCTGATAGTACCGCATCGACCCAAGGGCCTGCGGCATTGACCAGCATGCGCGCTCGGATCTGCCGACGTTCGCCGGTCGCGGCATTTTCCGTGTCGACCACCCAGTTGCCGTTGTCGCGCTTTGCCGAGATCACCCGGGTGCGCGCCATGATCCGGGCGCCGCGGTCGGCGGCATCGCGGGCATTGAGCACGACCAGTCGGGCATCGTTGACCCAACCGTCGGAATATTCGAAAGCCTTGGTAAAGAGCCGCTTCAGCGGCTTTCCGGCCGGATCGCGCGTCATGTCGAGCGTGGCCGTTGCCGGCAGCAGCTTGCGGCCGCCAATATGGTCGTAAAGAAACAGGCCGAGGCGGATGAGCCAGGCCGGGCGCGGGCCGCCCTTATGATAGGGAAGGACGAAGCGCATCGGCCAGATGACGTGCGGTGCCATTGCCCAGAGCACTTCGCGCTCCATCAGCGCCTCGCGCACCAGGCGGAACTCATAATGTTCGAGATAGCGCAGGCCGCCGTGGATGAGCTTGGTCGAGCCGGACGACGTGCCGGAGGCAAAGTCGTTCATTTCAGCGAGCGCGACGGAGTATCCCCGACCGACCGCATCACGCGCAATGCCGCATCCGTTGATGCCGCCGCCGATAATGAAGACGTCGAAGATTGCCTGCTCTGCCACTGCTTTTCCCCTCCCACGTTTCGCAATGCACAAATTGATGCAGTCGCGAAAGCGAAATCAGTTAAAGCGAAAAGATATCGAATGTCAAACGAATGTTGTTCGAATCTCAGGACAGTCTAAAAAACGATCTTCAAGCCTCGGTTTCGATCAGGCGAACGTCCTGCTCTGCGCAGATTTTCCGCACGTTATCAATGAGACAGCGATCGGTGATGAAGGTCTGAACCTGGGAGATATGGCCGATGCGGACCGGGGCCGTTCTTTCGAATTTTGTCGAGTCGGAAACGAGGATGACATGGCGGGCATTGGCGATGATCGCCTGGGCGACTTTCACTTCGCGAAAATCGAAATCGAGCAGCGCGCCGTCATGGTCGATGGCCGAGGCGCCGATGACGGCGAAGTCGACCTTGAACTGCTTGATGAAATCGACCGCAGCCTCGCCGACGATACCGCCGTCGGAGCCGCGAACGACGCCGCCGGTGATAACCACCTCGATCGAGGGAAAGACGCGCAAGTGGTTGGCGACGTTGATATTGTTGGTGATGACCATCAATTCCTTGTGGTCGAGAAGTGCTTCGCCGACCGCTTCCGTCGTCGTGCCGATGTTGATGAACAGCGAGGCGTTGTCGGGGATGAGGGCGGCGGCCGCCCTGCCGATCGCCTGCTTCTCCGGTGCGGCGATCTGGCGGCGGGCATCGTATTTGACGTTTTCCTTGCCGCTCGGGAAGATCGCGCCGCCGTGAATCCGGTTCAGGATCTTGGCGTCGCAGAGGTCGTTCAGGTCCTTGCGGATGGTTTGCGGCGTCACCGAAAAGCGCTGCGCCAGCTCCTCGACGAGCACGCGTCCTTCGTTCTTCGCCAGTTCCAGGATTTCCGCCTGCCGCCCCGTCAGATACATTCCGAAACCTCCCGTTTTCGTTTTTTTTCATAATATGCAAAAACGAAAGCTGTGCAATTTCAGAAATCGGCGTTTGTCGCGAATCTGCTTTCGTCGTCGGCTATGTCGATTGCGCGCGTTGCAATCGCCTCGGCGATAGGCGACTTTGGCAATGACGGGAAGAGGGAAAAGACATGTTTCATCCGGCCTTGTTCAAGGGCATGAATGTGGTGGTGACCGGTGGCGGACGCGGCATCGGCCTTGAGGTGGCGCGCCAGTTCCTCGATTGCGGCGCGCGTGTCTTCGTGCATGCCGGGCGATCGGTCGGGGAACTGCCGGATTTTCTGGAGACGGCAGCGACCGAGGGCCGGGCGCATGTGGCTGCAGCCGACTTCCTGGCGGATGGCGGCGTCGAGGCTTTGGCGGAGGCGATCCGCAGCCGATTCGACAGCGTCGATATCCTTGTCAACAATGCCGGCACGATGGTTGGCCGCTTTCCGGCGGCGGAACTGACGGACGAACAGTATCGCACCGTCGT
This sequence comes from Ensifer sp. 1H6, assembly GCF_001976035.1. Classification (NCBI taxonomy): domain Bacteria; kingdom Pseudomonadati; phylum Pseudomonadota; class Alphaproteobacteria; order Hyphomicrobiales; family Rhizobiaceae; genus Ensifer; species Ensifer sp. 1H6. The sequence goes on along the minus strand of NZ_MOAI01000012.1, from coordinate 77,745 downwards.
TCAGCTCAACCAGACCTCGGTGGTCGAGATGACACGCGCCATGTTGCCGCTTCTTCGCAAAGGCACGCATCCGGCGATCGTCAACACCGTGTCGATTTCGGCGCTGACCGGCGGCAGCGCCGGCTCCTCGATCTATTCGGCAACCAAGGCGTTCGTCTCCACCTATTCCAAGGCGCTGGCGCGCGAACTGGCCCCGGAAGGCATAAGGGTCAATTGCGTTTCGCCCGGCACCATCACGACAGAGTTTCACGAGCGTTACTCGTCGCCGGAGAAACTGGAGGCAACGCGCAAGACAATCCCGATCGGCAGGCTCGGAACCGCCGAAGACTGCGCGCCGGCCTATCTCTTCCTCGCCTCCCATGCGCTTGCCGGCTACATCACGGGCCAAGTGCTGGAGGTCAACGGCGGCCAGTTGATCGCTTGAGACACGTGTGATGATCGACAAGCTGGAAATGTTCCTGGTGCTCGCTCGCGAAAGGCACTTCGGCCGGGCGGCGCTTGAATGCGGCGTGACGCAACCGACGTTGTCGGCGGCAATCCGCCAGCTGGAAGAACAGCTCGGCGTCATGCTCGTCAGCCGCGGTTCGCGTTTTCAGGGGCTGACCCCGGAGGGGCAGCGGGTGCTGGAATGGGCGCGGCGCATCGTCGGCGATGCCCGCACGATGCGCGAGGAAATGCGCGCGGCGCGCAAGGGGCTCTCCGGGCATATCAGGCTGGCGGCGATCCCGACGACGCTTGCCATGGTGCCGATGATCACCGCGCCGTTTCAGGAGAAGCATCCGGATGTGACGTTCTCGGTGCTGTCGACCACCTCGTTGCAGATCCTGGCGCTGCTCGAAAACCTCGAGATCGATGCCGGACTGACCTATCTGGAGAACGAGCCGCTCGGGCGCGTGACCAGCGTTCCGCTGCAGATCGAGCGATATCACCTCGTGACGGCCACCGGAACGCCGCTTTCCGATCGCGAAACCGTGACGTGGAAGGAGGTTAGCAACGTTCGGCTTTGTCTATTGACCGCCGATATGCAGAACCGCCGCATCGTCAACCAGCATCTTTCCGAGGCCGGCGTCGTCGCTGAGCCGACGCTCGAATCAAACTCGATGATCGTGCTTTTCTCCCATGTGCGCACCGGTCGCTGGGCGAGCATCATGCCGTTTAACGTCGCGAAATCATTCGGCTTTCACGATGATATCAAGATGATTCCGATCGTCGAACCGGATGCCCGCCACACCGTTGGCCTGGTTGCGACCCATCGTGAACCATTCACGCCGCTGGTATCGGCGCTTTTGCACGAAGCGCGCATTCTCGGCGAACGAAATCAGGTTCAATAGATTTTTTCTATCAATCAACGAAACAGCCTTATTGACCCTTCCGGCCAGAAGGGCGAAGCTTTTCACTCTTGGGCAAGGGCGTGGAGGAAACGGCCTTCCCAGAAGATGCCAATTCGAGCTGGGCGAGGTCCGTACAAGGGGCGCTGCAGCCGCGAGCCGGGAGGGCTCCTGAGTGAATATTCACCAGCCGCGTGGCGATGTGCCCGGACGCACGCTTGCGATCGTCGAGGAACTGAAGGGGCTCGAAGGGCCGCTGCTGCCGATCCTGCATGAGATCCAGCACGAGTTCGGATATGTGCCGCAGGACTGTCTGCCTGTCATCGCGCGGGAGCTCAACCTGTCGCGCGCCGAAGTCTACGGCGTCTTTTCCTTCTATCACGATTTTCGCGAGCACCCGGCCGGTCGTCATGTGTTGAAGCTCTGTCGCGCCGAAGCCTGCCAGTCGATGGGCGGCGATGCGCTTGCGGAACGCGCCAAGCACCTGCTCGGCATCGACTTCCACGAGACGACACCCGACGGCGCGGTGACGCTCGAGCCGGTCTACTGTCTCGGGCTCTGTTCCTGCGCACCCTCCGCGATGCTCGACGGAGAGGTGCATGCCCGGGTCGATGCCGACGATCTCGAAGCTCTCGTCGCGGAGGCGCGCCGATGACAACAAAGATCTACATTCCCCGTGATGCCGCAGCATTGGCGCTGGGCGCCGACAAGGTTGCAAAGGCGATGGAGGACGCGGTCGCCGCGCGCGGCCTCGACGTTGCCATTGTGCGCAACGGTTCGCGCGGACTGCACTGGCTGGAGCCGCTGGTCGAGGTGGAAACCTCGGAGGGGCGCGTCGCCTATGGGCCGGTGAAGGCCCGTGATGTTGTCTCTCTGCTTGATGCCGGGCTTGTTGCCGGCGGCGATCACGCGCTCTGTCTCGGGAAGACCGAGGATATTCCGTTCCTGAAGCAGCAGACACGGCTGACGTTTGCGCGCTGTGGCGTCATCGATCCGCTGTCGCTCGACGATTACCGCTCGCATGGCGGTCTTCGCGGACTTGAGAACGCCATCGCCATGGAGCCGATGGCAATCGTTGCCCAGGTGACCGACAGTGGTCTTCGCGGTCGCGGCGGCGCCGGCTTTCCGACCGGGATCAAGTGGAAGACCGTGCTCGAAGCCGCTGGCGCACGCAAATACATCGTCTGCAACGCCGACGAGGGCGACAGCGGCACCTTTGCCGACCGGATGATCATGGAGGGCGATCCCTTCGTGCTGATCGAAGGCATGGCGATATCAGGGCTCGCGACCGGTGCGACCAAGGGCTTCATCTACACGAGGTCCGAATATCCGCATGCGATCGCGACGATGGCTAAGGCGATCGAGATCGCGCGTGCCGCTGGCGTGCTCGGGCCATCGGTGCTCGGCTCCGGCCGGGCGTTCGACATGGAGGTGCGCACCGGCGCCGGCGCCTATGTCTGCGGCGAGGAAACGGCGCTCCTGAACAGCCTCGAGGGCAAGCGCGGCATCGTGCGCGCCAAGCCGCCGTTGCCGGCACACAAGGGCCTGTTCGACTGTCCGACCGTCATCAACAACGTCATCTCGCTCGCCTCCGTTCCTGTCATCATGGACAAGGGTGCTGTCTTCTACCGCGACTTCGGCATGGGCCGTTCGCGCGGCACGATCCCGATCCAGATCGCTGGCAACGTCAAGCATCCCGGCCTATTCGAAACCGCCTTCGGCCTGGCGCTCGGCGAGATCATCGATCATATCGGCGGCGGCACGGCGAGCGGCCGTCCGGTCAAGGCGGTGCAGGTGGGCGGCCCGCTCGGCGCCTATTTCCCGCGCGCGCTGTTCGACACGCCGTTCGACTATGAAGCCTTTGCCGCAAGGGACGGTTTGATCGGCCATGCCGGCATCGTCGTCTTCGACGATACCGCCGACATGCTGAAACAGGCGCGTTTCGCCATGGAATTCTGCGCCATCGAGAGCTGCGGGAAGTGCACGCCCTGTCGCATCGGCTCGACCCGCGGCGTCGAGGTGGCCGACAAGATCGCCGCCGGCATCGAGCCGGAGAAGAACCGCGAATTGCTCTCCGATCTCTGCAACACCATGAAGTTCGGCTCGCTCTGCGCGCTCGGCGGGTTCACGCCCTATCCCGTCGTCAGCGCCATGACGCATTTTCCGGATGATTTTAAACCGGCTCCGCTTGTCGAAGCGGCGGAGTGAGGAGGAAGACCATGTCTCTCATTCATGAAATCGACTATGGAACGCCGGCCTCCCGCTCCGAAACCATGGTGACGCTGACTATCGACGGCCGTGAGGTGACGGTGCCCGAGGGCACGTCGATCATGCGGGCGGCGATGGATGCCGGCATCGAGGTGCCGAAGCTCTGCGCCTCCGACATGATGGACGCCTTCGGGTCGTGCCGGCTCTGTCTCGTCGAGATCAAGGGCCGGGCCGGCATGCCCGCCTCCTGCACCACGCCAGTGGCGCCGGGGCTCGAAGTGTCGACCCAGACGCCGCGGCTGAAGGACGTTCGCCGCGGGGTGATGGAACTCTATATTTCCGACCATCCGCTCGACTGTCTGACCTGTGCCGCCAATGGCGACTGCGAGCTGCAGGACATGGCCGGCGCAGTCGGCCTTCGCGATGTTCGCTATGGCTATGAGGGTGACAATCACGTCAAGGCGCGCAACAACGGCGGCATCAACGCCAAATGGCAGCCGAAGGACGAATCCAACCCCTACTTCACCTTTGATCCGGCGAAATGCATCGTCTGCTCGCGCTGCGTGCGCGCCTGCGAGGAAGTGCAGGGCACGTTCGCGCTGACGATCGGCGGCCGTGGTTTCGACAGCCGCGTTTCCGCAGGCATGGCCGAAGACTTCATGTCGTCGGAATGCGTCTCCTGCGGCGCCTGCGTCCAGGCCTGCCCGACGGCGACGCTGACGGAAAAGTCGGTGATTGAGATCGGCCAGCCGGAGCATTCCGTCGTCACCACCTGCGCCTATTGCGGCGTCGGCTGCTCGTTCAAGGCGGAGATGCGCGGCGAGGAACTGGTGCGCATGGTGCCGTGGAAGGACGGCCAGGCGAACCGCGGCCATTCCTGCGTCAAGGGCCGGTTTGCCTATGGCTACTCGAACCATGGGGATCGCATCCTCAACCCGATGATCCGCGAAAAGATCTCCGATCCCTGGCGCGAAGTGACCTGGGAGCAGGCCTATGCGCATGTGGCCGCGGAGTTCCGGCGCATCCAGTATCAGTATGGCCGCGATTCGGTCGGCGGCATCACCTCGTCGCGCTGCACCAACGAAGAGACCTATCTGGTGCAGAAGCTGGTGCGCGCCGGTTTCGGCAACAACAATGTCGACACCTGCGCCCGCGTCTGCCACTCGCCGACCGGCTACGGCCTCGGCCAGGCCTTCGGCACCTCGGCCGGCACGCAGAACTTCGATTCGGTCGAGTTCACCGACGTTGCGGTGATCATCGGCGCCAACCCGACGGACGGCCATCCAGTCTTTGCTTCGCGGCTGAAGAAGCGTTTGCGTGAGGGCGCAAAGCTGATCGTCATCGATCCGCGCCGCACCGATATCGTGCGCTCGCCGCATATCGAAGCATCCTATCACCTGCCTCTGCAGCCCGGCACCAACGTTGCCATTCTGACGTCGCTGGCGCATGTCATCGTTACGGAGGGCCTCGCCAACGAGGCCTTCATCCGCGAACGCTGCGACTGGTCGGAATATGAGGACTGGGCAGCCTTCGTCGCTGAGCCCTATCACAGCCCGGAAGCGACCGAGGCCTATACCGGCGTCCCTGCCGAACTGGTGCGTGGGGCGGCACGGCTCTATGCCACCGGCGGCAACGGCGCGATCTATTACGGCCTCGGCGTCACCGAACACAGCCAGGGCTCGACCACCGTCATGGCGATCGCCAACCTCGCGATGGTCACCGGCAATATCGGCCGGCCGGGCGTCGGCGTTAACCCGCTGCGCGGCCAGAACAATGTACAGGGCTCCTGCGACATGGGCTCGTTCCCGCACGAGCTGCCGGGTTACCGCCACGTCTCCGACGATGCAACGCGCGAGACCTTCGAGAAGCTCTGGGGTGTCGAGATTTCCAACGAGCCGGGTCTGCGCATCCCGAACATGCTCGACGCCGCGGTCGACGGCACCTTCAAGGGCATCTACATCCAGGGCGAGGACATCCTGCAGTCCGACCCGGATACCAAGCATGTGGCCGCCGGCCTTGCGGCGATGGAGTGCGTCGTCGTGCACGACCTCTTCCTCAACGAGACGGCCAACTACGCTCATGTGTTCCTGCCGGGCTCGACCTTCCTCGAGAAGGACGGCACCTTCACCAATGCCGAGCGCCGCATCAACCGCGTGCGCAAGGTGATGACGCCGAAGAACGGCTATGCCGACTGGGAAGTGACGCAGAAGCTGGCGCAGGCCATGGGTCTCAACTGGAGCTATCGCCACCCCTCCGAAATCATGGACGAGATCGCCGCGACGACGCCGAGCTTTGCGCTCGTCTCCTACGACTATCTGGACAAGATGGGTTCCGTGCAGTGGCCCTGCAATGAGAAACACCCGGAGGGCTCGCCGATCATGCATGTCGACGGCTTCGTACGCGGCAAGGGCAAATTCATCCGCACCGAATATGTCGCGACGGACGAGCGCACCGGTCCGCGCTTCCCGCTGCTTCTGACCACCGGCCGCATTCTCAGCCAGTATAATGTCGGCGCCCAGACGCGGCGCACCGACAATGTCGTCTGGCATGCGGAGGACCGGCTGGAAATCCACCCGCACGACGCCGAGCAACGGGGCATCCGCGATGGCGACTGGATCAGGCTTGCCAGCCGCGCCGGCGAGACGACCTTGCGCTCGCAGATCACCGATCGGGTGGCACCCGGTGTCGTCTACACCACCTTCCACCACCCGACGACGCAGGCAAACGTCATCACCACCGACTTCTCCGACTGGGCGACCAATTGCCCGGAATACAAGGTGACGGCGGTTCAGGTGATGCCGTCCAACGGGCCGTCGGACTGGCAGCAGGATTATGACGAGCAGGCGCGGCAGTCACGCCGGATCGCCGGCAAGCTGGAGGCTGCGGAGTAGCCTCCATGTCCGGGCCATCAATGCCGAAATTCCAGATGTCGAAGACCGTGCCGGAAGCCGCCCGTCGCAATGGGGCCTTGCGGGACGGGTCCCGTGTGGTCCCGGAGGAGACGCCGGTGGCCTTCACCTTTGGCGGTTCGACCCATGCGGTGATGATGGCCACCCCCGGGAACCTCGAGGACTTCGCCGTCGGCTTCAGCCTGACCGAGGGTATCATCACCGAGCCCGGCCAGATCGAAGCGGTCGAGGCGATGGCCGACGAGGTTGCCGGCAACCTCGGCATCGACCTGCAGATCACGCTCAAGGACAAGCAGAACGACATGCTGCGCCTGCGCCGCCGCCATATGGCCGGCCCTGTCGGCTGCGGTCTCTGCGGCATCGAATCGATCGAGCAGGCGGTGCGGCCGACGCCCGACGTTTCGGCATCGACGCTTCGTCTGTCGCAGGAAGACGTGGTCAAGGCGGTCGCGCTGCTCAACGGTCAGCAGCCGCTGCATTTCGAAACGCGCGCCGTGCACGGCGCCGCATTCTATGTGCCGGGCAAGGGATTGATCGCGGTGCGCGAGGACGTCGGCCGTCACAATGCGCTGGACAAGCTCGTCGGCGCGGCAGCGCGTGCCGGCTTCCGCGGCTGCGACGGCGCCGTCATCGTTACCAGCCGCGTTTCTGTCGAGATGGTGCAGAAGACCGCTGTCGTCGGCAGCCCAGTCATCATCGCGATCTCGGCGCCGACGGCGCTGGCGATCCGCACGGCGCAAGCGGCGGGCATGACGTTGATCGCGCTGGTGCGCGGCGACGAATTCGAAATCTTCACCCATGCCGAACGCATCAAGTCCGGAGCCGTCGCCGATGTCGCATGACACCAATGCCAAGCTGATCTACATGGCGAACCAGATCGCCACCTTCTTCAAGAGCCAGCCGCAGGACGAAGCCGCTGAGGGCGTTGCGACGCATATCAACAAGTTCTGGGAGCCGCGCATGCGGCGACAGCTGTTCCGGCATATCGATGGCGGCGGCGAGGGTCTGAGCCCGTTGGTGCTTGAAGCGGCGTCGAAGATCAAGCGCCCGGAAGCGGCCTGAGGATCTTGATTGTCAGCTTGTTTGCGGAACCGCCTGACGATGTCGAACACTGGAGAGCGGCTGTCGATCGGTACTCGCCATGCGGCGATGGCGCGATCCCATAGAGTTTTTAGGGAAGGCGGCGACCGGTCGCCACCTTCCCTCATTCCTGAGCGCGGGGTGCAGGGATTGCGCTCAGAAATTCTGCCATCCGTCGTTCAATGGTGCGCCGGCGAGCGCTTGTCTTTGTCCGCCGCGCATGGCGCGGGCGGTGGCGTTCAGTCGTGTTGCCTGCTGTCGTTCCTCGGCGTGACGCTGCATCTCGAACGGCGCCGTGTCCTGGCCGATGCGGAACTGGCGTAGCAGGGCGTGGAGGGCTTCGGCTTCCCGCGACATGTTGTGGCTTGCGGCCGTGCTTTCCTCGACCATCGCTGCATTCTGCTGGGTTGCCTGATCCATCGAATTGACCGCCTGGTTGATCTCCTTCAACCCCGTCGACTGCTCGCGTGCGGCCTCGACAATGGCCGAAACGTTGAGATTGATCTCCTGGACCTGGACCAGAATTTCCTCGAGCGCCGCCCCCGTCTGTCCGACAAGCGATACGCCGTTCTTGACGTGGTCGCTGGAGGCGGTGATCAGCGCCTTGATCTCCTTGGCGGCCTGGGCCGAGCGCTGGGCGAGTTCGCGCACTTCCTGGGCGACGACAGCAAAGCCCTTGCCGGCTTCACCGGCACGTGCCGCCTCGACGCCGGCATTGAGCGCCAGGAGGTTGGTCTGGAAGGCGATGTCGTCGATGACGCCGATGATGTTGGAGATCTCGCGTGACGATTGCTCGATCTGATCCATCGCTCCGATCGCGTTCTTGACGACGTTGCCGGAGCGTTCGGCGCCCGCCTTGGTCTTGGCGACCAGTCCGCCCGCTTCTTCGGCGCGACGGCTGGAATCGACGACTGTCGTGGTGATCTCGTCGAGGGCGGCTGCGGTTTCCTCCACAGAGGCCGCCTGCTGCTCCGTGCGTTTGGAAAGATCGTCGGCGGCCGAGCGGATCTCGCGGGCGCCGGAAGCGATGGCGTTGGCATTGTCGCCAACAGTCTGCATCGCCCGACAAAGCCGATCGATCGCGCCATTGAAATCGGTACGCACCGTTTCCATGCTGGGAACGAAGGGTGTCGGCAAGCTGTGAGTGAGGTCGCCCTCGGCAAGCGCCTGCAGGCCGAGGCCGAGCGCCTTGATTGCGCCCATGCGCTCGCTGACGTCGGTCGCGAACTTGACGACCTTGTAGACCTTGCCGCTCGGATCGCGGATCGGATTATAGGCCGCCTGGATCCAGATCTCCTTGCCGGCCTTGCCGTAACGGACAAACTCGTTGGAGATGAACTCGCCGGCGGCCAGCTTCTTCCAGAATTCGGCATACTCAGTGCCGCGCACATAGCTGGGTTCGCAGAACATGCTGTGATGCCTGCCCTGAATTTCCTGAAGGCTGTAACCGAGTGCGTTGCAGAAGTTCTCGTTGGCCATGAGGATTTCGCCCCCGGGGGTGAATTCGATCACCGCCTGCGATCTCGATATGGCATCGAGTTTGCCGCCATCCTCGTTGGCCTTGATCTTGGCCGCTGTGATGTCGCTTGCGAATTTTACGACCTTGTAGGGCTTGCCGTTGTGAAACACCGGATTGTAGGTCGCCTGGATCCAGATTTCGCGGCCGCCCTTGGCAACGCGCTTGTAGGCATTGGCGTCAAACTCGCCGCGTCCGAGCCGCGCCCAGAAGTCGCGATATTCCTGGGTCTGGACATAATCCGGCGCGCAGAACATGCGGTGGTGCTGGCCGACGATCTCCTGCAGGTTGTAGCCAAGTGCCTGGCAGAAGTTTTCGTTGGCCGTCAAAATTTTTCCCGTGAGATCGAACTGGATCATGGCCTGCGACTTTGAAAGCGCGGCGACGATCTGGCGTGAATCCAGACTCTGCCCGAAAGAGAACATGATTACCCTCTGGTTTGGTTCTTGTTGTTTCAAACCGGAAAGCCGGATCATTGTTGCTTGTGCTGTCGACAGGGCGTGCGGGGCCAAGAGCGGCGCAGACTCCGGGGCAAGGACAAATGCCGGCTTGCCGAAAATTGTCTGGTCCGTCGTCGCCGGCCCAAACGGGGTCAGCGTTTTCGTGCTTCGAGGGGGGAGTTCGAACTCGTGGGCGTTCATGCCCATGACGTCTTGCTTATACAATCTAGATTAGTGGCAGGCTTATTAAGCAGCTGTTAAAATAGCAAACATCAAATTTTAGTTGTGAAAACTCGTATGCTGTTTCTAGGTTGAATTAGCAACTCATCGTTTACGAATCATGGGTGGCGCCACGGGGCCACGCCGCCCGAACGCAAAAAGGCCGCCTTGCCCAGGGCAAAGCGGGCCTTGATGCGACGCAGAATCTGTTGTTTAGGCGGCCATTTCCTCGACTTCGCGTTCCTTGAACATGCGAGCGAGGTTGAGGAAGCAGATCATGCCGTTCTCGTTGGCGATGATGCCTTCGGCAAAGCTCTTGTCGAAGGATGCGGTGACTTCGGGAACCGGTTGCACCTGGTTGCCCTGGACCGTGAGGATGTCGGAGACACGGTCGACGACGAGACCGATCACCATGTTGTGCACTTCGGCGACGACGATGGCGCTGCGCTCATTGGCCGTGGTCGATTTCATGCCGAGCTTGTGGGCAAGGTCGATGATCGGGATCACGGTGCCGCGCAGGTTCATCACGCCGATGACCTCGGATGGCGAATGCGGAATGGGGGTCGAGGGGGCCCAGCCGCGGATCTCGCGGATCGTGGTGGTCTTGACGCAGAATTCCTGATCGTGGAGGCGGAACGCGATGATTTCCAGCGTCTCGCCGTCGAAACCAGCCGTCCTGAGTGTGCTTGTCATCGAAGGTCCTTCCAGCTTTCCGGTCGACGCCTTAAGGCGCGCGACACCGCCAAACTCGTTACATCTCCGTGCGGTGCGGTCGCGGCTGGCGCGGCCATTGAGCCGATGGGGAGAGTTTTCAAAAGTCCGCCGACGACATCCGGCGGGGCGCAGCTGCATCATGCGCGGAGGAACCGCTTTGCGCTTTGGGAAGGGACTATAGGCCGGGATTCGTTAAGACTTGCTTTTGCAAGTGCTAATACCAACCTGTGCCGATATTGGCCTCCAGCCTGCGTCGATCCTGACCGGACGCTGGGTCCGGTTCCGGTTTTCTCCTTGCCGGAAACCAAAATCGCTCCGGCGCAATAGGCCAGTATCGGCGCAGGTTGGTAGTAAGACATTGCGCCCGGTCGAAGCCGGGGCGCAATGGAACACAAAGAATGTCAGGGGATCAAGCGGAAGCGAGAACCTTGGCGAACTGTTCCACCGCCCAATCGACCTGTTCGGCGGTGATCACCAGCGGCGGCGCGATGCGGATCGTGTCGCCATGGGTGTCCTTGGCAAGGATCCCGAGCTGCTTCAGCGCTTCGCAATATTTGCGGGCGCCACCGGCTTCCGGCACCAGCTCGACCGCCAGCATCAGTCCGCGGCCGCGAACTTCCTTGATGATGTTCGAACGGATGTCGGTCAGGCCCTTCTGGAAGCGGTCGCCCATGCGCGCCGAGTTCTCGATCATGCCTTCCTCGGTCAGGGCCCTCAGCGCCGCGCGGGCGATGGCACAGGCAAGCGGATTGCCGCCGAAGGTCGAGCCGTGCTGGCCGGGCTTAAGCACGCCGAGCACTTCCGAGTTCGAAAGCACGGCCGAGACCGGGTAGAAACCACCCGAAAGCGCCTTGCCGATCAGCGTCACATCGGCTTCGATGCCCTCGTGTTCTTCAGCCAGCAGCTTGCCGGTGCGGCCGAGGCCGGTCTGAATCTCGTCCAGGATCAGCGTGATGCCGTGTTTGGTGCAAAGCTCGCGCACTGCCGGGAAATAGCCGGAGGTGGGAACCAGAACACCTGCTTCGCCCTGGATCGGTTCGACCAGGAAGGCGACGGTGTTCTCGTTGATCGCGGCGCGGAAGGCGTCGATGTCGCCGAAGGGGACGACCTTGAAGCCCGGCGCAAACGGGCCGAAGCCGGTGCGGGCGTCCGGATCGGTCGAGAAGCCGACGATGCCCATCGTGCGGCCATGGAAATTGTTGGAGCAGACGATGATCTCCGCTTTGTTTTCCGCGACACCCTTGACCTCGTAGCCCCACTTGCGCACCGCCTTGACGGCGGTCTCGACGGCTTCTGCGCCCGAGTTCATCGGCAGCACCTTGTGCGAACCGGTGAGTGCTGCGATCTCTTCATAGAAATGCGCCAGCTGGTCGTTGCGGAAGGCGCGGGAGGTGAGCGTCAGCTTCTGCGCCTGCTCCATCATCGCCTGGAAGATCTTCGGGTGGCAGTGGCCCTGGTTGACGGCGGAATAGGCCGACAGGCAGTCGAGGTAGCGGTTGCCTTCCATGTCCCAGACATAGACGCCTTCGCCGCGTGAAAGCACAACGTCGAGCGGTTTATAGTTGTGTGCGCCGAGCCGGTATTCGGTTTCGATCAGGTCTGCCGTGGTGTTCATCCGTCGTCCTCCGTTGTTTCTATTTCAGGCGCTGCGGGTCGGGCGGTCAAGGACACGGCGGCCGAAAAGGCTCGCGGTCAGCTCGACCAGGACACGCGCGCTCTTGCCGCGATCGTCGAGGAACGGATTAAGTTCTACGACGTCGAGCGAGGACACGAGATCGCTCTCCCAGAGCATTTCCATGATCAGGTGGGCTTCGCGGAAGGTGGCGCCGCCCGGAACGGTGGTGCCGACGCCCGGTGCCAGCTCGGGATCCATGAAGTCGACGTCGAGGCTGACATGCAGGAGGCCGTTGGCCGAGCGCACTTCATCGAGGATATGACGCATGATGTGCGCCATGCCGAGCTCGTCGACCGCACGCATGTCGTAGACACGCACGCCATGTTCGGCGATCTCTTCGCGTTCGCGGTCGTCGACCGAGCGGATGCCGACCTGGAAGACCTTGGTCGGATCGACCATAGGCCGGTCCGCAGGCAGGATCGGGGCAAACTCGGCCTTGCCGCAGTAGAAGGCGACCGGCATGCCATGCATGTTGCCCGACGGCGAGGTTGCCGGGGAGTTGAAGTCGGCATGGGCGTCGAGCCAGAGCACGAACAGCGGTCGGCCGACTTCGGCGGCGTAACGCGCCATGCCGGAAACGCTGCCCATCGAAAGCGCGTGGTCGCCGCCCAGAATGATCGGGAAATGGCCCTTGCGAACGGTGTCATGGACCGAATCGTGCAGCGCGCGGGCGAAGGCGGCGACGATCTGCAGGTTGTTGGCGCCGGGGTGGTTGGCGAGGTCGCGTGCCGGCAGCGGCTTGACGTCGCCTTCATCGTAAACCGTGTGGCCGAGTTCGCGCAGAACGGTGTCGATACCGGCGATACGAAGTGCCGTGGGGCCCATGGCCGCGCCGCGTCGTCCAGAACCTTCCTCGATGGGTGCGCCGATCAGCGTGATGGTCGTCATATCCGCCCTGTTCCTTCTGTCATGATTCCCGTGGATGGCGCGGATTATCCTCAAAACGCGTGACAGCAAAAAGATGGAAAACTGTCGATTGGAAAGGTAAGATCGACAGATTGCTAAGTCCGATTTTGCAAAGTGAGAGATATGGACGACCTTGATCAGGCGCTGATCAGTGCCCTGCGCCAAAATGCCCGTCTGCCTGTTTCGACCCTTTCGGCGCGGACCGGCGTATCGCGCGCAACCGTTGCAGCACGCATCGACCGGCTGGTCGCCAACGGGACGATCGCCGCCTTTACCATTCGCACGGGACAGGAAATCCCGGCCTCCGGCGTGCGGGCCGTGGTGATGATCGAGGTCCACGGCAAGATGGCCGACCGGGTCGCCGGGCAGTTGCGCGGTCTGCCACAGGTGAGGGCGCTGCACAGCACCAACGGCCGCTGGGACTTCATCGCCGAGCTTGAGGACAGGGACCTGGTGTCGTTCGACGAGACGCTGAGGCGGATCCGGCTGATCGACGGCATTACCGTGACGGAGACGAACATCCTGTTGAAGACCAGCAAGCTGACGGGCGCATTTTAGTGCCTTCTTTCCGCGTGGAGGGCGAGGGTCGAAAATTGCGTTTTTGCGCCAGTCGTTCTTGATTTGTTCTCGTTTTTGTATATGATGTGCGCCTCACCCGAGATTGGAGGATGTCATGGTCATCAATGGCGGCAGGCTGGCCGATCGGCAGATCTGTGTGAAGCTATTTGTCCGGCATGGCGACGAGGATCGCGCCATTGCCTTTTATCGTGATGTGCTGGGTGCCGAACTGGTGCAACGGCATGAATGGCCGAGCGGGATTTTAACCAGCGCCGATCTCAGGATCGGCGAATCCGTCTTCCGGATCGCCGGTGCCAATCCGCGGCGGGACGCGGAGCCGAAACTAGGCGGGCCGAGATCGCCGCATGCGCTCGGCACGACGGCGGTCATTCTCGAACTGCATGTGAAGGATGTCGACCGGGTCATCGGCCGGGCGATCGGGGCGGGTGCCGCCCTCAGAAACCCGGCGGAGACGCTGTCGACCGGAGACCGCGTCGGTGCCTTCATCGACCCGTTCGGCCATATCTGGGCGTTGTTCAACGCCCTGGAAGACATCGACCTCGGCGATGCCGATATCGTCGATCTCAATATCGAGGCCCGCGACGCCGCATAAGGCGGCGCGGGCCATCCTGCGCTTGCTTTCCCCGAGGTCAGAAGAACTCGTCGAGAAGGCAATAGAAGCCGAGTTTTTCGGGATCGGCACGACGGATGCCGTAGAGATCGAGAAACGGCTGAACCCATTCCTCCCCGAGATTGTAGGCAATGCTGCGGCAGGTCAGCGCCAGATCCTGATAGGGGTCGGCGACGCCCAGACGGCTGCAATCGATGAAACCGGCGAAGCGGCCATCCCTGACGATGATGTTTGGAAGGCAGGCGTCGCCATGGGTGACGACCGGCTCTCCCTCCTGAGGGATGCGCGCCTGAAGCTCGACGAAGAGTTCGTCGGCGGTCTTGCCGAGGCGCTCGTCGTCGAAGTCGGTCTCATCGACCAGGTCCGCTTCTGCACGCAGCCTGGCGATCGCGACACGCGCACCAATCCGGTGATCGAACGGGCAGGCATCGACATCGAGCGCATGCATGCGGCGTAGCGCTTCGGCGAGCAGAACAACCTGCTCCGAGGCGGCAAGGGTGCTTGAGGCGAGGTCGATGCCTTCGACCGCCTCCATCAGCAGCCAGTTCTTTTGCGCGTACACGTCGCGGGCGACGACGCGCGGACAGGGCATTCCCTGCTTGCCCAGCCATTCGAGCCGCTCGGCCTCATCGACAAGCTCGTCAAAGGGACCGGCCTCTTCGACCTTGAGAACGAGGGGCGGGCGGTCTTTTGCGTCGAACAGGAAGACGCTGGAGTCTGACTGGCCGAGGCTATCCTTTCGGCAGTCATAACCTGCGAGCAGCGGTGCCAGGGTGGGCGGAAGATCGATATCGAGAAGCTGGAGAGACAAAAAACCACCTGAAAATACGGGTTGTTCCGAAATTGCGGCCTACAGCGCCGCGCGTCTTTTTCGACGTACAAAGGTCGCTGTGGCACTATGAACCGTTGCATGTTTTTAGCCTTAAATCGGATACGATTTAGGGAAACATGCAATTTGCGCGAGAGGGCAGGTAGGGACGGAATTGTGCAAAATCCATGGCGACCCGACCCAAGCGCGAGCATCCTCCGCGAAATCTTGATTCTACCCACACCAAATATCGCTTGAGCCGAACCTAAGGTCATACCTTAGAAGATAGTTCCAGGTGGCTCCCATGAGCGACAAGCGAAACCATGATCCCCTTTTGTCCGCCGCCGAATGTGCCGATCGTCTCGGCCTGACCGTGCGGGCGCTGCGTGTCTACGAGGATCGTGGGCTGATCGCACCGCGCCGGACGGAAAAGAACTGGCGGCTCTATGGCGCTGCGGAAATCGCCCGGCTGACCGAGATCCTCGCATTGAAGCGTCTCGGCCTGAGCCTGACCCGGATCACCGTGTTGCTGGCGGGCGCCGCGCCGGATCTCGGCCAGACACTGACGATCCAGCAATCCGCGCTCGTCGATCTGCGTGATCGGGTCGAGCACAGCCTGTCGCTGATCGGCGCGGCGCTGCAGAAAATATCGAGCGGTCGGGCCGTCTCTATCAGCGAACTCATCACTCTTGCCAAGGAGACCAGGATGACCGACCTATCGCCGGATACCGTCGCGTGGCGACGTTATGAGCAGGCACGGCCTCGAACCGAGGTTCGTTTCGATCCCGAAAAACACGGCTCTGTTGTGGGCGACTTCCAGTTCGAGGCGGCGATGTGCTCAGCGTCACCCGCCGCGAGGGCGGACTGATGGCGCAGTTGACCGGGCAGAATGCGCTCGAAATCTATCCCGAAGCGGATGACCTGTTCTTCTATCGCATCGTCCAGGCGCAACTCTCTTTCACCCGCAACGAGCAAGGTGAGGTGGAAGGCGTAGTGCTGCATCAGGGCGGCTACGAACAGGCGGCGAAACGCATCGACGAGACGAAGGCGCGTGCCGTTGCCGACGACCTGGAGAAGCGCGTGAAGGATAAGATCCCGTTTCCCGACAGTGAGGCATTGCTTCGCCGCGTCATCGCCGAGCACCAGCGCGGCGAGCCCGACTACGAAGGCATGACGCCGCCGCTCGCAGCGGTGGCGCGCGAGCAGGCGCCCCTCGCCAAAGCCGAACTCGACCGCCTGGGGTCACTGCAGAGCGTGGCGTTCAAGGGCGTGCTGCAAGAAGGTTGGGATGTCTATGACGTGCGCTTCGAAAAGGGAACGCTGGAATGCGGGCTGATGCTTGCCCCCGGCGGCAAGCTCAGTGGCATCTATTTTCGCCCGGGGCTGTGACGGACGACTGATCCGTCCCGGCCGTCCGAAGACGGAAGACGACAAAGAATACGCCCGCGGATCGTTAGCGACCCGCGGGCGTATTCTTTGTGGCGAAGGTAGGCACGCCGTCAGTCAAAACGGTATTGATGACGCGCCGCCTCAATATTCCTTTTCGAAGAAGATGCCGCCCGATGCGGAGCCGTCACCGCCGGCCGCACCCTTCAGCTTGACGCCCTTGCCGACATCGAGATTGATCACGGCCTTGCTGGAGCCTGAATCCGAGCCTTGCTGCAGCTCGATATAGGTGCGGTCGTTAAGATACTTGCCGGCGCGCACCGAGGCGCCGCCGTTCTCGTCGGTGGTGACGTCGAGATCGTCGACGCCGAGCTTGTTGCGCAGACCGTCGAGCAGCGAGGTCGAGCCACCGCCCGCCAGCTGGCTGACGGCAGAGGCAAGCTGAGCAATCTGGAAGGCCGAGAGGTTGGACAGCGAGCGGTTGAAGATCAGCTGCGCCAAAATTTCGTCCTGGGGCAGGGCTGGCGACGACGAGAAGGTGATCTGCGGATTGTTGGCAAGGCCTGTGACGCTGACGGTGATGGTCGTCGCGCCGGCGGTCGATGTCGCCTTGAGATTGAGTGTCGGGATCAGGTCGCCACCGAAGCCGATGGTGCCATCGGTAAAGGTCAGGCGTTTGCCGAGGATTTCCAAACGGCCGCGGCGCATCTCGAAACCGCCCGAAATGGTCGGCTGCACGGCCGTGCCGCGGATCGTCAGGTCGCCGCCGAGTTCGGCATCGATGCCGCGGCCGCGCACGAAGACCTGATTGGCCGTGACGCCAAGGTTGAAGGCGATGACGCCGCTGGCATTGGCGCCTGCCGGCTTCTCGTCCTTGCGGATGTCCCTGGCCATCCGCTTGACCTTGGCCGGCGCATTCTTGTGCTTGATGTCGATAGCCGAGAGCGAGGTCGGCAGTTTCTCGGGAATGGTAATTGCTGCCTTGCGGATCGTCACCTTGCCGCCGAGTGTCGGGGTGGCGACCAGCGGACCTGTCAAGGTCATCTCGCCGGCAAGCTGCGCAGTGAACAGCGTGCCGTCGACATAGGTGGCGTTGTTGAGCCTGATGATCAGGTTGGCCGGAAAGCCGGAGCTGGGTACGGTGCCGACCGTGCCGGTGACCTCGACCGAGCCGCCGGTCGCGAGGTTGGCGGAAAGCTTGGAGATCGTCGCCTGCTTGCCGTCGAGCGCCACGTTGGCCGTCAGGTTGTTGAGCGCGAGGTTGCGCCGGACGTCGACAAGGCGTCCGCCTGAGGTGGTGATCGTGCCGGCAATCTGCGGTGCCTTGGCCGAGCCGGAAATCGAAAGGTCGACGGAGGCCTGGCCCGTGAGCGTGAAGCCCTGCTGGGCCATCAGGTTGGCAACGAGCGCGAAGGGCACATTGCCGTTGAACTTCATGGCGATCGGCATGTTGCCGCCGATATCGACATTGCCGCCGCCCTTGAATGCGAGGCCGCCGGCGCCGGAGAGCGTGGTGTCGAGCGTCACGCGGTTGTTGGCAAACTTGCCATTGGCCGAGATGTCGAAGGCACCGACGCCGGCGGTGCGCGCGGCTGCCAGCGAGGCGCCGGACCATTTGAGGTTATAGGCGACGACCGGCGCTGCCGCCGTTCCGCCGACATCGACGGTGCCGCCGATTGCCCCTTCCGCGCCGAGGCCCGGTGCGAAGGCATTGACCAGGGCTGCCGGCAGGGCGTTCAGCTTTGCGGTAATATCGAGCTTTTGGCCGGCGGTGCCGCTGACCGCGATCGTGCCTTTCGATGCCTGGATCGTGAGCGCATTCAGGCGCACGGTGCCCTTCTCGATCGCGATCACGGTCGGCGCCGCGAGCTTTAGTGCAATCTGTTTCGGCGTCGCGCCGAAGGAGGAAAGACGGATTTCCGTGCGCCCGTTCGAACTCGTCAGGTCGCCCCTCGCCGTCAAAGGCCCGCCGTCATACTTGCCGTCGATGGCAAAGCCTGTCTTGCCGGCCTGCTGGGTGAAGTCGAGGCTCAATCCGGAAACCCGGTTGGCCCCCTGGGCAATTGTCTCTGCCCGGACGCTGCCCTTGATCGCCAGTGCCGAAAGGTCGGCAATGGTGATGTCGGCCGTCGGCTTGGCGATCGTCAGGTCATCGCGCTTGATGCCGCTGCCGCCGGCCTTGAGCACGATGGAGGTGATGCCGTTGGCCGTCCGGATCGCCGCCGATCCAGAGAGATCTCCGGACGCCTTCTGGCCGGCCATGGCGGCAAGCAGCCCAAGGTCCGGAAGATTGAAATCGACAGTGCCGTCGGGTTTGAAGTCGGGGGTGAAGTTGATGGCGCCGTTGAGCGTGTTCTCGCCGATCTTGGCTTCGAGCACCGGGATCGATGTGCGACCGTCCTTCGAGACGACGTCGGCACGCACGTCGATCGGTTGACCGTCGAGCGCACCGGTTGCCGTCAGCTTGGCCTGCGGGCTGCTCTGGTTTGCGGTGGCGTCGGCCTTGATGGTCAGGTCGCTGAGCGTGCGACCGGCGAGCGTCGCGCCGCTCGAGGACAGTTCCGCCTTGATGCCGAGTTCGGCGAGCGGTCCGGTCACAGCGGCGGTGAAGTCGGCCTTGCCCTTGGCGTCGGCGAGCAGCTTGCCGAGATCCGGCAGGACACCTTTAAGATCCGCCGTCAGATTGCCTTCAGCGAGCGCCACGGAGCCGGCAGCCTCGATCGTCCCGGATTTGAGATCGATGTTTTCGACGGTGACGCTGCCGTTGGCGCCGGTCTTGATGCTCCCGGCAAGCGCAATCGTGCCGTCGAATTTTGCAGCGGCAGCGGGCGGCAGGGCGCCTGGGACCGTGAAGAGCTTGAAGGTCGCGGCAACCGTATTGGTTTCGCGCGAGAAGGCGCCTTCGACGGTGCCGCCAACGCCGGGGCTTTCCAGCGTCACCGGCGCAAAGGTGATGCTGTCCTTGGCAACAGTGATGTCGCCGACGATCTTCATCGGCGCCTGGACCAGCCGGACGAGATCGGCATTGTCGAAGCCGACCTGGCCGACCTCGACCGTCGTCTTGATCGGACCCGACTGTGTCGCCAGGTTGAAGCCATCGCTCGCAGCCGACAGCTTGATGGCGCCGAGGGCCACGTCCGGCAGTGCGACAGAGGCGACGTCGGCGGCCGCGTCAAGGATTGCCGATTGGGCATCGCCGATCAGCGACAGATTAACGGTATTGATCAGGACGCGGGCCTCGCCCTTTTCCAGTGGCCAGCGGAAATCGATGGCGCCATTGGTACCGGCGAGCCTTGCCTGCAGATTGTTCTCGCCCTTGCTGTCGAAGGTGCCGAAGGCGGCGAAGGCAAGCGCGCCGGTCGCCACGTGCCCCTTGTCGACGCGCACCATGCCCTTGCCGTCGAAGGCAGCAGCAAGATCGATGCTGGTCTGGCCCTCGAACATCGGGCGCAAGGCCGGCGGCATCAGCGAGCCGAAGCCGCCGCCGCCGGAAAGCGTCAGCCGATGCATGCCATCGGTAGACTGGACGTGACGGCCGTCTAGCTTGAGGATCTCGGTGCCGTCAAGCGCAGCCGTCCCGGCGCCGGCCCAGTCCGAAAGCGGTCCTTCGCCGGTTACCTTGATGTTGACGGCGGGTTCGTTCGGCAGGCGCAGGAGCTTCGCCAGAACGCCGTTGGCGGGCTCATTGACGGTCGCTTCAAGTTTCAGTTCGTTGCCGGCCGGATTGAAGACGATGTCGGCAACGGCACGGGCCTCGGGCCGGTCGCGCTGGGCCGCCGTTATGGCGAGCGCGATGCTCTCGTTGGTGGCGTTTACCTTGCCGCTCGCCGTCAGGAACTGGTCCTCGCCGGCGATTGCCTTGCCGATGACGATTTCCTTGAGGTCGATCGCATCGATCTTGACGTCGACCGGAAGCGCGAAGGTCGAGCGCACTTCCTTGGTTTCGGTCGAAGGCACCGGCAGGCGCTCGACGCGGATGGAGCCTGCCGAAATCGCCGCGGCGTCGAAGCGGAAGGACAAGAGGGCCGCGGGCGACCAGTTGAGCGAGAGATCGCGAACCTCCGCATAGATGCCCTCGCCATCGAACAGCGTCACGCTGCCGGCGGTGAACTGGCCGGTCAGAAGCGGGCTCGGGTCGGCAATCCGCACGATCTGGTCCGGGGTCGCCGCATATTTCTCGATCGCCCAGGCGACAAGGCGGGCGCCGGGAGTCGTGAAGCCGACGAAGGCGACGAGGAGAAGAGCTGCGACCGCAAGCGCGCCAAGCACATAAAGGCAATAGCGCAGCGTCGCGCGAAGGAAGCGGACGACGTGATTCATGATCTACCCATAACGCAACTTGTGTCGCTGCGGAATCTTTGCAGGCAGAAACTCCGGGCGCTCGTGCGAAATTTGCCGGCTGCGGCGCAGAAATCGGCTGGAACCGGCGCGGATCAGAAGGATTGGCCGATACCGGCATAGATGCCGTAGCTGGTGCCGCCGGGATATTTGTTGAGCGGCATCGCCACATCGAGACGGATCGGTCCGAACGGCGTCTGATAGCGAAGGCCGATGCCGGCGCCGGCGCGAATGTCGGAGAAATCGGGCGTGGTGCTGGCAGACACGGTGCCGGCGTCGATGAAGGGCACGATGCCGATCGTGTCGGTGATGGCGATGCGCGCCTCGACCGAAGTGTTGACATAGGAGCGTCCGCCGGTCTCGTCGTTGTTGCTGTTGCGCGGGCTGATCTCCTGGTAGGAATAACCGCGCACCGAGCCGCCTCCGCCAAGATAGAAGCGGCGGTTTGCCGGTATGTCGGCAAGGCCGTCGCCGCCGACCAGAACGCCCGCACCGATCCTGCCGGCAAGAACGAAACGCTTCTCGTCGCCGAGCGCTTGGTAACCCGATGCCGCTGCTTCGAAGGACGAGAAGAAGGTCTGGCCCTTGATCTCGTAGCTTGGTTTGGCGTTGACCAACGCCCGGTAGCCCTCGGTCGCGTTCAGCTTGTCATCGCGGGTGTCGCGCACATATTCGAGCGGAATGGCAGCTGTCAGGTAGGAATTGGAGCCGAAGGCGTCGTCGATATTCGCCCAGCTCAGCTCGCCGCCACCGGAAAAGGTGTCGGTCGGCGACAGTTCGAATGTGGCGCCGGCCGCACCGGTCAGGATCTTGGCGCGATAGGCATCGGGATCCTGGATGTTGGCCTTGAGGCTTGCGGTGAAGGTCGAGGCCGGACCGAAGGCGCCGGGCTTGGCAAAGAGGATGCCCGCGGAATAGTCGAGCTTATCGAGTTCCTGGGTCTCGCCGATACGGTCGATCGAGCCCTCGACACGCAGCGATTCCGCACGGCCGAACAGATTGCGGTGTCCCCAGTAGCCGGAAAGCCCGAGACCGTCCGTGGTCGAGACCTGGGCGCCGAAGCCGAAATACTTGTGCTTGCCCTCGGACACCTCGATCTTCATCGGGATCGAGCCGTCGGGCGAAAGCGTGTTGGCTTCCTTGATGGTCACGCTCGAGAACACGCCGAGTTGACGCAGCCGCTCGGACGCCTTGCGGATGTCCTCGGGCGAATAGGGGCGGCCCTCGTTGAGCCGCGAATAATCGCGAACAAACCCCGGATCGACGGTCTTGGTTCCGGAAACGCTGACTTCGCCAACGGGCGCCACCGGCCCGCTTTCGGCTGATATCACCACGTCGACGGTCGAATCTGCATGATCGGCAACGACGCTGCGCTCGGTCAGCTTGGCAAGCGGCCGTCCCTGCTCGCGCAGATCGTTGACGACCTTTTCGCCGGCCTTGATGATCCGCGTCGAATCCGCCCGGGTTCCGAGCGCGAGATCGTAGTCGGCGGGATTGAGGCCGGCGGCGTCGCCTTCGAACTTGACCGAGCCTAGCGAAAACACCGGGCCCGGCGTCACCCTGACGGTGACGGGTATGGCCTTGCCGTCAGGGAAAGATGGATCGGGTGGCAGGCTGTCGATGTCCTGACCATTGATCTGGATTGCGACGGTGCCGCCGTATCGGGCCTTCTCATAGAGTGCCGCCAGCAGGCGGTCGCGGTCGTCGCGGGCGCGGATCGCAAGGCCAAGGTTGCCTGAAACCGGTTTTTCCTGGCCCTGGACCAGCTGCGAGCTGTTCTCAAGCGCCTCTTTCAATTCCTTGTCGTCGGTACCGGCGTCGAAGGTGAGGGTGTAGTTGACGGGGTCGATGACCTGGGCCGCGTCCTCGTCACCCTCGAAAAACTTCATGCCGAAGATCTTGAACGCATAGGCCTTGGTGACGGACATCGGGCCGAGCGCGCACGAGGCGGCAACGGCGAGCGCAGTCGCTGCCTTCCAGTACGCAATACTCGACCGTGGTGGGGACATTCGCTTCCGCATCCCGTCTTAAGGCGACCCAATACAAACTGCCTTCATGCGGCGGGGTCACTATTGCATGCCTAAGGTTTTCCATCTGTTAACGATGACGGCCGGCCGCATCCACCCCTGAGGCCCAGATTCCGGGTCGATTTCCCTGAAAAAGAGCCGGAATGTTGTCAACGCAGCACAAAAACCGGGCGCCGCCGCCACAACGTCGGCGGTGGCTCCGTGCTCGGGATTGCCGTTTGCGGGGTGTCAGATGGTCGCGCTGATGCGGTTGAATGGGGTCAAGCCGGTTCGGGCAGGCCCTGCAAACGGGGAACCTGGGAGGCGATGATCACCAGGAACTGGATGAGGAACCCGGTCGCCGCGACCACGAGGCAAGCCTTGACGCCGAAGTGGGTGGCGACGAGAGCGCCGAGCGCCGCGCCGATCGGCCTTGCGCCGAATGTCGCCGTGGTAATGAAGGCTGAAACCCGCCCCAGCATCGCGTTTGGGGTGATGGCCTGCCTGAGCGTGAGGGTGGCGATCGACCAGAGAATCGGCCCCGCACCGAAGAGAAAGAAGCTCACTCCCGCAAGCGCGCCGAGGGGGAACCAGACCGTCAGCAGCATGACGACGGCGGCGAGCAGACCACCGAGCGGACCGAGCGCGATCATGACGCCGAAGGGGATACGGCGCGCAAGTGTCGGGGCGGCATAGGCTCCGATCATCATTCCGGCTCCATAGATGCCGAGCGTGACACCGACGCCCGTTGCCGTCAGTCCGAGTGTGCGGACAGCATAGGCGACATAGACCGCCTGCAGCACGAACCAGGATGTGTTGAACACGACCGCGGAGACAAGTATCGGCCGCAGGAGCGCATGGCCGGCAAGGAAGCGTGCGCCTTCGATCAGGTCATCAAGCAGATTGCGTTGCGGCCCGGCCGCTTGCTCCTGTTCGCGAAGGCCGGCGAGCAGCACGACGGCGAGAAGGGAGAGCGTGGTGGCCGCAACATAGGCGAGCGAGGCACCGGTCCAGGCGATGATTGCTCCGCCGATTGCCGGACCACCGGAATAGGCGAGGCTGCGGGCAAGCTCCAGCCAGCGATTGGCGTCGGCGAGCTGCGTGCGCGGAACGATGGCCGGGATCAATGCCGGGGCGGCGACACTGTAGCAGACCGTTCCGATTGCGCCGACAAAACCCATGATCGCCAGAAGCGGCAGGGTGAGCATACCGCTCGCAATCAAAAGCAGAGTGGCGACCAGGGAGAGGGCACGCAGCATTTCCGAGAAGACCATTAGCATTCGCCGCGAGGCGCGGTCGACGAGCAGGCCGGCCGGAATGGAGAGCAGCAGAAACGGCAGCGTCTGGGCCATCTGCAGCCAGCCCGATTCCGCGGGGCCAGCCGAAAGCAGAAGGACTGCCGCAAGCGGTGCTGCGGCCAAGGCGATTTGCTCGGAGAATTGCGCAAACAGGTTGGACCAGGCGATGTGTTTGAAAGCTGGCGGCAAGGTAGTTGCAGGCGGTTTCAGCATGGAGTGGGCCTCGATCAAGCTATTTCGAGGCAGCTGACAGGATTGTGTTGTCGCGGGCCACCCGATTCCTGCGCGCTCGATACGGCTGCCGGGATCTGATGGCTGATCGGCAGATTGCCGAGACAGTCAGGAAAACGAAAACCCCTCACGGCAGGTGGCCATGAGGGGCGATGTTTCGTCCGGTCCGTCATTTGACAGGTGGACGTCGTGTCGATGTTGTCGACCGTCCTTGCGGCTTAGCGCGGGCAGGAGTCGATGTAGCGGCGGCCGTAGCGGTCGCGGTAGTAGCACTGGCCCGGCTGTTCGGTGACATGGCCGATGACCGCGCCCGAAACGCCGCCGATCGCAGCGCCCACAGCTGCGCCACGAACGTCACCGGTGATCGCGCCGCCGATGATCGCGCCCGAGACGGCGCCGATGCCGGCACCCTTTTCAGTCTGGGTGCAGCTCGCAACCGACAACGCAACCAGCACAAGTGCGATGGCTTTCTTCATTATTGTTCTCTCCGATCTCTACGGATTTCAGCCTGTCGCCTCGTCCGTCCCTGAGTGATTGGCGCAAAGACGAGATGTCTTTCTCCACTTGAACTTGCAAATTCAGAAAATAAACCGGCCGCTGTGAAAGTCTACAGGAGGTCTGGCGGATTCTCTTCGCCGCCAACATAATGATATCGTTCCTGAACGGGACATGAAGGCCCGATTTCAGCTAACACAACCATCACGCAAAATTTTTATCGCGCCTGACCCTTGGGCGGTTGCGACATTCCAAAAAAAGACAATGATACAAACAAGCCGCGGGAACCCGGAGGAGGGATATCGAGGCGAAGGGCATCGATAGCAGTTGGCGCGTACCTGGTCGCGTGAACAGATCATCACCCGGCTTACCGTTCGCGCTCGTGTTGGCATTGACCCACCCGGAGGAGCGAAATGGCGAAAATTACAATGACGGTCAACGGCCGTCAGGTGAGCGGTCAATGTGATGACCGGACGTTGCTGGTGCATTTCATTCGTGAGAACCTTGGGCTGTCCGGCACCCATGTCGGCTGCGACACGTCGCAATGCGGCGCGTGCGTCGTTCATATGGACGGAATGTCGGTCAAGAGCTGTTCCACCCTCGCTGCGCAGGCGGCGGGCTCACAGGTCACCACCATCGAAGGACTGGCCGCCAATGGCGAGCTGCACCCGGTGCAGGCCGCCTTCAAGGCCAATCATGGCCTGCAATGCGGTTTCTGCACACCCGGCATGGTGATGACAGCGGTCGACATGATCCGCCGGCATGGCGGGCAGCTCGATGAGGCGACCGTGCGCGCCGAACTCGACGGCAATATCTGTCGTTGCACCGGCTACCACAACATCGTCAAGGCGATCCTTGCGGCGGCAGCCGAGATGGGCGGCGCCCGCGTCGCTGCCGAATGAAGTCCGGCCCGCGGCGATGACGTTTCGCCGCGATCACATTTCACCGCAGGACTTTCGCTGGATATCTCGGGAGGAGATCGGCAATGGGCGTTGAAGGTATTGGCGCGCGGGTGGCGCGCAAGGAAGACAAACGGTTCCTGACCGGCAAGGGGCGCTATACGGACGACATGTCGGTGCCGGGCATGAAATATGCGATCTTCGTGCGCAGTCCCTATGCGCATGCGAAGATCAAGTCGATCGACGCGGCGGCGGCCAAGGCCATGCCCGGCGTGATCGGCGTGCTCGACGGCGAGCAACTGCTCGCCGACGGTATCGGCAATCTCATCTGCGGCTGGATGATCCATTCCAAGGACGGATCGCCGATGAAGATGGGCGCCTGGCGGCCGCTCGCGCACGAGACGGTGCGTTACGTCGGTGACGCCGTCGCCATCGTCGTTGCCGACAGCATTGCGGAAGCGAAGGATGCCGCCGAAGCCGTCGTCGTCGATTACCAGGAACTGCCCGTCGTCACCGATGCGACCAAGGCGCTGGAGCAGGGGCAGCCGCAGCTTCACC
Organism: Ensifer sp. 1H6; assembly: GCF_001976035.1. Taxonomy (NCBI): domain Bacteria; kingdom Pseudomonadati; phylum Pseudomonadota; class Alphaproteobacteria; order Hyphomicrobiales; family Rhizobiaceae; genus Ensifer; species Ensifer sp. 1H6. Next base: position 51,542 of record NZ_MOAI01000012.1, on the reverse strand, counting down.
CGGAAGCACCCAACAACTTGATCTTCGACTGGCAGATCGGCGATGCCGCCGCCACCGACAAGGCGATCGCCTCGGCTGCGCATGTGACCGAGATCACTATCCACAACAACCGCCTGTCGCCGAACGCGATGGAGCCGCGCGCCACGCTCGGGATCTATGATGGCGGCGACGATCACTACACCTGCTACACCACCAGCCAGAACCCGCATGTGGCGCGGCTGGTGATGAGCGCGTTCTATAATGTCGCGCCCGAAAACAAGCTGCGTGTCATCGCGCCGGATGTCGGCGGCGGCTTCGGCTCGAAGATCTTTATCTATCCGGAAGAGGTCGTCTGTCTCTGGGCCTCCAAGCGTACCGGCGTGCCGGTGAAATGGACCTCCGACCGCACGGAAGCCTTCCTGACCGATGCGCATGGCCGCGACCACCACTCGAAGGTGAAGATGGCGTTCGATGCCAACAACCGGATCATCGGGCTGAAGGTCGATACGGTTGCCAATCTCGGCGCCTACATGTCGTTGTTCTCCTCGTCGGTGCCGACCTATCTCTATGCGACGCTCCTGTCGGGCCAGTACGACATACCGGCGATCCACGCCAATGTGCGCACCGTCTACACCAACACTGCCCCGGTCGATGCCTATCGCGGCGCTGGCCGCCCGGAAGCGACCTATCTCCTGGAGCGCACCATGGAGACGGCGGCGCGAGAGCTTGGAGTTTCGCCGGCGGAACTCCGGCGGATCAACTTCATCCGCACCTTCCCGCACCAGACGCCCGTCATCATGAATTACGATGCCGGCGATTACGAAACCTCGCTCAATGCCGCGATGCAGGCCTCCGACTGGAACGGGTTTGCTGCCCGCAAGGCGGAAGCCGCTAAACGCGGGATGAAGCGCGGCATTGGCATGAGCTGCTATATCGAGGCCTGCGGCATCGCGCCGTCGGCGGCGGTCGGCTCGCTCGGTGCCGGCGTCGGTCTCTGGGAATCGGCCGAGGTCCGAGTCAATGCCGTCGGCACCATCGAGGTTCTGACCGGGTCGCACAGCCACGGGCAGGGGCATGAAACCACCTTCGCCCAACTGGTCGCCGATCGCTTCGGCGTGCCGATCGACAGCGTCAACATCGTCCACGGCGACACCGACAAGGTGCAGATGGGCATGGGCACCTACGGCTCGCGCTCGGGGGCGGTCGGCATGTCGGCCGTCGTCAAGGCGCTCGACAAGGTTGAAGCCAAGGCGAAGAAGATCGCCGCCCACCTGATGGAGGCGGATGAAAGCGACATCGTCATCGAGAACGGCGAACTCAAGGTCGCCGGCACCGACAAGACGGTACCGTGGTTCCAGATGGCGCTTGCCGCCTATACCGCCCACAACCTGCCGCCGGGCATGGAGCCGGGGCTGAAAGAGGGCGCGTTCTACGATCCGGCCAACTTCACCTTCCCCGCCGGCTGCTACATCTGCGAAGTGGAGGTCGATCCCGATACGGGGCAGACCAAGATCATCCAGTTCGTCGCCGCCGACGATTTCGGCAACATCATCAACCCGATGATCGTCGAGGGGCAGGTGCATGGCGGCCTGGCGCAGGGCATCGGCCAGGCGCTGCTCGAGGGCGTTCACTACGATCCGGCAAACGGCCAGCTCTTGACGGCAAGCTACATGGATTATGCCATGCCGCGGGCCGACGACCTGCCGTCATTCACGGTCTCGACCTCGAACACGCCCTGCCCGAACAATCCGCTCGGGATCAAGGGCTGCGGCGAGGCCGGCGCCATCGGCTCGCCGCCGGCGCTGATCAACGCCATCACCGACGCCATCGGCAACAACCGGCTGACGATGCCGGCGACGCCGCAAAAGGTGTGGGCTGCCGCCCATGCCGCAAACTGAGCGGGAGGACGTGTCATGTACGAGACCCATTATCACCGGGCGTCCTCTATCCAGGATGCCGTCAAACTCAAGCAGGCCGCAGGCGAGGGCAAATATCTCTCCGGCGGGATGACGCTGATCCCGACGATGAAGCAGCGGCTTGCCGCACCGACCGACCTCATCGATCTCAGGCATGTCGCGGAAATGAAGGGCATCAAGGTGACGGGGCGAACCGTGAGGATCGGTGCTGCGGCCACCCATTTCGACGTGGCGTCCTCCGCCGAGCTGGCGGCCGTGTGCCCGGCGATCTCAGGGCTTGCCAGCCATATCGGCGACCCGCATGTGCGCCACATGGGCACGATCGGCGGCTCCATCGCCAACAACGATCCGGCTGCCGACTACCCTTCGGCGATGCTGGCGCTCGATGCGACCATTGTCACCGATAGGCGGGAAATTGCCGCCGGCGATTTCTTCACCGGTCTTTTCGAGACCGCGCTCGAAGACGGCGAACTGGTGACCGCGATCGCCTTCGAGGCTCCGGCAAAGGCAGCCTACCAGAAGTTCGCCAACCCGGCCTCGCGCTACGCCATGACCGGCGTCTTCGTCGTGCGCCGGGACAATGGCGATGTTCGCGTCGCGGTGACGGGGGCCGGATCGAGTGGCGTCTTCCGGCACAAGGACATGGAGGCGGCGCTTTCGTCGCAGTGGTCGCCGGATGCGCTTGCCAATGTGCCGGTCGACGCTTCCGACCTGCTTTCCGACATCCACGCGGATGCCGCCTATCGCGCCAATCTGGTCAAGGTGATGGCAAAACGCGCGGTGGCTGCAGCATGAGCAATGCGGGCCTGTCTTGATGCGTCAAAAAGGGCGGTTTCGGCCGCCCTTTTTTCGTCCAAGCTTGACTTCGATCAAGCTTGGAGGGATTTACATGCGCTAAGGCTTTCTTTGGAACGGTTCAAAACTAGAGGCCTTTTGCCGCAGGCGGCGGCCGCGTCGCATTGCGGGGTTGACCCCCGGTCGCTTTGAATCAAAAAAAGCGGCAGGGCACTGGAGAAGATGATGGATTTCGAGAATTTCTTTAAAACCGAGCTGGACGGGCTGCATCAGGAAGGTCGCTACCGGGTTTTCGCCGATATCGCTCGCCATCGCGGCAACTTTCCGAAGGCCGCGCGCCACACGGCTGAAGGCATTCAGGAAGTCACCGTCTGGTGTTCCAACGACTATCTCGGCATGGGCCAGCACACCATCGTCACCGAGGCGATGAAACGCGCCATCGACGAATGCGGCGCCGGTGCCGGCGGCACCCGCAACATTTCCGGAACCAACCACTACCATGTGCTGCTCGAGCGCGAGCTCGCAGATCTGCATGGCAAGGAATCGGCGCTTCTGTTCACCTCGGGTTACGTGTCCAACTGGGCCGCCCTTGGAACGCTCTGTTCGAAGATTCCCGGTGTCATCGTCTTCTCAGACGCCGGGAACCACGCTTCGATGATCGAGGGGATTCGTCATTCCAAGTGCGAACGCGTCATCTTCAAGCACAACTCGGTGGCCGACCTCGAAGCCAAGCTTGCCGCAGCCGATCCGCGCGCGCCGAAGATCATTGCCTTTGAATCCGTCTATTCGATGGATGGCGACATTGCCCCGATCAAGGAGCTCTGCGATCTCGCCGACAAATACGGCGCGATGACCTATCTCGACGAAGTGCACGCCGTCGGCATATACGGCCCGCGTGGCGGCGGTATCGCCGAGCGCGAAGGCCTGATGCATCGCCTCACCGTCATCGAAGGCACGCTCGGCAAGGCCTTCGGCGTCATGGGCGGCTACATCACCGGCTCGACGGCGCTTTGCGATTTCATCCGCTCCTTTGCTTCGGGCTTCATCTTTACGACGGCGCTGCCACCGACGCTTGCGGCCGGTGCGCTTGCCTCCATCCGTCATCTGAAGGAAAGCCAGATCGAACGCTTCGCCCATCAGGAGCGCGTGCGCCGGCTGCGCTCGCTGCTCGACCAGCGCGGCATTCCGCATATGCCGAACCCGAGCCATATCGTGCCGGTCATGGTCGGCGACGCCGCCAAGTGCAAGTGGATCTCCGACCTGCTGCTCGACCATTTTGGCGTCTATGTGCAGCCGATCAACTACCCGACGGTGCCGACGAAGACCGAGCGCCTGCGCATCACTCCGACGCCGCTGCATTCGGATGCCGATATCGACCATCTGGTCGGCGCGCTGCATTCGCTGTGGTCGCGCTGCGCGCTGGCACGGGCCGTCGCGTAAGGCTTCACTTATCTTTCGAGAAATCTGCCCCTAACCTTCTCTCCGCGTGCGGGGAGAAAGTGGCGGCAGCCGGATGAGGGGCGGGAACGCCCGATCAGCAAACTATCGGATCAGCCCGGCAGCCAGTTGTCGGGCTTTTTCGTCGGCGGCAAAGACATCGTCCATGGTGACGGCCGCAGGCAGGTCCGAGAGCTTGTCCATTACCTGCTCGACAATTTCGGCCATGTCCAGGAACCCGGCCCGACCGGCGATGAAGGCTTCCAGCGCCGTCTCCTTGGCGCCGTTCAGCACGGCCCCCTGCACGCCGCCCTGTTCCATGGCGCGGCGCGCCAGGCGGATTGCCGGAAACCTGATTTCATCGGGCGCTTCGAAATCGAGGCGCGACAGCTTGGCGAAGTCGAGCCGTTCGATCGGCAGGTCGCAGCGGCTGGGATAGGAGAGCGCATAGCCGATGGCGGTGCGCATGTCGGGGCAGCCGAGCTGCGCCAGCACCGAGCCATCGGTGTAGCCGACCATCGAGTGGATGACCGACTGCGGATGCACGATCACCTCGATCTGCTCCGGCCTGAGGCCGAACAGGTGCTTGGCTTCGATCATCTCCAGCGCCTTGTTGAACATCGAGGCGCTGTCGATCGAGATCTTCAGACCCATCGACCAGTTCGGATGGGCGCGGGCGACGTCGGCCGTCACGTGGCGCATCTCTTCGAGTGTCTTGGTGCGGAAGGGGCCGCCGGAGGCTGTGAGGATGATGCGCTCGACGGCATGGCGCTGGTGCTCTTCCAGCACCTGGAAGATGGCGTTGTGTTCGCTATCGACCGGCAAGAGGCGGCCGCCGCCCTTCCTGACCGCTTCGATGAACAGGCTGCCGGCGGAAACCAGGCATTCCTTGTTGGCAAGCGCGATGTCGGCGCCGCGGCTTGCGGCGGCCAGCGTCGGGGCAAGTCCGGCATTGCCGACGATTGCCGCCATCACCCAGCCGGCGTCGCGCTCCGCCGCCTCGATCAGGCCGCTCCTGCCTGACGCAACCTCAATGCCGGAGCCGGAGAGCGCTGTCTTCAGGCTGGCGTAATGGCTGTCGTCGGCGGTAACGGCAAGCTCTGCGCCGTGGACAATCGCCTGCTGCGCCAGCAGCGGAATGTTGCCGTTTCCGGTCAGAGCGACGATCTCGAAACTGTCGCGACCGCCCAGCCGCTCGACGACATCGAGCGTATTGGTGCCGATGGAGCCGGTCGAGCCCAGGATCGTCAGTCGGCGCTTCGCGTTTTCGCGGGATGCCATGCCAATTCCCATGTTCTTGTTCGTTCTTCCAGCCTTACAGCGGGGCGGGGGCGCAAGCGCCCGGCCGAGCGCCTAACGCTCGCTCCGACAGAGGGAAGCCGCGTTTTGGTTTTGCCGAAAACCGATGCCGATCTTCATTGTATGCGCTAGGCTCTACAGGCGAAATCGACGTGCAACAAGGGCGCGGTCTTCAATCCGGCGTGTGATCGGGCTAAGAATCGGACGACGAGTCGAAGCGCGAAGGAGTTCCCGATGCTGAAAGTCGCCACCGCCCTTTCCTGCGCCTGCGTGCTGATCGAAATGGCCTCAATGCAGACGGTCGCTGCCGAAAACGTGCCGCAACAGCTTGTCGGCATCTGGCTTGCCGAAGATATCGCCGGCCGCGGGGTGATCGACAATCTTCAGTCGACGCTGGAGATCCGCGACGATGGAACCTATGGCGGCATGGCCGGCTGCAACCACTTTACCGGTACTTTCAGCCTTTCCGGTGCGAAGATCACCTTCGGCCCGGCGGCCTCGACCCGCAAGATGTGCGTGCCGGCGGTGATGGATCAGGAACAGAAATTCCTGGCGGCACTGCGCACCGAGCTTTCCTGGGATGTCGAAGGGTCGAAACTGGTCCTCGGCAAGTCGGCCGGCGCGCCGGCGCTGACGCTGGCGTCGATGGCAGCGGGCGGATCGGGCAGTGTCGATGTCACGATTTCGGTTCCGGGGGCAGAGACCGTCGATCGCCAGTCGGCGCGCTATGACTGCGGCGGCAAGACGGTCGAAGCCGAATACATCAATGCCGGCCCGGCCTCATTGGTGACCTTCACCCTCGACGGCAACTTCACCGTCGCCTCTAACGTGATTTCCGCATCGGGTGCCAAGTATGCCGGCGGCCAGTATATCTGGTGGACGAAAGGTGACGAGGCAACGCTCTACGATGCGACGAAGGGCGAGAATGATGCCGGGATCGCCTGCAAGGCGGCCGGCTGACACCCTTCTCCCGATCTTCCATGCAATCAACGCTGATGAGCCAGTCGTGCGCGGCATGATCGCCGCGAGCTCTGATTTCGTGTGCGCGGAACTGCTGCCAGTCGGCAGGGACGGAGGCCGGAACCCAGCCTTATCTAAATAAGTATTTGCCAGTATTGGAACTTTTCGGCTCGCCTCATAGTTACAACTCAGACGACTTCGCGTCGCCTTGAAAAGGGAGTTTGTCTATGGGGCTTCTTATCAGCATTCTGATCACGTTCCTCGTCATCGTGCTCGTGCTTTATCTGGTTCAGCGCCTGCCGCTGGACGGCCGGGCGAAACAGATCGTGCAGGCTATCGTGCTCGTTATCGGTATCATCTCGCTGTTGAAATATCTGGCCGTCTTCTGACGCAGACGCCGACCTCAGTGGTTAGCATGGTCCGACAAGGCCGCCGGCTCCATCCTCGGAGCGGCGGCTTTTTTGCGCCGGGCATGATTTCGATGCTGACAAAAGCTGACAGTGGCACGCGCTAGCTTGCGACCATCGAACAACGGAGATGATCGACGATGCTGACCCCGAACCTCATCCTGCTTTACGTGGAAGATCCTGAACAGAGCGCCGCCTTCTACACACGGCTGCTTGGCCGTGGGCCGGTTGCGGCCTTTCCGGCCTACGTCGCCTATGCCCTCGATAACGGCCTGAACTTCAGCCTCTGGTCCACCAAGGCCGCGAACTTCGTCTCCTCCGGTTCGGGCCACCGGATGGAGATCGCCTTCATGGTCAAGGACGACGCCGAGGTCGAGCGGCTTTACGCGGAATGGCGCAAGGCTGGGATCCCGATCGAGCAGGACCTGATGACCGCCGTCTTCGGCCGCACCTTTGTCGCGCTCGATCCCGATGGCCATCGCCTGCGCGTCTGCACGCCAGACAAGTGACGGCGCGGTTTTAAGCGCCCGCTTTCTACACTTGCACGAAGTGCTCCGCCGAAATCTGGCGGTACTGCCGCTCGCCCACGACATAGTCGGGCGCGCGCATCGGGCTCTTGATCTCGTCGCTGGCGACATTGCGCCTGGTGTGCCGCCGGGTCGGATCGGCGATCGGCACGGCTGCCATCAGCTTGCGGGTGTAGGGGTGCTGCGGGTTTTCGAAGATATCGGTGCGCGGGCCGATCTCGACGATCTCGCCGAGATACATTACCGCGACACGGTGGCTGACGCGTTCGACGACGGCCATGTCGTGCGAGATGAAGAGATAGGCAAGGCCGAGGCTCGCCTGCAGGTCGAGCAGAAGGTTGATGACCTGCGCCTTGATCGAGACGTCGAGGGCCGAGACCGATTCGTCGGCAACGATGACCTTCGGATCGAGCGCCAGCGCCCGCGCAATGCAGACACGCTGGCGCTGTCCGCCGGAGAATTCATGCGGGTAGCGCGCGGCCATGTCGGCCTGCAGGCCGACGCGCTCCAGCAGGTCGGCGACCTTGTCGCGGGCCTGGCTCGCGGTGCCGAGCTTGTGCTCGAGATAGGGTTCGGCGATCGCAGCCCCCACGGTCATGCGAGGATTGAGGCTGGCGAAGGGATCCTGGAAGATCATCTGCATGGTCCGGCGCATTTCGCGCAAGCGTTTGCGATCCATGGCCAGCACGTCCTGGCCGTTGAGAACGACCGACCCGCTCTGCGGTTCGATCAGCCGCATGATGGCGCGACCGGTGGTCGACTTGCCGCAGCCGGATTCGCCGACGAGCGACAGCGTTTCGCCCGGCTGCAGGCTGAAGGAGACGTTTTCGATGGCGTGCACGCGGCCCTGCAGCTTGCCGAGCAGCCCGGCATGAATGTCGAAGCGCTTGACGAGGTTTTTCACCTCAAGGATCGGGCGGGTCTGAGCGACCGTGCTCGTTCCCTCGGCCGGCGTATCCGGCAGGCCAGTGACGCTGTCGATAACAGGAAAACGCAGCGGCTGCGGCTTGCCCTTCATCGAGCCGAGCATCGGTACGGCCGAGAGAAGTGCGCGGGTATAGGGATGTTTGGCGCGCAGGAAGATGTCGTCCGTCCGGCCGGTTTCCACCGCTTCGCCGCGGAACATCACCACGGTGCGGTCGGCGATCTCCGCAACCACGCCCATGTCGTGGGTGATGAACAGGACGGACGTTCCTTCCTCCTCCTGCAGCACCTTGATGAGGTCGAGGATCTGTCCCTGGATCGTCACGTCGAGGGCGGTCGTCGGCTCGTCGGCGATCAGGAGCTTCGGACGGCTGGCAAGCGCCATGGCGATCATGACGCGCTGGCGCATGCCGCCGGAGAAGCGGTGCGGGTATTCGTCGAAACGGGAAGCGGCCGACGGGATCCTGACCTTGTCGAGCAGGCGAATGGTCTCGGCCTTCGCTTCCGCCTTGCTCATCGGTCGATGGCAGAGCAGCGCTTCGGAAATCTGGTCGCCGATGGTGAACAGCGGGTTCAGGCTGGTCATCGGCTCCTGGAAGATCATCGCCACTTCGTTGCCGCGCACGCGGCGCATGTCGCTTTCCGGCAGATCGAGGATGTTGCAGCCGCCGAGCATGACTCGCCCTTCGGTTCGGCTCATGTCCTTCTGCAGCAGGCGCATGATCGAAAGGGACGTCACGCTCTTGCCCGAGCCGGATTCACCGACGATCGCCACCGTCTCTCCCGGCATGACCGAGAACGAGATGTCCCGCACCACAGGCTTCCAGGCGCCGTCGACCAGAAACGAGGTTGTCAGGTTCTCGACCGAAAGCACAGCTTTCGACGGATCGGTGGCAGCGTCGGTGCGGGTCATGTCTCACATTCCTTGTCGTTCTGCACGGGGTGGGCGGATCGGTCTCAGTCGGGCCAGCGCAACAGGCCGGCGAAGCGGCGGGCATTGCGCTCATGAAGCGGCGTGGCGATGATCTCGTTGGAGCTGCGCGCCTTTGTCAGCTCCTCGGAAAGGCGGTCTGCCACGATGGTTTCCTGGCCGGGGTGCAGGTTGCAGGGGTCGAGATAGAAGTAATTGTGCTCGACCTCGTGGTCGCGCACGATGATCGGCGGCTGACCGCGCGCCAGCGCATCGGCGAGATCCCAGGCGGTGATGTGGGCTTCCTGCGGATCGATGGTGACGCGCAGGCGGTCGAGCGGATTGCCGGTCGGGTCAGCTTCGATCACGTGCTTGACGCCCGGGCGGCCGTCGAGCGTGTCGCGCCAGAGATGGAGATAGCCGGCCTCGCGGTCGCGGATCCCCTGGTGGTCGCGCGTTTCCCAGGCGATGAGGGCTGCCATCACGCCGAGCATGCTTTCCTTGCCGACCTTCATGCCGCGGCCGATGCCGAGGTTCTGCAGGAAGGCGTTGCGCACCAGCGTCTTTTCGCCGGCGACGATGCCGGAGGTCGGGCCGCCCAGGAATTTGTGACCGGAATAGAGGACGATGTCCGCGCCCTGTTCGAGGAAGATCTTCAGATCATATTCGGATGCGGCATCGACGATGACCGGCACGCCCTTGGCATGGCAGGCCTCGGCGAATTCCTTGAGCCCGATAAGGCCGTACTGAACCACATGGTGGGAGACGACATAGATGGCAGCCGCCGTGCGCTCGTTGATGGCGCCTTCGATGTGATAGCGATAGGCCGACGTCGCCTGGCCGACGAGCACCGGCTTGCCGCCGGCAATGCGGATCGCCTGGTCGACCGGCGCACCATAGCTGACGACATGGCCCATCTGGATGATGACTTCGTTCTTCAAGCCCGTGGCATCGGGCAGGCGCTCGATCGCGGCGAGGTCGTTGCCGGTCATGGTGCCGGCGACTGCAAGGCTGATGCCGGCGGAGCAGGAGGCGGTGATGAAGCCGGCCTCGGCGCCCGTCAGCCGGGCAATCACCGGGCTGATCTTGCGCTGCAGGTCGTTGATCTCGACGAATTGCGGCAGTATGCCTGTCATCGCGGCGATCGCTTCCGGAACCACGATCGATGCGCCGAGGCTGGTCATCGTGCCGGATACGTTGATAACGGGCCGAAGTCCGAGAGCTTCGCGGATGTCGCGGTCAGGCATGGTGGTCTCCATATGATTTTCTGGCAGTCGGAACAGGTTAAGCTATTCCGTTTTCGCGGAATATCTACCATAGTAATGAGATATGAACGGGCCGTTTCGGATCGCCGAACCGGCCGTTGTCGCGGGTGAGACGGAAAGCCGTTGCTGACCGCCCATCTGATGCGAATTTCGAATTGCATGGGAGTAGACCCTTGGACAAGACGACGATTGCCGCCGAAGCCGGCGACGACATGGAGCCGACCGGCAAGACCCGCCGTTCGCGCGTAAGCGGCATGGATCGGGCATTGCAGGTGCTCGACTTCCTCTACGAGACCGGTTCTCCGAGCGGCGTCTACGCGATTGCCAAAGCGGTCGGCGCGCCGCTGTCGACGGCCTATGTCATCGTCGACGACATGGTGGAAAAGAACCTGCTCAGCCGCGATGCCGACGGCCAGGTCTGGCTCGGTGACAGGCTCTACCATTACGGTCTCGCCTATGCGCGCTCGCTCGATTTCCTCGGCGTGGCGACGCGGGAGATGCATGATCTCGGTCGCGAGGTTGCCGAAACCATCCAGCTCTGCGGTCGCGACGGCGACTACATGCAGGTGCTCGCCATGGCGGACGGCCCCGGCCATTTCCAGGTGACATCCAGGGTCGCACCCGGGTGCCGCTTAACTGGACGGCCTCCGGACGATTGCTGGTCGGCCATCTGCCCTCCGACGAGAGGTTGGAGCTGTTCCGCCGTTGCGCCCGCACATCGCCGACGGGCCGGGCCGATGTAGATCCGGCCGCACTGTCGAGCCAGGCCGAGACGGCGCTTGCCGCCAAGCTTTCGATCCAGGCCGGTGAATCCGACTATGCGGTCGCCTGCGTCGCCGCCCCGATCCTCGACGACAAGGGCAGCTGCGTCGCGACCATCTCCATCGTTCTGCCCGAACAGAAGATCGTCGACGATCGCAACTTCTACGCCGATCACGTCAGGGTTTCCGCCGAGCGGATCGAGAAGATGATGGGCTGGCGCAGCCATTGATCCGACCTCCCTTAAACCGTCACTCGTGAAGCGAGACGATCGCTTCGATCTCGACGGTGATGTTGCCGGGAAGCGATCCGAAACCGACGGCCGAGCGGGCATGCTGCCCCGCTTCGCCGAAGACGTCGATCAGCAGGTCGGAGCAACCATTGATCACCTGCGGATGATCGGCGAAGTCCGGTACGGCGTTGACCATGCCGAGGAGCTTGACGATGCGCTTGACGCGGCCGAGATCGCCGAGCGCATCATGCATCACCGCCAGCAGATTGATGCCCGTCAGCCGCGCGTGCTCATAGGCGCTTTCAACGTCGACGTCGGCGCCGACCTTGCCGGCATGCAGGTGGCCGTCGACCTCGCGCGGGCCCTGTCCGGAGAGGTAGAGAATGTTGCCCTCCTGAACATGGGTGACGAAGTTGGCGATCGGCGGCGGTGCCGGGGGCAGGTCGATGCCGAGGGCTGCAAGCCTCTGGTAGGGCGAAGCCGGCACACGGCCCTTGGTCTTATGGTCCAAACTGTTCACGCGATATCCTGCCAGTTTCTGTGTTCTGTGATGGTTCAACGGTAGCTGAAGCCGTGGCTGTGGTCGGGGCATTCGACATGCTGCGGCTGGTATCTGTTTGCCGCCACGACGTCCGTGCCCATGAGCGCATATCGCGGCTCGAAGAGGCGGTTGAGATGCGCTTCGGCTCCAAGTGAATCGAAGACGCGCAGTTCGGAATCGACGAGATCGAAGAGGGTGAACTCGGCGCGCGCGCCGACGGTCAGAAGCCCGTCCATCGGCAGGCGAATGACCGAGGCCGGAGCCTGCGTCACGGCCTCGACGACCTTTTCGAACTGCATGCCGACGCTCAAGAGCTTCGACATGGTGGTGCCGAGGTCCCAGACTGACTGGTTCATGCTGCGCAGGTGCACATCGGTGGAGATCGAGAAGGGCAGCAGGCCGCGGGCAATGGCGACTTCCGCGACGCGGAACGAAAACGACGCGCCGCCATGGCCGATGTCGAGCCGGATGCCTTCGCCGGCGCAGCGCTCGGCAAGCTCGAACAGGTCTTCGTCCTCGATGATGCTACTGCCGGCCTTGCCGTTGAAGCAATGGGTGACGATGTCGCCGGGGCCGAGGATTTCAAGCACTTCGTCATAGAGCGCCGGCGGTTCGCCAACATGCACCATCATCGGGATCTTGAGGATCTTGGCGATCTTCTTGCCGAGCTTGACCGGGGTTACGCCCCAGGAGCCGGTGATCACGTGGCTGGCGCGCACTTTCAGGCCGACGATATGCTCGCGGTTTTCCTGGTAGCAGGCGATGATGCGGTCGATGTCAATCGAGCGGATGTCGCTGAGCTCGCTGACGCGGTTGCAGGCGACGAGGCCGATCGAGCCGAGATTGAGGAAGGCCTTGATGCGCTCGCGCGCCGGCTCGATGATGTATTCGCGAAAACCATGGAAGTTGGCTTCGCCGGCCGAACCGGCGTCGACGATGGTGGTGACGCCGCGCTCCATGCCGCAGAGTTGCGGCCGGACCGAAATGTCGGTGCCGCCATGCCAGACATGGGCGTGCAGATCGATCCAGCCGGGCGAAATCCAGGCACCCTTGCCGTCGATGCGCTGGGTGCCTTCAGGCGCCGACAACTGGCTGCCGATGCGGGCAATGGTGCCGTCGCCACCGATCAGGATGTCGACGGTTTCGCTCGGTGCCGCCATGCCGAAGGCGACGGGCTTCACGTTGCTGATCAGCACGGGGCTGGTGCTACGGGTTGCGGTGGGCATGGATCACAGGTCCTTTCTGAGGCGGGGGTCGAGCATGTCGCGCAAACCATCGCCAACCATCTGCAGGGACAGAACCGAAAGCACGATGGCGATGCCGGGAAACAGCGTCACCCAATCGGCCTGTCCGATATATTGCCGGCCCGAGGCGATCATCGTGCCCCAGGTCGGGATCTCAGGACTGACGCCGACGCCGAGGAAGGAAAGCCCGGCTTCGGCCAGCATGGCATGGGCAAATAGGAACGTGCCCTGCACCAGGATCGGCGAGAGCAGGTTGCGCAGCACATGCCGCGTCATGATGTGCGGCGTCGAGATGCCGAGCGCGCGAGCCGCCTCGACATAGGGCAGCTCGCGGATCACCAGCGTCGAGGCGCGCACCACCCGCGCCAGCCGCGGCGCGTAGACGACGCTGAGCGCGACGATCACCGTCGTCAGCGACGGGCCGAGGGCGGCGACGAGCGCGATCGCCAGCAGGATATCGGGAAAGGCCATCATCGCGTCGATCAGGCGGGCGATCGGCGCGTCGAGCTTCGGAAAGAAGCCGGCGACGAGGCCCATGACGACACCGACGATCGTTGCGAGCGTGACGACGGCGGCGCCGACGAGCAGCGAAAGCCGGCCGGCATAGAGCGTGCGCGAAAACACGTCGCGCCCGAATTCGTCAGTGCCGAAGAACCATTGCAGGCTCGGCGGCGACAGGCGGTTGACGATCGACAGCTTGCCGGGCGCATAGGGCGCGATCAGCGGCGCGAAGACGGCCAGGAGCACGAAGACGACGAGAACGAAGAGACCGAAGGCAACGGTCTTGCGCTTGAGCAGGCGGCGCAGGAACTTGGCACGCTCGCTTGCGACAGGGGTTGATACGGTGGCGGTCATCAGTAGCGAACCCTTGGATCAACGAGGAGATAGAGCATGTCGATCGCGAAATTGATCAGCACGTAAAGAGCGGCGATGACGAGCAGCGCGCCCTGGATCACAGGGTAGTCGCGCCTGAGCACGGCGGAGACGACGAGATTGCCGACGCCCGGAAGGCCGAAGACGGTTTCTGTGACGACGGCGCCGGAGATCAGAACCGCGGCGGTGAGACCGATGATGGTCAGGATCGGGATGAGGGCATTCTTCAGCGCGTGTTTCATTACCACCTTGCGTTCGCCGAGACCCTTGGCGCGGGCGGTGCGGATGAAGTCGTCGCCGAGCACATCGAGCATCGAGGCGCGGGTAAAGCGCAGGATCAGCGCCGAGGAGACGACCCCGAGCGCAATGGCCGGCAAGGTCAGATGGTACATGCGCTCTGCGAAGGATGAACCCGGCCCGCCGTAACCCGAAACCGGGAACCAGCCGAGGCGGACCGCGAGGAACTGGATGAGGATCAGGCCGAGCCAGAAGCTCGGAATGCTGGCGGCAAGCATCGCCAGCGTGGTGGCCGCCTGGTCGACGAAGGAGCCGCGGCGGTAGGCGGCGTAGATGCCGATCGGCAGCGCAATGCCGCTGGCGATCAGAATCGAGAACAGGGTCAGGAAGAAGGTCGGCTCGGCACGCTCGGCAAGCGCCGAAGTGACCGGCTGGTTGAGGAAGATCGACTGGCCGAGATCGCCCTGCAGCAGCTGCCCGATATAGTAGACATATTGCAGGCCGAGCGACTGGTCGAGACCAAGCTTGGTGCGCAATTCGGCGATGTCTTGCTGCGTCGCTTCCGGTCCGAGCATGACGGCGGCGGGATCGCCGGGTGTCACGCGGACGATGACGAAGACAATGGTGACGACGAGCGCCATGACCACGATCATGCCGAACAGGCGCTGGAGAATATAGCGTATCATGGGTGCCTCGAACTTCTTCCGCACGGGCACTGGCAAGGCAGCGCCGGGCTATCCGGCGGGCAGCAATCCGTGAAGGGAAAGACCGCCCGCCGAAGGCTTCAAGTGGATGAAAGCTTACTTCTTGATCGAAGCGTTCCAGAAGTAGGGCCACGGCGCGGGGGAGACGCCGTCAAGCGTCTTGGTCTTTGCCGACAGGGCGTTGAAGTCGCCGATCTTGATGAACGGCACTTCCTCGTAGATCACCTTCTGGACGTCGGCCCAGAGTGTGACGCGCTTGCCAGCATCCGATTCGGCGTTGAAGGCATCGACGGCCTTGGCGCGGGCCGGCGTATCCCAGTTTCCGGGCGCCTTGGTCGACATCATGCCGATCAGCGCCGGTTCCGGCAGGAACGGGCTGTGGGTGATATAGATATCCCAGAGTGTCGGGTCGGCGCGGCGCTGGGTGAGCGTTGCCCAGTCGACCACCTGCAGATCGACGGTGAAGCCCGCGAGCTTCAGATACTCGGCGGCGACCTGTGCCATTTTGTAGTGGAACTCGTACTGGCGGCTGGTCAGGATGCGCAGCGGCTCACCCTTGTAGCCGGTAGCCTTCAAGAGTTCGCCTGCCTTTTCCGGATCGGCGACATTGTAGCCGCCTTCCGTGCCGGCTTCGGTGCGCCAGACATACTGCGCCGGGTAGAGGGCGGCATCGAGCGCGTAGAAGTCGGTGCTGCCGAAGGCGGCCGCCATCATGTCTTCCATGCTGAGTGCGGCGCGGATCGCCTTGCGCAGTTCCAGATTCTTGGTCATGCCGTTGCCTGAGTTGAGGACAAAGACAGGCCAGCCGAAAGGCTGCAGCATCACAGGTTCGGAAGCGCTCGAGCCTTTCACCCGTTCGAAGGATTCGACCGGCAGCGAATCGACGTAGTCGTACTGACCGGAGACGGCGGCCTCGACACGGGTGTTCGGGTCGGGAACCGGCACGAAGCGGATCTCGTCGGCATACTGGTGACGCGCGCCGCCATAACCGTTGCTTTCGCCCTCGGGCGAGACATAGCCGTCGTAACGCTCAAGCTGGATGTACTGGTCGGCCTTGCGCTCCTTGAGCTTGTAGGGGCCGGTGCCGACGAAATCGACCATCGGCTCAGCCTGCTTTTCCGAAGGCAGTACGATTGCCGCGGAATTGTTGAAGGCGAGCAGCGAGACCAGCGGCGCATAGGGGGTGTTGAGCGAGATCTTGACCGTGGTCGGGTCGACGGCCTCGATGCCGGCGATCGTCGTTGCCGTCTGCTTGCCGCGCGAGGCGGTCTTCGTCCAGCGCTCGAGCGAGGCGACGACGTCGGTCGCATCCATGTCGGTGCCGTCATGGAACTTGACGCCGGAGCGCAGCTTGATCGTGTAGGTTTTGCCGTCGGCGCTGATTTCCGGCATGGCCACAGCCAGAAGCGGCGTCGGCTTCCAATCCTTGTCGAAGGTGTAGAGCGTCTCGAACATATGCTGCGAGACGATGCCGACCAGGTCGGCCGTCGAAGCCATAGGGTCGAGCGTCGGCGGCTCGCCGACCGTGGCGACGTTGATGACGCCGCCCTTTTCCTGCGCGAAGGCGAAGGACGAGGAGGCGATGAGTGCCGTTCCCAGAAGCAGTGCAATCCTTGCTGATTTCATCTTATGTTCCTCTCTTATAGTTATATCATAGTTATGTACTAAGATACTTTATATTGGAATGATAAGGTCAGCCTTACGGAAATGTCAAGCCGCAGCCAAAACCGACGGTCATCATGGCAGCGGGGCCGGCGACGCTGATCAGTCAGGGGAGGGATCGATGAGGGAGCACTTTTCGCTTTGGGCGGGCACGCATTGATCAAGCGGAGCGCGCTGCTCGACGCTTGAACACGACGAAATCGGCTGTCCTGCGCTCAGGAAAGTGCTTGCCTTACATCAGGTTATGCTTTCACCCGCCGCCCAGACGGGCGGCAGGGCCTTCATCGCAGGTTTACCGATAAGGCGAGTAGCAGGCGCGGCGGGCGCCATAATAGGGCTGGAAGGTATTGTCCCATGCCCGGTAGGAGCTGTATCGACTGTAGCACCAGCTCGTATGGGCGTTGCCGCCATAGTACCGTCTCGGCTGGGCCATCAGCCCGCCGATGATGGCGCCGGCGGCAAGGCCGCCGATGATCGCGCCTACATTGTCATCGTCGTCGTCGTCATCCCAGTGGCGGTGACGGTAATAGCGCCGATCGCCCCGCCATCGGTAGCCATCGTATCCGCGATACCAGCGGCGGTGATAGTACTGCACGGTCTCGACGTCGGAGATGCCTGCCTTCATGGGTGTTACCGACGGGAATGCCTGTACCGGGGCTGCGCTGGAGAAGGCCGTTGCCAGCGAAAGCGCAACAATTGCCAGCTTTTTCATTGGCTTCACCATTTCCTTTCATTGGGGAAATGGATGAGGGCATGTTTTGTGCCGGAGAACGGGCAGAAACTCACGGCTTCGTGAATGCGCGGCAATCGGTTGGCTAGACGCTGAACTCTTCGAGCCTCTGCATGAAAATGCCGAAGCCGGCGCGGCGATAGGTGTCCTGTGCCTTGGCGTGATCCCAGGTATCCGTGTGCAGCCAGACGCGATCCGGTGCCCGATCCCAGATGGCACGCAGTGAGCCATCGAGAAGAAACGGCCCCAGCCTTCTTCCCTGCGCTTGCGGGATCAGGCCGAAATGGGTGAGTTCGACATCGGAAGTGTCAGCGCGCTCGAATTCGCAGAGCCCGACGGCACTGCCTTCCACCCGCAGGATATAGAGCGCGGTCGACGGGCTGCGCAAAAAGGCATCGAGCTCATCGGCAGGCATGCGCAGTCGCTGATCCCAGCGCAAAGGTTCGGCGACTGCGCGGTAGAGCGAGAGGAATTCCTCTGCTGCCAAGCGCTCAGGCGCAAACGCCGTGCCCTCGACAGGCGGCAGCAAAGGCTCGCCAGTCGGCCGAGTGCGCATTTCCATGTAGGTCACAAGCAGCTGAACCATGATCGCTTACATCGGCATCGGGTGCATCGGCATCGCAAGAGCCGGCTCGGCGGAGCGTCGCGCCTGTGATTTGTCCTGCTGACGAGAAGGATGGTGATCCCGGCGCGATTCGAACGCGCGACCCCCAGATTAGGAATCTGGTGCTCTATCCTGCTGAGCTACGGGACCACTCGGATAGCACCCATACAAAAGCAAGGCCTCTTCGCCAAGTGTTTTTGCGCGGTGCCTTCGCGAAATAGGGCATGGCGTGCGGTGCCGGGAATGCAGGGGATAGCGGAAGGCGCCTGTCCAATCCGGTTTCCTCCTCTACCGAGGCGTGCCGAAATCGGGGGCTGGTGTTTCCCGTCTTTCGGATGCTAAGCAGTGATCAGCGCCGGCTTGAGGAGGCTGGCGCTCCTTCATGCGACCTTCACCCAGAGACCTGATCCAGACATGTTCATCGGAATTGATTGGGGCGGCACGAAAATGGAAGTCATCGCGCTTGATCGCGATGGTGAAACGCGCGCCCGCCACCGCGTCGCGACCCCGACCAGCGGCTATGACGACTGCATTCTGGCCGTTCACGGCCTTGTTGCCGCCGCCGAAAAGACGGCGGGCGAACAAGGATCGATCGGCATCGGCATTCCCGGCAGTCCCAATCCGCGCACCGGTATCGTGCGCAACTCCAACGCTGTGCTGATCAACGGCAAGCCGCTCGGGCGCGACCTCGAACAGGCGCTCGGCCGCAAGGTGCGGCTCGCCAACGACGCCAATTGCCTGGCGGTGTCGGAGGCAGTCGACGGTGCCGGCAAGGACGCGCAGACAGTGTTCGGCGTGATTGTCGGCACCGGCCATGGCGGCGGGCTGGCGATCGGCAAGAAGGTGCATGCCGGCTACCAGGGCGTCGCCGCCGAAATCGGCCACTATCCGCTGCCATGGATGACCAAGGACGAGTATCCCGGCCACAAATGCTGGTGCGGCAAACACGGCTGCCTCGACATGTACGCCTGCGGCACCGGGGTCGAGCTCGACTATCGCCTGACCACCGGCGTCGAAAAGCGTGGTCGCGATATCATCGAGGCGAAGCGGGCCGGCGATCCGGCGTCAACAGGCGTCTACAATCGTTTCGTCGACCGGCTGGCGCGCAGCCTTGCGCTTTTGACCAACATCGTCGACCCGGATGTCTTCGTGCTCGGCGGGGGCATGTCGAATGTCGACGAGATCTATGAGGATGTGCCGCCGCGGGTGGTCAACTACCTCTTTGGCGACAGTTTCGAAACGCCTGTTCGCAAGGCGATGCACGGGGACAGTTCCGGCGTGCGCGGCGCGGCTTGGCTCTGGAAGGATTGAGCGGAGGCTTCATGAATATCGACAATGATCTCAAGCGCATCGGCCAACAGGAGCGCGAGCTGCAATTCGACAGTTTCGACCTGGAAATGGCATGGCAACTGGGCACGACGTTGCGCCGCATGGCCGCCGAACGCAAGCTCGGCGTCGTCATCGATGTCACGCTGTTTTCGATGCAGGTGTTTTATACCGCGCTTGAGGGCGCGACGCCTGACAATCCGAACTGGGTGCGCCGCAAGCGCAACACCGTTTTTCGCCTGTTCAAGAGCAGCTACTCGACCGGCCTCGGGCTGTTGAAGCAGCAGACCAATCTGCAGGCGAAGCTCGGGCTTCCGGATGCCGAATATGCGGCCCATGGCGGCAGTTTCCCGATCGTCGTCAAGGGCACGGGCTGCATCGGTGCGGTGACCGTGTCCGGCCTGCCGCAGCGCGAGGACCACAACATGGTGGTCGAGGCGCTGGCCGAGCTGCTCGGCAAGAACCATGATGAACTGAAGCTCGAGGGCTGAACCGTTGCCGCAGGATATTTTCTCGCAATCCGCTATCTTGTCGGCGTGGCTGGCCGAAAGGGCCCTGCCGCTCTGGCGCGAAAAGGGCGTCGATGCCACGGGCGGCGGTTTCGCCGAAACCATCGACATGGCCGGCGAGCCAACGCGGGCCAATCGCCGGGCGCGGGTGCAGCCGCGTCAGGTCTACTGTTTCGCCGAGGCCGGCAGGCGCGGCTGGGCGGGCGACTGGAAGAGTGCCGCCGAGGGCGGGCTTGCCTATTTCGATCGGGTCTATCTGCAGCCGACGGGCTTTTACGGCGCGCTTGCGGATGCCGACGGCAACCTCATCGATGCCGCCTTCGACCTCTACAATCAGGCTTTCGCGTTGCTGGCCTTTGCCTATCTGGCCGAGGTCTTCCCCGAGCGCAGGCCGGAAATGATCGAGCGCAGCAACGGTTTGCGCCAACGCATCGAGGCCCACTGCAAGCACCCGCTCATCGGCTTTGAAGAGGACGATCCGTCGCGGCTGCCGCTCTGCTCCAATCCGCACATGCATCTGTTCGAAGCGTGCCTGGCGAGCGAGGAGGTCGTCGGCTTTGATCGCGTCGCCTGGTTCAACCTTGCAGACGAGATCGCGCATCTGGCGATGGATCATTTCATCGACGGCGGTACCGGCGCGTTGCGGGAGTTCTTCGACCACGACTGGGCGCCGTTCCCGGGTGACAAGGGGCGTATCGTCGAGCCCGGCCATCTGTTCGAATGGGCGTGGCTGTTGCTGCGCTGGGCCGAGCGGCGCGGCAATGCCGAGGCGATCGTCAAGGCGCGGCGGCTGTTTGCGATCGGCGAGGCGCACGGCATCTGCCCGACCCGCAATGTCGCGGTCATGACGCTCTTCGACGATTTCTCGGTCGCCGACCCGATCGCACGGCTTTGGCCGCAGACGGAATGGCTGAAGGCTTCGGTTCGTTTTGCAGCCCTCACAGAAGGCGCGGAGCGTGAGCGCTATCTCGCCTCGGCGGCGCGGGCGGCTTCGGCACTCAACCTGTTCCTGGAGACACCGGTGGCCGGGCTGTGGCGCGACAAGCAGAAACCAGATGGCAGTTTCGTCGACGAACCGGTGCCGGCGAGCAGTTTCTACCATATTCTCTGCGCCATCTATGAAACGCAGGATTGCCTCGGCCGTCTTTAGAGCATTTCCAGGAAAAGTGCGAAGCGGTTTTCCGTCAGGAAATGCGGAAAAACGAAGCGACAGAGCGTTTCCGCGGCTCAATTTAAGCCAGAAACGCTCTGAGTTTGTCTTCTGATGGCATTCGCATGGCTCGCTGCGGTCGCGGCGGGCCATTTTCTTTGCCGTGGCGTTCACCCAAAAGGCGGAATCGCCTTTCTGTCGCTCCTGTGCGCAGACTGAAACCGCATGCGCCAAGGCTACCAAGCCAACGTCATTGCGGCAAATTAAATCCGTTCATATGTTGACATAAAGATGTCTTTATGTGATTGACTTGACTATTGCTTGTCGTTTTCAGAACGGGAGATTTCCCATGTCCGCCATCGACGCCCTTTTCGGCGACCTTTCCTCCAAGCCGGATGGCTCCGAAGTCATGCGGGCGCTGAAGCAGGCGGCCAGCGAGCGCATCCTGATCATGGATGGTGCAATGGGCACGGAAATCCAGCAGCTGGGTTTCGTCGAGGATCACTTCCGTGGCGATCGCTTCGGCGGTTGTGCCTGCCATCAGCAGGGCAACAACGACCTGTTGACCCTGACGCAGCCGAAGGCGATCGAGGACATCCACTATTCCTACGCCATCGCCGGCGCCGACATCCTGGAAACGAACACGTTCTCCTCGACCCGCATTGCCCAGGCCGACTACGGCATGGAAGACATGGTCTACGACCTCAATCGTGACGGCGCCCGCCTGGCGCGCCGGGCGGCAAGGCGCGCCGAAGCGCATGACGGCCGTCGCCGGTTCGTCGCCGGAGCGCTCGGCCCGACGAATAGGACCGCGTCGATTTCGCCTGACGTCAACAATCCGGGCTACCGGGCGGTGACCTTCGACGATCTCAGGATCGCCTATGCCGAACAGATCCGCGGCCTGATCGACGGCGGCGCCGATATCATCCTGATCGAGACGATCTTCGATACGCTCAACGCCAAGGCGGCGATCTTCGCCACCAAGGAAGTGTTCGCAGAGAAGGGTATCGAACTGCCGGTGATGATCTCCGGCACGATCACCGATCTTTCCGGCCGTACGCTGTCGGGCCAGACGCCGACGGCGTTCTGGCATTCCGTGCGCCATGCCGAGCCTTTCACCATCGGGCTCAACTGTGCGCTCGGCGCCAATGCCATGCGCGCGCACATCGACGAACTTTCGAGTGTCGCCGACACCTTCGTCTGCGCCTATCCGAACGCCGGCCTGCCAAACGAATTCGGGCGATATGACGAGACCCCGGACCAGATGGCAGCCCAGGTCGAAGCCTTTGCCCGCGACGGTCTCCTCAACATCGTCGGCGGCTGCTGCGGCTCGACGCCCGCCCATATCAGCGCGATCGCCAAGGCGGTTGCCAAACACCCGCCACGCCTGATCCCCGATGTCGCGCCGCTGATGCGGCTCTCGGGCCTCGAGCCCTTCACGCTCACCTCAGACATTCCCTTCGTCAATGTCGGCGAGCGCACCAACGTCACCGGCTCGGCCAAGTTCCGCAAGCTGATCACCGCCGGCGACTATTCCGCAGCGCTCGATGTCGCCCGCGATCAGGTCGCCAACGGCGCGCAGATCATCGACATCAACATGGACGAGGGCCTGATCGATTCGAAGCAGGCGATGGTCGAGTTCCTCAACCTTATCGCTTCCGAACCTGATATCGCCCGCGTGCCCGTCATGATCGATTCGTCGAAGTGGGAGGTGATCGAGGCCGGATTGAAATGTGTCCAGGGCAAGCCGCTGGTCAACTCGATCTCGATGAAGGAAGGCGAAGAGGCGTTTCTGCATCACGCCAGGCTTTGCCGCGCCTATGGCGCTGCCGTCGTCATCATGGCCTTCGACGAGGTTGGGCAGGCAGATACCAAGGCGCGCAAGGTCGAGATCTGCACCCGCGCCTACAAACTGCTGACCGAAGAAGCCGGCTTCCCGCCCGAAGACATCATCTTCGACCCGAACATCTTTGCCGTCGCGACCGGCATCGAGGAACACAACAACTACGGCGTCGACTTCATCGAAGCAACGCGCGAAATCATTGCGACGCTGCCGCATGTGCACATCTCCGGCGGGGTCTCCAACCTGTCGTTCTCCTTCCGCGGCAACGAACCGGTGCGCGAGGCGATGCACGCCGTGTTCCTCTACCATGCCATCCAGGCGGGCATGGACATGGGCATCGTCAATGCCGGCCAGCTTGCCGTCTATGACGGCATCGATGCCGAGCTGCGCGAGGCCTGCGAAGACGTGGTCCTGAACCGCCGCGCCGATTCGACCGAACGCATGCTGGAGATTGCCGAGCGCTATCGCGGACAGGGCGGCGCCCAGGCCAAGGAGAAAGATCTTTCCTGGCGTGAATGGCCGGTCGAAAAGCGACTCGAGCACGCGCTGGTCAACGGCATCACCGAATATATCGAGGCCGATACCGACGAGGCGCGGCTTTCGAGCGCCCGGCCGCTGCATGTCATCGAAGGTCCGTTGATGGCCGGCATGAATGTCGTCGGCGATCTTTTCGGCTCGGGCAAGATGTTCCTGCCGCAGGTGGTGAAATCGGCGCGCGTGATGAAGCAGGCGGTTGCCGTTCTGCTTCCGCACATGGAAGCCGAGCGGCTGGCCGCCGGTGGCGAAGGCGAGCGCCAGAGCGCCGGCAAGATCCTGATGGCGACGGTCAAGGGCGACGTGCACGACATCGGCAAGAACATCGTCGGCGTCGTGCTTGCCTGCAACAATTACGAGATCATCGATCTCGGCGTCATGGTGCCATCCGCCAAGATCCTCGAGGTGGCCAAGGC
This sequence comes from Ensifer sp. 1H6, assembly GCF_001976035.1. NCBI lineage: Bacteria > Pseudomonadati > Pseudomonadota > Alphaproteobacteria > Hyphomicrobiales > Rhizobiaceae > Ensifer > Ensifer sp. 1H6. The sequence continues at coordinate 27,759 of NZ_MOAI01000012.1, read as the reverse complement.
GCAGAAGGTCGACATCATCGGCCTTTCCGGCCTGATCACGCCATCGCTCGACGAGATGGTGCATGTTGCCTCGGAGCTCGAGCGCGAAGGTTTTGATATCCCGCTGTTGATCGGCGGCGCGACGACGAGCCGGGTGCATACGGCGGTCAAGATCAATCCGCGCTACGACCGCGGCCAGACGGTCTACGTCACCGATGCGAGCCGTGCGGTCGGGGTCGTCTCCAGCCTGTTGTCGTCGGAAGCCAAGGGCTCTTACGTCGAGACGATCCGCGCTGAATATCGCAAGGTTGCCGACGCCCATGCTCGCAACGAGGCGGAAAAGCGCCGCCTGCCGCTATCGCAGGCGCGCGCCAATGCTCACAAGATCGACTGGAGCGGCTATCAGGCCAAGGCTCCCTCGTTTCTCGGTACGCGGGTGTTTCAGGGGTGGGAGCTGGACGAGCTGGCGCGCTACATCGACTGGACGCCGTTCTTCCAGACCTGGGAACTGAAGGGCGTCTATCCCAAAATCCTCGATGACGAGAAGCAAGGGCAGGCCGCACGTCAGCTGTTCGAGGATGCGCAGGCCATGCTTGCCAAGATCATCGCCGAGAAATGGTTTGCCCCGAAGGCGGTCGTCGGCTTCTGGCCGGCCGGAACCGTCGGCGACGACATCCGGCTGTTTACCGAGGAAACGCGCGGCGAGACGCTCGGCACCTTCTTCACGCTGCGTCAGCAGCTGAGCAAGCGCGACGGGCGACCGAACGTGGCGCTGTCGGATTTCGTCGCACCTGTCGACAGCGGCAGCAGAGATTATCTCGGCGGCTTCGTCGTCACGGCCGGTATCGAGGAAGTGGCGATCGCCGAGCGCTTCGAGCGCGCCAACGACGACTATTCGTCGATCATGGTCAAAGCACTGGCCGACCGGTTCGCCGAAGCCTTTGCCGAGCGCATGCATGAATACGTGCGCAAGGAACTCTGGGGTTATGCTGCGGACGAGACATTCTCGCCGCAGGACCTGGTCGGTGAGCCCTATGCCGGTATTCGCCCGGCACCTGGCTATCCGGCTCAGCCCGACCATACGGAAAAGGAAACGCTGTTCCGGTTGCTCGACGCCGAAAAGGCGATCGGCGTGACCTTGACCGAGAGCTTTGCGATGTGGCCCGGTTCGTCCGTCTCCGGTCTCTATGTCGGCCATCCCGAGGCCTATTATTTCGGTGTCGCCAAGGTCGAGCGGGATCAGGTGGAGGATTATGCGGGGCGCAAGCGTATGCCGGTGCGCGAGGTCGAACGCTGGCTGTCCCCGATCCTCAACTACGTGCCGATGCCCGAAGCAGAGGCAGCCGAGTAATCTCGGGAATCCAACAATAGTGCTGGCGGGCAATCATGCCCGTCAGTCTCGCGCTTGAAGCGAGGCGGTCTGCAAGGCCGGTCATGCGGCGAAACCGTCTTTCCCACTTGCCTCAATCCAAGATGAAACTGCGCCGAGCGCTTGGCGATGCCGGCACTTGCCGATTTCTTGAAGCCTCTATGCTTTCCTGAACTGGGCTATTGCTCTGTATTCGTCGTTTATGGTCGGTAGCGCCAATATATTTCTTGAGGCGCCCAAAAATAATGGGATGGAAATTCCGAAAGGATTCCAATCGAAACGAACGTGATTCAACGTTGTTTTTCGGCAGTGCCGCTGCATTTCGGGCCGTATTCCAAATGAAACATTGAAAATCCCGAAAAAAGAATTATATGGGTGCAATCGAATATTGCTTGCGACCTTTGTCAAAGCGCTGAAAAGCGTTGTCAGATTTCCTCTCAACATCGACACGGCTCGGCGAATACCCGTCGAGCGAAATCAACGATTGAAAGGAGATCGTTATGAATTCAGGCACTGTAAAGTGGTTCAATGGCACCAAGGGTTTTGGCTTCATCCAGCCGGATGACGGTACGACCGACGTGTTTGTTCATGTTTCCGCTGTAGAGCGTGCAGGCATGGGCTCGCTGGCGGAAGGCCAGAAGGTCACCTACGACATCGTCCGCGACCGCAAGACCGGCAAGAACTCTGCCGACAATCTCCGGGCGGAATGAATCGTCATCTGCCTCCCCCGACCACGGATGTACTGGCTGGGGACGTTTGATTGACGGGAAGAGGTCGGGTGAAGCCCGGCCTTTTTGCGTCCGGACCCTGCACATTCCGGGGAAGGAAACTATCATGACCCGCAGAATTTGTGCCGTTGGCGACACGGTGACCGTAAGGGCCGATTTCACCAAGCTGGCACCCGCCGTCAGGACGTGCCGGATCATCGGTGTTCTGCCCGCCGACCACGGCGAGACCCAATATCGCGTCCGTTTCGACGGCGAGAACTTCGAACGTCGCATCGTTGCAAGCGACGTCGAGACCACTGAGGCGGCCTCTCCCATCGAAGAGGGACCGTCGCGCATCATTGCCAAGGGTGAACCCTGGCTGAAACCGTCGCGCATCCGGATCGGAAGATAGCTACAGCAATCTCGGTCCGCCGATGTGCGGCCCCAACCAAAGGGAAGGATACATCTTGCAGGTACTCGTCAGAGACAACAACGTCGACCAGGCACTCCGCATTCTGAAGAAGAAAATGCAGCGCGAGGGACTGTTCCGCGAATTCAAGGCGCGCAGCGCCTATGAAAAGCCGTCGGAAAAGCGCGTTCGCGAAAAGGCCGAAGCCGTTCGTCGCCAGCGCAAGCTCGCGCGCAAGAAGCTTCAGCGCGAAGGCCTGCTGCCGGCACCGAAGAAGGCTGTCCGCACCCGCTAAATCTGAGGTACCGATGCCGATTTCGGCATCGGTCCACGCCCGAGCGAGGAGGTACGCATGACGTCGACGAAGAAAGATCTTTTCAAGCCTGAGCGTTTGTCGGCAGCCGACAAGGCTGCGGCGACCGACCATACGGCCCGCGGTATCGTTGCGGCGGAAAAGCTGGCGCGCGAGAAGAAGACCGAAAAGCTCAAGGCTCAGCGGTTGTTGCAGGAGGCTGACGCCGAACCCGTGGCCCCGGCGCCCAAGCGCCAGCCGGCACGCAAGCGCACGAGCGCCTGATTGCGCTCATCGGCCGGGCGCAGCCATTGCCCGGCAATGTTCTGCCAACCAAGCCCGACATAACCTCCTTGATAGATCGTCCGCCCGCCGCGCATCCCACTCGACGCGCGGCTAGGCAATGTTTGTGCAGTTGGTTCCAACGCCGGGCTAGTTGACCGCGCTCGGCTCAGGAAACTGCCACTTTCCATCCAGTATTTCCTGCCGCGGCCGATAGAGACGCACCGCGTAGTTCCAGCCCTTGGTTGTCGGCAGGCAGTTGGCGATCTTGCCGTCGCAACCGCCGAACTGGATCGCCACCGTGCCATCATCGCCCTTCTTCGCGGTGATATCGTTGACCGTGTAGGCATCATACTTGTTCTTCTCGAAATACCCGGCAGCATTGTAGACGCTCACCGACCAGAATGCGTCGACGGGCACGTCTTTCACATCGAGCTTGTACACAGTCGCGCCGTCATTTTTGGTCGGCGTGATGTTGAGATAAACCGCATCCTTATCCGGATTCCCGCCCCAGCCCGACGCCGTGCCGATCAGATGGCGAACGGGATCGACTTGCTCCTTGGTCCCGAAGGCTTTCTTGAAGTCGGGCATCGTCGCGCCGAGCACGAGCAATGCCTCGCGCACCGTCTTCTGGCTCGCCGGATCCCAGGCGGGGACCTCGAAGCTGCCGCTCTTCGCCTGACTGGCCTTGATCGCGTCCTGCAAGGCATGGACCGCTTCGATATCCTTGGCGTCGGCCGGGTCGACGAGCGTGCGAATTGCCACGACGACATAGCGCGTGCCGACACCCTCCTTCGTCAGCGTGTGCTCTCCGGCATCGTAGACGACCTCGGGCACGTAGTGATCCTCGTTGATCACCTGCATCGACATGAAGCGCTTTCCTGCATCGGGCAGCGTGATGGTGACAGGACCGGCATCAAGGTCGAACACCGCCGAGGAATAGAGCGTGTCGCGGTTGAGGCGTATGACCGTCTGGTTGTCGATCGAGGCGGGCTCGCGGCGGTGCAGGAACTTGCCCAGCGCCCCGTCCTTGACCATGGCCGCGGCATACATGTCGCTCTCGGCGCGGATGAAATTGTCGACTCCGACGATTACAGGATCTGCGGCGGTGGCCGGCAGGATGCCGATCAAGGCAAGGGTCGCCGCGAGAGCAACAGTGGTTCGAAATGTATTCATGCTGGTCATCCTCTCTGCTCATGTCGCAGATTTCAGTGGCGGGGCTTTCCATTTGCCGTCGAGGGCATCGGGTTTTGGCCAGTAGAGGCGCATCACCACGAAGAACGGGCCCTTGGGAGCCGGTAGCCAATTGCTCTCCCGATCTGCGCCTGGGCTCTCGTTCTGGACATGAAGCGTCAGGCCGCCGTCGGCATCCTGCTTCAGGCTCGGGAGCATCGGCGAATTGATGAGATAACGGTTGAGCGGATTGGCGTAGAGCAGGCTTGCCGGCAGTTCGTAGAGCGTCAGCGACCAGAAGGCATTGACGGGGGGCAGTTGGCCGTGTTCGAAGCGCAACGCATATTTGCTCGCGCCGGAGAGCGGTTGCTTCTGATCGTCGATGAAATAGGCAGGATAGATCGCCTCTTCCTTGGAGTTGCCGTAGATGCCGAGCACAGCACCGGACATGCGCTGCATGTAGTCGTTCTTCAGGAAGGCTCGGGTTCCGAAGCAGTCGGCGCTCGAGAGCTTGCCGGTATCGATCATGGTTTCCTTGTGTTCCTTAAAGGCCGCCCAGCCGTCGGCCATGCCGTCGGTGATCGCCTTCTGGATATCCGGCGGGAAGGCCGTGAAGTCGAATGTCTTGCCAGCACCGATGTTGAGCTCGGAAAAGCGTGCCATCAGCTCCTTTTCCGAAGGATCGGTCGGGCAGAACTGCAGAATGAAGTTGAGTTCGCTGAAGACCTCGGGCGACGTCTTTTCCTCCTCCGCACTGAGCGGCGTGAAGAAGTCGACGGCGGGGGCGGGCGCAGGCGCCGGCTTTCCGAGAAATGCCGACAAGGGCTCGACCTTGTAGCCGGCCTGGATCTTCTTGACGTTCTCGATATCGCCAGGATTGAAGAGCTGCGTGCGGTAGAGCACGAAGGCAAACTCCGTTTCCGAGCGGATGACGTCCTTGATGCCGGGAGGGGTTTCGCCCTTCCAGTTCGGCCCGGCAAGCAGGTAGCTGCCGGCATCGTTGCCTGTCGCGCGGCTGCCGACATAGGCGAAGTTGAAGGTGTACTGTTCGATGAACTGAAGCGAGTAGTACCGTTCCTTCTCGATTGCCGGCACGGTGAACACCAACGGTTCGGCCCTGAGATCCGCGCCGACATAGGAGTAGGGCGTGTCTGAATTCGGCGTCTGGATCGCCTTGTCGTCCGGCGTATAGACCCGGGCATTGTTGAACAGCGTGTTCCACGGCGCCTTGAACTCCGGCCCGCCGGCGTCGACGAAATAGGAATGTTGCACGCGGTAATTGTCGACCAGCGGAAATCCGTAGATCGTTGCCTCCTTGGCGATCGCCCGCGCGTCATCAGGCGTGAGGGCCGCATCTGCGGCGAAGGACGGCAAGGCTGTCACATGGGGAAGCGCGGTAGCAAGCGCGCCGTACATCAGAATGGTCCGTCGTTTAATCATGGCAAAATCCTCCGGATGAGCGCGCAAAGCAGATAACCGAAGGACAATCCGACGGCATGCGCAAAGCCGTGCGGGGCCAGCAATGCTTCGATGGTGCGCGATGGGCGGAAAACCGCAAGTACGTAACAGTTACTACGGTGCTGGTGCCGTTCGCTGCCGACGCGATGGCGGCGCCTGACGACCTGCGGTAACATCGTCGCTGGAATCGCACGTGAAGAGACCGTCGATGGAGCGCCGCCTCGCAGCCGTCCTGATCGCCGACGTCGCCGGATACAGTCGCCTGAGCCGGCTCGACGAGGAGGGAACGCGCGCCAATTTCCAGAGCGACCTGCATGACATTCTGGAGCCGCAGTTTGCCGAACATCACGGCCGGCTGGTCAAGACCATGGGTGACGGGCTGCTGGTGGAATTCCGCAGCGTCGTCGATGCACTCCGCTGCGCGGTGGAGATCCAACAGCGCAAGGCCGAACAGGCCGACAAGGTCACAACTGACCGGCGGCTCGATTTCCGCATCGGCATCAATCTCGGCGACATCATCGTTGAAGGCGACGACATTCACGGCGATGGCGTCAACACCGCCGATCGGGTGCAGGGGCTGGCCGAGCCCGGTGGCATCGCGATATCGGGTACGGCCTACGACCAGGTTCGATTGAAGCTTAGTGTCGGCTACGCCTCGCTCGGCGAGCAGACGGTCCGGGGGATGGCCGAACCGATCCGCGTCTATCACGTGCTTCTCGACCCTGATGACGCTGGCAAGACCATCGTCAAGGATACGCAGCAGCATTTTGCGCGAAGGAGCATGCTCATTGCCGGCGCCCTCATGTTGCTCCTCGCATTTGTCGCCGCCTGGTGGCAGCCGTGGACGCTCATCCTGCCGGAGACGCCGACCGAGCGCTTTGCCTATCCCCTGCCGGACCAGCCATCCGTCGCAGTCCTGCCGTTCATCAATGTCAGCGGCGACCGGGATCATGACCATCTGGCCGAAGGGTTGACCGACGACCTGATCACCGAGCTTTCGAAGGTGTCCGGCCTGTTCGTAATCGCTCGCCATTCGGTGTTCGCGATGAAGGACAACGCTTCGAAGATCCAGGACGTGGCAGCGGAGCTTGGCGTTCACTACATTCTGGAGGGCACGTTGCAACGGGCGACCAGCGGCTGCGCATCAACGTCAAGCTGATCGATGCGATGAGCGGTCTATCGCTCTGGGCGGAGCGCTATGACCGGCAATATGCCGATCTCTTCGCGGTCCAGGACGACGTCATCGGCAAGATCATCGCGGCGCTGGAGGTCAAACTCAGCGAAGGCGAACGCGACCAGCTGGCGCGCATCCCGACCGACAATCTCGAAGCCTACGACTACTACATGCGGGCCGAGCAGCAGGGGCTCATCTATAGCGATGTCGATACCTATCGCCAGACGCTGGCCTTCTATCAGAAGGCGATCGATCTCGATCCGCGTTTCGCCGATGCCCATGCGGGGATCGCGCGGGTCGCCGTCGACGTCTGGCGCAATGACTACAATTATCTCTGGTCGGCGGCCGTTGCCCGCAAGATCGCTTATGACGCTGCCGGCCAGGCCCTGAAGCTCGACGCCAACAATGCGCGCGCGCACACAGTGCTGGCATTGCTGCAGCTCGTCGACGGTCGCGAAACGGAGGCGCGGGAATCTGCCGCCAGGGCGGTCACGGCGCAGCCGAGCGATCCAGAGGCCTTTGCCAACCTGGCGCTGATCCTGGCGCAAACCGGCGAACACGAACAGGCAATCGCCGATCTGGAACGGGCATTGAGGCTCGATCCGTCACCGTCTCCGAGTTTCCGGCTGCTGGCGGGCATCGTCTACTACACCGCACGCGACACCGACCGGGCGATCCCGCTGATCGAAGCAGCCGGCGAGGCCCTACCGAATGCGGAGGCTGCACGGGAGTATCTGGCCTCGGCCTATGCCCAGCGCGGCGATCGGGCGCGCGCGGTGGCAGAGGGCGCAAAGCTGCTTCAGCTCTTTCCCGACACCAACCTCACCTATTACAGCTACCTCTATGATTACTGGCGCGAAGAGGACCTCAATCGCCACCTCTACGGACTGCGCACTGCCGGCATTCCGGAGTGGCCCTTCGGCTTCGTCGGGGCGGCGGCGGACAGGCTCGGGCCGGCGGAACTTGGCACGCTGACCCAAGACAAGACCTGGGCCGGGCAGCACAAGAATGGCACGAGCTTCGTGCAATTCTTCGATAAGGCCGGCAACACCGCCTATCGCAGCGCCAACACAAACATCACCGGGCGCGCCGAGGTGAAGGGCAACCAGCTCTGCGAGAAATTCGACGGATATTTCCTCGACCGCATGGTCTGCGGCTATGTCTATCGCAACACGGCCAAGGGCGAGCGCGGCGCAGACTTCATCCACGTGACGCCGCAGGCGCTAAAATTCTTCTCGATCGAGCAGTGATCGCTATCCGGTCAGCGCGCCGCCTGCCAGGTCGTGCCGAGCTTTTCCGAAATGAGCGTGTTCTCCACTTCAGACCAGTGCTTCTTCGAATCGACCAGCTTGTTCGGGTTCTTCTCGAAGCCTTCTGCCGCACCCGGATCGTAGCTCAGGAACAGCTTGCCCTCGATGATGCGCCAGGCCTTCGGATCGATATTGGTGGTCACCGTGCCAAACGACACACCGTCGGCGCAGTAGCCGCCATATTGCGGGGCGTAGCGGGTGGGTTCGCGGATGAAAAGCTCACGGTTCTCGGCGCTGGCAAACTGCCAGTTCGCTCCGAGCCAGCGGTAGGAAAATTGCGGCGAGCCTTCGAGCGCCTTGCTCTCGGTGAAATAGGCGACCGGGTCGTAGCCCTTGATGGCGACATCGCCGAAGTAGCCGGTGTTGACGAGGTCTTCCGCCATTATCGGCCCGGACAGTGCCAGAAACGCCGTCGCAGCGAGGCCGACGGCGCATGCGTATCGATTGTAAAACATTCCTCTTCTCCGATTCCGGATGCGGCTGGCGCACGCTCTGGCGTCACTTCCGCTTCGTGCATTCGGTATAAAGCCAGTCGCCGACGAGGTCGGCCTTCTGGCAGGTGGCGCCCGCTTTCAGCAGAAGCTCGGCGGCGTCCCAGTGCGAGCGCCAGCCGGCCTGTGTCAGTGGCGTGTAGCCGTTGCGTTCCTTCGCCTCGACCTCGGCCTTTTGGGTAAGCAGCACAGCCACGACATCGGCGTGACCCTCCTCGGCTGCGGCATGAAGCGGCGACATCTTGTAGAAGTTCTTGGTGTCGTTGACGTCGGCGCCCTTGGCGAGCAGCAGCTTGACGGTGTCGAGATTGCCGCCATAGGCCGCGGCGTGCAGGGCGGTCAGCCCGCCCTTGTTGCGGATCTCGATGTCGCAGCCGCGATCGAGCAGCAGGGCGACGACATCCGGCCGTCCGGCAAGGGACGCGACCAGCAATGCCGGCTCGCCGGCCGTATCCGGCTCGGTGATGTCGGTACCCTGATCCAGCAACAGGGTGACGCGCTTGACGTCGCCGTCTCTTGCCGCGTCATGCAAGGGACCCGCAAAAGCCGCCGAGGTGAAAAACGCTAGCCCGGCGACCGAAGCACAAACATAGTTCATAGCGCCACCTCCGCCCCAGCTTCGGTTTTGCATGTAAGAATGTTCGAAAATATCACAGAGTCCTTGCCGTCAACAAGGTCAATCGCCCGGCAAGGAGCGGGGGGCGAGGCGTTTGCTTAGAGCACTACCAGGAAAAGCGCGAAGCGGTTTTCCAGTTCTGACGGTCGATATATCGATCTGATGCGGGTCAGGCGTTGACCCGCATCAGATCGAGCACGCGCTCCACCGCACAAGGGATGGGGGCGATGATCGGCGTGGTGAAATGCGGCTGCAACTGTTCGGCCGCCTGGCCGAGCGGGCCGCCGCCGATGATGACGGCCTCGGCGCCATCAAGCTCGATGCATTGCCGCACCGCCTCGTCGAGTGCTTCCCGCAGCAGCTTTTCGTCGCCGGCAAGCGCGAGCGGATCGCCGGGCGTACAGCGGATGCCGGTATATTGGCCGGCAAGGCCGAGGTCGCGGGCGCGGTCGTCGATGGCCTCGATCAGGTCGCGTCGTGGTTGCGACGCCGAACTTGCGGCCGCTCAGCGCGGCTTCGATCATCGATGCCTCGCAGATGCCGACGACGGGGATGTCGACACGGTCCCTGAGGGTAGCAAGGCCGGGATCGCCGAAGGCACTGACGATGATGCCGAGGCAACCGGCGCCATGGGCCGCGCCGATCTCGATGACCTCGCCGGCCGCAGCGGTCAGCTGCTGCGGCGTGACGATCATCTGCGGGTTCCGCACGCCGTGGCGACTGCCACGGCCGTGCGTCCGGTTGCAGCCCGCTCAGCGATGGCGAGCATCATGCTGCTTGTTGCCTGCGAGCTGTTCGGGTTGATCAACAGGATATGTGCGGTCACGTTCTGACTTCCATGCCGACATTGACCTGTTTGGGCTCAGCCTTGGCGAGGTCGGCGTCCGCCGGCTGGTCCAGATCTTCCATCGACATGCCATAGGTCTCGGGACCGAGCTGGATGCAGAATGCGAAGACTGCGTACATGCCGGCTGCCAGCCCGAACACCCCGACCATGCCATAGGTGTCGAACAGCATGCCGGAGATCGTTGGCACGAAGGAGCCCGCGGCCGACCCTGTCGCCAGGATAAGTGCTACGCCGAAGGCGCGAATGCGTGTCGGGAAGAGCTCCGGCGCGTAGATCCAGATCGAGGTGTTGAGCAAAAGCACGAAGAACTGGAAGATCGCTCCAAACATCAGGACGAGGTAGATGTTGGTTCCGAGATAGGCGATCGAAATGGCCGCCAGGCACGCGAAGACCGCACCGAACGTCAGCACTTTCTTGCGCGGGAAATAATAGCCGAACATCGAGGCGGCGATGGCGCCGAGCACGCTGCCGCTCTGGATGATCATGCTGTAGAGCAGGCTGCCCTGCAGGGTGTAGCCCATCGACACGAAGATGATCGGCATCAATGTGAGCACCGATAGCTGGGCGCCGTAGCTCATCAGGATGGCGATTGCGACGGGAATGGTTCTGCCGATGAACGGTGCCCGGAAAAGCTCCTTCCAGTCGCTCTTGGCAGGTGCTTCGTCCTGGAGATGATCCTTGGTCAGGTATTCCTGAACCTTCAGATTGCGGGGCCGCAGTGATCCGGAGGCCAGAATCGACAGCACCTTGTTGGCCTCGTCGATCTTTCCCTGCGAAGCAAGGAAGCGCGGTGTCTCCGGCACAAACCGGCGATAGAAGACCACGAGCAGCGCGGGCAATGCCAGCGAGGCGAAAAGCCAGCGCCAGCTGTTTTCACCGGGAAAGAGCGTGAAGATCAACAGGCCGAAGGCGGGGGCAAGGAAGTTGCCGAAGCCGCCGGCGCCAACATTGACGAGGCCGGCCGCCGTCCCGCGGAATTTCGGCGAGCAGAATTCCGACAGCATCGTCACCGCGGTCGAGATTTCGCCGCCGACGCCGAAGCCGACAATGGCGCGGGCAAAGCACAGCGCTGCGAAATTCGGCGCGAGTGCGCAGGCGGCCGAGCCGATGGTGAAGAGCAGAAGGTTGATCGTCAGCATCACGCGGCGGCCGTAGCGATCGCCGAGAATGCCCGACAGCAACCGGCCGAGAGCGGCGCTGCCGAAGGTGATGGTGTTGAGGAAGCCGATATCCGTGCCGGTCAGGCCCCAATGTTCCTTGAGGATCGGGCCGGCGACGCCGATGGTGTTCTGCTCGAAACTGTCGAACAGGCAGCCGATCAGAACCAGGGCGATGATCTGTTTGTGGGCGCCGGTGACGCCGATCTTGGTGAAGGCTGATTCCAATTGTCGAATGACCGGCGAAGACTTGCCGGACGGCACCATATTTTCCGCTGCCATGGTTTGTTCCCCTTTATGGCTTAACTGGCGTGAAAACTTAGTTTCATGATGCTATATCAAGAAATCACAGTTTCATACAAGAATCTTGCTCCGAAACGGATGAGCCGGACGTTTCGCGCCTGACGGGCGCTCTTGCCGGACAGCACAATTCACCTTCGAAACAACGCCATTGAGGAATGCAGGTTTCATGCCAGAAGGTTAGAAACTACAGTTTCTCCTTTTCAATCAAAGATATGGAGCGCCGTTGGTCGGTATCTACGACTTGAAACTGTGGTTTCTTGTGATCGAATAATGCACTGCTGTTTCAGGCAGATGCCCAAACAACGATCACAGCTCTTCGAGCGCGTCGTTTAACGCTTCGATGCCGCGCAGACGGTTGCGGCCGCTGATGCCTGCCGTTTCGATGCAACGCGTCGTCAGCAGATGGCAGAGCGCCATGACCGAGACGTGGTTGAAGAGCGGCCCGGGTGCCAGCGTCTGGCAGCGGAAATGCCACTCGGCCTGGCTGAGGAAGGGCACGCCCTCGTCGGTGATATAAAGCAGGCGGGCACCGGATTTTTCCACCTGGTTGATGAGCGCATCCATCAGGGCGATGCGGCGGCGCAGGCCGAAGACGATGACGACGTCGTCGGGCGTGAAGCTGACGAGATGTTCGCCCAGCGTCTGGCCGCCTCCGGGAATGGCCGAGATGTTCTCGATCACCTGCGTCAGCTGCCATTGCAGATAGGTGGCGAAGGAGTGGCTGGCACGAAAGCCGATGACCCAGACCTTGCGTGCCTTCAACAGCGCTGCCGACGCAGCGTTGATCTGTGTTTCCGATATCGCAAGGAAGGTCGCCTCGATATTGGCGACCCCTTGGGCCACATGGGCGGTAACGGATTGCTCGCCGGCCGTATCGGCGCTTGTCGCCAGGAAGAGCCGTGATCCCGTCTGCTTGTCGGCGCGCGCATGGCGGCGCGCCTCTTCGTAGTTTTCATAGCCGAGCCGCTGGATGAAACGCGATACGGTGGCCTTCGACACATGCGCCAGTGCCGCCAGCTCCTGGGCGGAATAGCTGGCGACCTCGCCGGGAAAGTCGCAGAGAAAGTCTCCAAGGCGTCGCTCTGCCGGATGGAGTTCCGGCAGGACCTGACGAACGCGAGTGAGGAAGGATCGCTCTTTGGGACTCATTGCCAATTCCATGAAACTGTCGTTTCACGGACTGTCCGATTTCCACGGGGTGTTTGCAAGTGCGCAGGCCCGGAAAGCCAGGCCTGCGCCATTTCGCGTTGACGTCGCCTTAGTATTTTGACGGCACGTAGAGTTCAGGCGGCAGCACCTTGCGTTCGTAGTCCGGGTTGAACACCCGCTCCGGCAGGGTGATCTCCTCGTGCGGCACATCCTCATAGGGGATCTGCTGCAGCAGGTGGTCCATACAGTTCAGCCGCGCCCGCTTCTTGTCGTTGCCTTCGACGATGTGCCACGGCGCCTCGGGGATGTTCGTTCTGGCGAAGGTCTCTTCCTTGGCCTTGGTATAGGCCTCCCAGCGCACGCGCGATTGCAGATCCATCGGTGACAGCTTCCACTGCTTCAGCGGGTCGTGGATGCGCACCAGGAAGCGCATCTGCTGCTCCTCGTCGGTGATCGAGAACCAGTATTTGACCAGCCGGATGCCGGAGCGCACCAGCATGCGCTCGAACTCCGGCACGTCGTTGAAGAACTGCTCGACCTGGTCTTCGCTGGCAAAGCCCATGACGCGCTCGACGCCGGAGCGATTGTACCAGGAGCGGTCGAACAGCACGATCTCGCCGCCGGCCGGTAGATGCGGCACGTAGCGCTGGAAATACCACTGGGTCTTTTCGCGGTCCGATGGGGCGGGCAAGGCCGCGACCCTGACGACACGCGGATTGAGCCGCTGGGTGATGCGCTTGATCACGCCGCCCTTGCCGGCGGAATCGCGCCCCTCGAAGATCACCACGACCTTTTCCTTGTGGTGCACGACCCAGTCCTGCAGCTTGATCAGCTCGGACTGCAGCGCGATCAGAGCGCGGAAATAGTCGATGCGTGGCAGCGACGGCGGGTGGCTCTTGCGGTAGATCTTGCGGATCTCTTCCGAAAGCGCCGGCTCGGAAAGCTCGAGTTCATAGTCTTCATCGAGCGTATCGGCGAGTTCCGCCTCGAGCCAATCCTGTCCTTCGAAGTCGCCAGTTGATCTGTTCATCGCATCCCTCCAGCGCGCAAATCGCGCAATGCGGCAGCCCCGCGGCATGATGCTGCCGTCATCTGGCTTATTCCATAGCCGCATGAAGGGAATTTGACGCTGTCCTTGGCGGCCGACGCCGTGCTGCGGGGCGCTCTACGCCTTGATGTACCAGCCCCACGGCTCGTCGGTATCGAAGCTGGTGATCTGCTTGGTCTCCAGATAGTTGGAAAGGCCCCAGCGACCGAGTTCGCGACCGATACCCGATTGCTTGTAGCCGCCCCAGGGCGCCTCGGGGAAGGTCGGTTGCGAGCAGTTGATCCAGATGATGCCAGCGCGTAGCGCCCGGGCGACGCGTTCGCAGCGCTCCTTGTCCTCGGACATGACCGCCGCGGCAAGGCCGAAGCGGCTGTCGTTGGCCATGCGCACCGCATCGGCCTCGTCCGCGAACGGCTTGACGCAGACGACAGGCCCGAAGATCTCCTCGCGCCAGACATAGCTGTCTTCGCTCATGTCGGTCAAAACGGTCGGCTCGATGAAGTAACCGCTGTTGAAACCGGCGGGCCTGCCGCCGCCCGCCGCGATGGTGGCGCCGTCCTGGCGGGCGCGGTCGATCGCGGTCAGGATCTTGTCATATTGTCCCTTGGAAACGATTGGCCCGAGCAATGTGCCCTCGTCGAGGCCGTTGCCGATGGTGATCTTGCCCGCCTCTTCGCAGAGCCTTTTGACGACGGTATCGTAGATCGGTTCCTCGATGAGCACGCGCGAGGTTGCCGAGCAGACCTGCCCCTGGTTCCAAAAGATGCCGAACATGATCCATTCGACGGCCTTTTCGATATCGCTGTCGGCAAAGACCACGAAGGGCGACTTGCCGCCAAGCTCGAGGCTGATGTTCTTGATGTCCTGGGCGCCGGCCATCATCACCTTTCGCCCTGTCGGTACCGAGCCGGTAAAGGCGAGTTTGTCGACCAGCGGGTGCTCGGTCAGCGGCTGGCCGGCATCCTGGCCGGTGCCGGTGACGATGTTGAGCACGCCGGGCGGAAGCTCGACCTCCTCGGCGATTGCGCCCAGTTCCAGAGCCGTCAGCGGCGTCAGCTCGGACGGTTTCAGCACCATGGTGCAGCCGGCGGCAAGCGCCGGCGCCACCTTCCAGGAAACCATCAGCAACGGATAGTTCCAGGGCGTGATCGCGCCGACGATGCCGAGCGGTTCGCGGATGGCACGGGCTCTGAACCTGGTGTCGCCGACGGCGATCGTTTCCTCCGGGTTGGCGTCGAGTTCCTCGGCAAGCCCGGCATAGTAGCGGAAGCACCCGGCGGCATCGTCGATATCCCACAGTGCTTCCGGCAGCGGCTTGCCGTTATCGGTGACTTCGAGATGCGCCAGCGCATGGCGTCTTTCCTCGATCTTCTCGGCAATCGCGCGGAGATAGACGGCCCGCTCCGTGCCGGTAAGCTTCGGCCATGGGCCGCTGTCGAAGGCGATGCGGGCAGCTTTGACGGCGCGGTCGATATCGTCGTAGGTGGCGGCCGGCACGCGGTGGATGACCTCCTCCGTTGCCGGATCGATCACGTCGAGCATACCGCCGCGGCGGGGTTTCTCCCATTTTCCGTCAATGAATAGTTTGTCTCGCATGCCCGTGCCCTCATTTCAGCCCGGGAGAGTATGACCCGCACGGTGGCGATCGCGCCAGCCGCCGGCCATACTTTTTCTGGGCCATGTCGCTTTCGGTTCAGGCCCTTACGATCTTCGGCAAGGTCTGAAGGCAAGAAACGGAAGAACGGGAAGGATAGCGCCGGCACTGGCGACGAACCAGAACTGCCGAAGCGTCATCCAGCCGCCGCTGTGCAAGGTGCCGGCGAGGACGCCCGCCACCATGAACAGATCCATCAACGGCAGGCTCAGCGCATAGAAGACGGCCTGGCGCTCAAGGTTCAGCCGCTGCTGGAGCAGCGTGAAATAGGCGGCAAAAGCCACCATCTCCGGTATGCCGCCGATGATCAGCACCACCGTCGCCAACGCATGGGTCGGGGCGAAGACCAGCGCAAGCGTCGTCACGCCTTCGAGAAGGCTTGCGACGAGATAGGCCATCAGCAGCGAGTGTGTATCGATCAGCGTTCGCGCCAGGCGGTTTGAGACCAGCGCGCCGATGACGGCACCCGTCCCTTGCGCTGCAAGCAGCACGGTCCACGTGGCGGCGCCAAGCCCGAACTGGTCGTGATTGAGCCAGAACAGGAAGGGCTGCAGCGCGCCGAGAGAAATCATGTAGCCGAGAGCAGGCAGGACGAGTACCCAAAGAACCGGGTTCTCGCGCATGGTCGCCGCGGCCTCTCGGAAAAGACCGGATCGAGCGGCTGGCTCCCGTTTGACCCGCATCTGCTCCGGTGTTGCAACGCCCCGGCAAAGGGCGAACGCGGCCACGAGGTGGCCGGCTGCAAGCGCAAGGAAGGTGAGGGCAGGGGATATAACCGTCAGCATGAGACCTGCCGTCGGCGGGCCAAAGATTTTGGCGAGACGATCGATCGTCTGAAACGTCGTGTTGGCTTCCATATTGCGGCCGGAAGGCACGGCGGCGGCGCGCAACGCCAGCAGGCCTGGAACGACAATCGTGTCTGCAAGGCCGATTGTCAGAACCACCATCTGAAGCGTGCCTGCGTGTTCGACGTCGGCAAGGGCGAAGAGGCACAATGCAGTGACGATCAGCCCCGCACCAACGGGCAGCCGAGAGCCCGCGCGGCGGATCAGGCTGGCGGCAGCCGGGGCAAACAGGATGCGCGGTGCGAGCCGCAGCGCAAGGCTGCCGACAAGGTCTGTGCCGGTGCCGAACCGTTGGGCGACGAGAAGTGGCAGTGCTGCGACCAGCATCCACGAGCAGAAGGAATAAAAGGCGAGAGCGAACCCGACGCGCCGGAAGTCGGCCGATTTCCAGGGGGATGGCGATGTCATAACGAGCCCGAATGGCAGTCGATTGCCTCGCGCTCCCGATCATCGTGGCGACCTGTCGTTGGGCCGTGCCGTCGATCTAGGAGAAGGAGATCAATCGAATCAACGAAGACCAGCCCGTGAGACACGGGCGACTTTGGGCTCGCTGCTGCAAGCCCCGCCTTGCGGGGCTCGTCACGCCATCAGGTGTGGTTCGGTCGACATGACCGTGTGTTAACATGCTTGCGGGGTCAGCGACAAGAATTGTGGTTGGAGGCGTGCATGCTCACCGGGCCTGGCTTGCCAGCGCGGGCATGGTGCTTGCAATTTGCGTGATGACCATACCGCCGATGATCAGCGCAACGCCGACGAGGCGGGCGAGGCTGACCGGCTTTTCCGGAAAGCCCATCAGGCCGAAATGATCGATGACGACAGAGACCGCCATCTGTCCGGCGATCACCGCGACAATGAAACTGGCGGCGCCGAGTTTTGGGGCGAGCAGCAGTGCGGCAGTGATGTAGATGACGGCCGCCGATCCAGATCCACCAGGGACCCTTCAGTGTCTCACCGAGCGTTGGCATCGGTACGCGAACGGCGATCATGATGGGAATGATGAGGGCGAGGCTGGCGCCGAGCGAAACGACCGTCGCCCAGAGGGGATGACCGATTAACCGGCCAAGCATGGCGTTGGCGCCGGGCTGGAACGGCACGACGGCTCCGGCGAAGACAGCGGCGAGGATGAGGAGGAGTGATCCGGCATTTGGCATGACAATATTCCGATCTGTTTGACCGCCCGATGGTTCATCATCCAAATGAAGAATGGAAATTCGCAGTTCGCACGATCTATATTCGTTGAATGAATAATCTGACTGGAATCGATCTGAACCTGCTGGTCGTGCTCGATGCGTTGCTGACTGAGCGCCATGTCTCGCGTGCGGCAGTCCGTCTGAACAAGAGCCAGCCTGCGGTCAGCCATGCGCTGGCGCGCTTGCGCGAACTCTTCGATGATCCCCTGCTGGTGCGCCACGGCGGGCGGCTGGAGCCGACCATACGGGCGCTTGAGCTCGCGCCACGGCTCGTGGAGGCCATGGGTCGCGTGCGGTCGTTGCTTGCGCCCGCAGGTTTTGATCCCGCAACGGAGCGGCATGTGTTCCGATTGGCAATGTCGGATTACGGGGCTGCCGTTCTGCTGCCGAAGCTGATGGCGACCCTGCGGGCCGAGGCACCATATATCGATCTGATCGTCAGCCAGGCGAGCCGCGAGGTCATGGCGTCGCAGGTGGTGGACGGCGAGATCGATCTGGCGCTGGGCGTGTTCCCGACGCACGGCGGAGGCATCCGATCATCGTTGCTCTTTCGGGAAAGCTTTGCCTGCCTTGCCGACGCGTCACAGCTTGGCGGATCGCTGGCCATCGATCTTGGTGACTATCTCGCCCGACCGCATGTGCTGGTGTCATTGCGTGGCGACGCCGGCAACGAGATCGATCTTGCGCTCGCGGCGACCGGCAAGACGCGCCGCATCTGTCTTGCGGTTCCGCATTGGAGCGTCGCACCGGGCTTGGTGCGCGGCACGGATCTTGTCCTGACCGTGGCGCGCCGCATCCTTCCACAGGGGGACGGTCACGGGCTGGTCGTCTTCGAGCCGCCCTTTGCCATTCCGCTGTTCGACTTCGAGCAGATCTGGCATCGTCGTCGCGACGGCGATCTGGGGCATCGCTGGTTGCGGACGCTGATCGAGCGCCTTCTCGGCGATGAGGAGCCGGTTGCGGGCTGATGCGGAGTTATCACTCGTCTGCGTCCTTGCACGAACCAGGTGGGCCTGCGCTTCACCCCGTCGCGCGCTAGAGTCGGGCGGTGTCGCAAGCGCAAAAAAAGACCCGGTCGGATGGGCCGGCCGGGTCTCAAAGGTTTTGGATTGTTGGCGCTATCAGGCGTGCCCGACGCCCTGGATCGCCGACACCTGCCATTCGCCTTCGGGCTTGCGTACGAAGGTCCAAAGCTCGACGGCTTCGGTCAGGTTGTCCGGATCGCCGCTGATCACCTTGCCGGTCGTACGGTCGCGCATGACGTCGATGCTCTCGTAGCGCATGGCGACGGTCGCGAAGTCGGTGCCGTTTTCCGACCAGGCCTCGGCGACATCGCCCTGGACGAGATGGACTTCGGTGACGTCGTTCTTGACGCCGCTGGTGGCGTTGTCGCTGAGTTCTTCGGCCAGGTAGGACATGGCTTCCGGCGTCGTCAAACGACGCAGGGTGCCGTAGTCCTCTGCCGCATAGGCTGCTTGAACGTCCTTCAGCATCTTCTCGAACTGTTCGAGATCGGACTGGCCGACACCGATTTCATCGGCCGGGCCGTCGGTGACGGGGGCTGGTGTCGGTACGACGGTCGGGCGTGCATTCGATTGGCCGCCTGCCTGGCCACCGCCGATGCTCGGGATCTTGAACGACGGTACGCCAGTCGAAGGCGAGTGGGCCGACGAACGCTCGGACGGACCGGCATAGGCCGGCTGGCGGTTGCGGCCGAAGAAGCGCATAGCGAGCATGATCACGCCACCGATCAACAGCATCTGCACGATCAGGCCGAGGAAGCCGGCAGCACCGCCGAAGCCGCCGCCCATCAGCATGCCGATCAGGCCGCCGACCATGAGGCCACCGAGGAGCGAACCACCGAAGCCGCTGAAGAAGCCGGGCCGTGCGTTGGGCGTGTTGGCGCCGGCGGGGCGCGTCTGAGCTGCCCCGGGATTGGTCGTCGTTGGGCCGGCGTCCTGGCGGCGGCGTCATCGTGCGGTCGATCGGTGCCGCGTTTGTCGGCGCGGTGCGGGTGGCTGGCGGCTGCGAAAAGGTGCGCGTGCCACGGCTGCCGAAGCCGCCGCCCGAGCGCCGGGCCTCGGCGACATCCACAACCGTGAGCGCGACAGTGAGACCGATCGCCATCATCGCCAGAGCTCGTCCAAAACGCTGCATTGCCATTCAAACCCCTTGTATTGTGCTTGGGCCCATGAGGCCTTCACGGGCTCATATAGAGGTTCCGGTCCCGGAATTTAAGGTTTTCGAGTCGCTTTTGGCCTGGTTTACCGTAATCCCGACGGTGAAATCGGCCCGGAAAAGCCCTCAGCGGTTGGCTTCCAGGATCATCGTCGCCGCTTTTTCGGCGATCATGATCGTCGGCGAATTGGTGTTGCCCGAGGTGATTGTCGGCATGATCGAGGCATCGGCAATCCGCAGGCCTTGCAGGCCACGCAGCCGCAATTCCGGGTCGACGACGCTTTCCGGATCCGCGCCCATCCGGCAGGTGCCGACCGGGTGGAAGATCGTCGTGCCGATATCGCCGGCAGCACGCCGCAGATCCTCGTCGCTCTCATAGGAAGGTCCCGGCTTGAACTCGGTCGGGTTGAAACGGGCGAAGGATGGCTGGCTGACGATGCGACGCGTCAGGCGAATGGAACGGACCGCGACATCGCGGTCGGCCTCTGCCGTCAGATAGCGCGGGCGAATGTCGGGTGCTGCGGCGAAATCGGGCCCTTTGAGATGCACCGACCCCCGGCTTTCGGGGCGAAGATTGCAGACGCTGGCGGTAATCGCCGGAAAGGGATGAACCGGCTCGCCGAACTTTTCGAGCGTCACCGGCTGGACGTGATATTGCAGGTCCGGCGTTTCCTTCTCGGGGCCGGAACGGGTGAAGATGCCGAGCTGGCTCGGTGCCATGGCCATCGGGCCTGAGCGCCTGGCGAGATATTCGAGGCCGATCGCCGCCTTGCCGAGAAACGTGCTTGCCTTCTCGTTCAGGGTCGGCACCCCGGTCACCTTGTAGGCGAGGCGCAGTTGCAGATGATCCTGCAGGTTTTCGCCGACGCCGGCCAACTCGTGCCGGACCTCGATCCCATTATCCCTCAGGACATTGCCCCGGCCAACACCGGAAAGCTCCAAGATCTGCGGCGAGCCGATGGCGCCCGCCGAAAGAACGGTTTCGCGGCGACAACGAACACGCTTGACCAAACCATCGTGCTGGAATTCGACGCCGGCGATGCGACCTTCCTCGATCACCAGCCGCCGGACATGCGCCTTGGTCAGAATGGTGAGATTGCTCCGGCCGCGTGCGGGCCGCAGAAACGCCTTTGCCGTGTTCCAGCGGATGCCGGAACGCTGGTTGACGTCGAAATAGCCGGAGCCTTCATTATTGCCGCGGTTGAAATCGGGCGTTTCCGGGATGCCGGCCTCGGTCGCTGCCTTCTGGAAAGCGTCAAGCACGGCCCAGCGAACGCGCGCCTTCTCTACCCGCCACTCGCCGCCGGCGCCATGCATTTCGTCGGCGCCGCGATAGTGGTCTTCCGATTTGCGGAAGTGCGGAAGGACGTCATCCCAGCCCCAACCGGTGCACCGGAGCTGGCGCCAGTGATCGTAGTCGCGCGCCTGGCCACGCATGTAGATCATGCCGTTGATCGACGAGCAGCCGCCGAGCACCTTGCCACGCGGGTAGCCGAGAGCACGACCGTTCAACCCTTCCTCTGCAGCTGTGGTGAAACACCAGTCGGTGCGGGGGTTGTTGATGCAATAGAGATAGCCGACCGGAATGTGGATCCAGTGATAGTTGTCGCTGCCGCCGGCCTCGAGCAGCAGGACGCGGCGATCCGGGTTTTCGGAAAGGCGGTTGGCCAGAACGCAACCGGCGCTACCCGCTCCGACGACGATATAGTCGAACGTGTCCATGGGCTCATCACTCTCTTGTCGATGCCCGGTCCGGCCGTGAGCCAATGTCTCCGACCTGTCTAGAGAGCGTTTCCGGTTAAACGGCGTCGCGGAAACGCTCTAGCTCTCTGTTTTTACGCATTTCCTGACGGAAAACCGCTTCGCACTTTTCCTGGAAATGCTCAGTGTCGATGTTCAAAGCCGAGCTTGCGGCCGAGCCTCGAATTATAGAACTCGCCGACGATACCGCGCCGGAAGAGCAGCACGCAGACCATGAAGACCAGGCCGGTAATGATGGTGACCGGGAATTCGGAGGTCGCGAGATAGTTCTGCAAGGTCACGACCAGGCCGGCGCCGAACAGCGGTCCGATCAGCGTGCCGATACCGCCGAGCAGCGTCATGAGGATGACCTCACCGGACATCTGCCAGCTGACGTCGGTCAGCGTCGCGAACTGGAAGACCAGCGCCTTCACGCCGCCGGCAAGGCCGGTGAGTGCCGCCGACATGACGAAGGCCGCAAGCTTGTAGTTGCGCACGGTGTAGCCGAGCGACACGGCGCGCGTCTCGTTCTCCCTGATCGATTTCAGGATCATGCCGAAGGGCGAGTGAATGATCCGCCAGATGATCGCCACGCCGATGATGAAGACTCCGAGCACGAAGTAATACATGTTCGCCGACTGGCTGAGATCGATGAAGCCGAAGAGATGGCCGCGCGGCACGGACTGGATGCCGTCCTCGCCCTTGGTAAACTCGGCCTGCAGGCAGAAGAAATAGAACATCTGCGCCAGCGCCAGCGTGATCATGGCGAAGTAGATGCCCTGCCTGCGGATAGCGAGGAAACCGATGATCGCGCCAAGAAACGCGGCTCCTGCGACACCGACGAGAATGCCGAGTTCCGGCGGCAGCCCCCATTCCTTCACCGCATGGGCGGTGAAATAGGCGGCGCCGCCGAAGAAGGCCGCGTGTCCGAAGGACAAGAGGCCGGTGTAACCGAGCAGCAGGTTGAAGGCGCAGGCAAAGAGCGCGAAGCACAGCAGCTTCATCAGGAATACGGGATAGAAGAACAGAGGGGCGAGCACCAGCAGCGCAAGACCCGCCGCCAGGAAGATCGTTTGTGCGACGACCGGCTTCTTTTCCCTGGGCTTATCGATATCGAGTGTCAGTGTCATATCAAACATCCCGGCCGAAGAGGCCTGCCGGCCGTATCAGGAGAACGATGGCCATGATCACGAAGATCACGATGTTGGAGGCTTCGGGGTAGAACACCTTGGTCAACCCCTCGGCAACGCCAAGCAGATAGCCGGTGATGATTGCTCCCATGATCGAGCCCATACCGCCGACCACCACCACGGCGAAGACGACGATAATGATGTTCGATCCCATCAACGGCGAGACCTGGTAGATCGGCGCCGCAAGCACCCCGGCAAGGGCGGCAAGTGCAGCCCCCAGCGCGTAGGTGAGCGTCAACAGGAACGGCACGTTGATGCCGAAGGACTGGACGAGAATAGGGTTTTCTGTCGCCGCCCGCAGATAGGAGCCGAGCTTGGTCTTTTCGATCACCAGCCAGGTGCCGATGCAGACGACGAGCGAGAAGGCGATCACCCAGCCGCGATAGACGGGCAGGAACATGAAGCCGAGATTGGTGCCGCCGGCAAGGGCTGCCGGCGTGGCATAGGGCTGGCCCGAAGCGCCATAGAGATAGCGAAAGGTGCCTTCGATCGTCAGCGCCAGGCCGAAGGTGAAGAGCAGGCCATAAAGCGGATCGAGCGTGTAGAGCCTTCTCAGCATCGTGCGCTCGATGACGGCGCCGACAAGCCCGACGGCAAGCGGTGCCACGATCAGCGCCGGCCAGTAGCCGATGCCGAAATAGGAAAGCAGCATCCAGGCGAAGAAGGCGCCGAGCATGTATTGCGCGCCGTGAGCGAAGTTGATGACGCGCAAGAGGCCGAAGATGATCGCAAGGCCGAGGCTCAGGAGTGCATAGAACGAGCCGTTGATCAGGCCGATCAGCAGTTGGCCGAGGAAGGCTTGCAGTGGAATTCCAAAGATCATGGTCATGGCTCAGACCCCCAGCACGTCATGCAGCATGCCCATGCGATCGGAGAGCTCCGAGACCGGAAACTCGCCGACCATGCGGCCATGATCCATCAGGTAGAAACGGTCGGCAACCTTGCTGGCGAAGCGGAAGTTCTGTTCGACCAGAAGAACGGTCATGCCGCGCTCCTTCAATGTCTTGAGCACGTCGCCGATGCGCTGGACGATGACCGGGGCGAGTCCCTCGGTCGGTTCGTCGAGCAGCATCATGCGCACGCCGGTTCTCAAGATCCGGGCAATCGCCAGCATCTGCTGTTCGCCGCCGGAAAGCTTGGTGCCCGGGCTGTTGCGGCGCTCGTGCAGATTGGGAAAAAGCTCGAAGATTTCGTCGACCGTCATGCCGCCCTTGGCCACGGCCGGCGGCAGCAGCAGGTTTTCATAGACCGAGAGCGTCGAGAAGATGCCGCGCTCCTCGGGGATGAAGCCGAGGCCGCGATGGGCGACCCGGTGCAGCGGAACCTTGATCAGGTCCTCGCCAGAAAAATCGATCGCGCCCTTGCGATTGCGCACGATTCCCATGATCGAGCGCAGGGTGGTGGTCTTGCCGACGCCGTTGCGCCCGAGCAGGGTGACCATCTCGCCTTCGCCGACCGTCATGTCGACGCCGTGCAGGATGTGGCTTTCGCCGTACCAGGCGTTGAGGCCGGAGACTTTCAGCAGCGGTTTCATCTCAAGCCTCCTCGGTGCCCATGTAGGCGGTGCGCACCCGCGGGTCGGCCGACACTTCTGCATAGTCGCCCTCGGCGAGGATTTCTCCCCGCTGCAGCACGGTGACGTGGTGGCAAAGGGTCGAGACGACGGAAAGATTGTGCTCGACCATCAGCACGGCGCGTTCGCGCGCCACCTCGCGGATGATCTCGGCCACCATGCCGACATCCTCGTGGCCCATGCCGGCCATCGGCTCGTCGAGCAAGAGAACCTTCGGGTCGAGCGCCAGCGTGGTGGCGATCTCCAGCACCCGCTTGCGGCCATAGGAAAGATCGGCGGCAACCGCGTTTCTTTCCTTATCGAGACCAACGGAGCGGATGAGCTGATCGGCCTTTGCCGTCAGCCCGTCGAGCGCCGACATCGGCTTCCAGAACTGGGTGGCAAGTCCGTTCGGCCGCTGCAGCGCCACCCGCACATTTTCGAGCACGCTCATATGCGGAAACACCGCCGAGATCTGGAACGAGCGCACCAGCCCCATGCGCGCCACCTTGTCCGGCGCCATGCGGGTGATGTCTTCGCCGAGCAGCGTGATCGTGCCGTCGGTCGGCTGCAGGAACTTGGTCAGAAGGTTGAAGACGGTCGTCTTGCCGGCGCCGTTCGGACCGATCAGTGCGTGGACCCGTGCATCGTGGACGTCGAGGTTGACGTTGTTGACGGCGGTGAAACCGCCGAAATCGCGACGGAGACCGCGGGCGGACAAAACCACCCGCGGCGCTCCATTCTGTTCTGGCAAGACAGCGGTCATCGCGATCCGACCGCTCACGACTTCACGAGGTCGCAGCCGCTCTTGGCCGGATCGATGAAGGCGTCGGAACCGGGGATGGTGGCGAGCACTTTGAAATAGTCCCAGGGCTCCTTGCTTTCGTCCGGCTTTTTCACTTCCAAGAGATACATGTCGTGGATCATGCGGCCGTTCTCGGCGACCTTGCCGTTTTCGGCAAAGACGTCGTTGACGGGCAGCGCACGCAGTTCCTTCGAAACGGCATCGCCGTCATCGCTGCCGGCCTTTTCGATCGCCTTCAGATAGGAAAGCACGGCGGAATAGGTGCCGGCATGGACCATGTTCGGCATCTTGCCGGTGCGCTCCATGAAGCGCTTGCCGAATTTTGCCGTTTCCTCGTTGCGGTTCCAGTAGAAGCCTTCGGTCAGCGTCAACCCCTGTGCCGCTTCAAGGCCGAGGCCATGGACTTCCGCGAGCGTGAAGAGCAAGGCCGCCAGGCGCTGGCCGCCCTGGACGATGCCGAATTCGGCGGCCTGCTTGATGGCGTTGGAGGTATCGAGGCCGGCATTGGCGAGGCCGATGACCTTGGCGCCGGAAGACTGCGCCTGCAACAGGAAGGATGAGAAGTCGGTGGTCGCCAGCGGATGGCGAACCGAGCCGACGACGGTGCCGCCGTTTTCCTTGACGTAGTTGCCGGTGTTTTCCTCGAGCGAGTAACCGAAGGCGTAGTCGGCGGTCAGGAAGAACCAGCTGTCGCCGCCCTGCTTGACCAGCGCGCCACCGGTGCCGACCGCAAGCGCATGGGTGTCATAGGCCCAGTGGAAACCATAGGGCGAGCATTGCTTGCCGGTAAGCTCTGTGGTGGCAGCGCCGGTATTGATGGTGATCTTCTTCTTTTCCTTCGACAGTGCCTGGACGGCGAGGCCGACCGAAGAACTCGTCAGCTCCATGATGCTGTCGACCTGCTCGGTGTCGTACCATTGCCGGGCGATGTTGGAGGCGATGTCGGCCTTGTTCTGGTGGTCGGCGGTAATCACTTCCACCGGCACACCCAGAACCTTGCCGCCGAAATCCTCGACCGCCATCAGCGCTGCCTCGTAGGAGGATTTGCCGCCGAAATCGGCATAGACGCCGGACTGGTCGTTCAAGATGCCGATCTTGACCTTGCCGTCGGATGCATCGGCGAGCGCCGCGGTGCTGCTGGCAAGCATCATGGCAAATGCGGTAAGCAGTTTCTTCGTCATCGTGTCCTCCTCCAAGGGTCATCAGTCCGGCACAAACCATGCGAAATCCCGCTCGGCTCCGGCAAGCGCATGGCGTTGCCGGACCATCGGTCCCGTTCTGTTCAAATTTGGCCAGACATGCTCCTCAGATGTCGGCTCCGACGATACAATCCGGAAAAATTCGCTTGGACGCAAGCGCTGCTGCCCGTAAATTGCAAACAGGGTCTGTTCATTTTCGAACAGATGGGGGCAGCGAGATGAATCCGAACTTCACCTGGGACGACCTGCAGTTCTTTCTGGCGGTCGCCCGCACCGGGCAATTGTCGACCGCGGCAAGGCGGTTGCGCACCAGCCACGCGACGGTTTCCCGTCGGATCGACCGGCTGGAATTTGCGCTCAAGGTCAAGCTGTTCGAGCGCAATCCGCGCGGCTACGTGCTGACGGCGATCGGCCAGCGGTTCGTCGAGACCGCCGAGCGCATCGAGCGCGAGACCGAGCAGCTGCAGCTCGATATCAGCGACGGCCTGACGGCGCAGCGCGGCGTCGTCAGGCTGAGCACACTCGAAGGTTTCGGTAACTTCTTCCTGTCGGACAGGCTTTCGAGCTTCGCCGCGACCTACCCCAACATTTCGCTGGAGCTGGTGGCGATCCAGCAGATCATGTCGCTGTCGCGCAAGGAGGCGGATCTGTCGGTGGCGCTGACGGCGCCAAAGGCCGGCCCTTACCATTCAGAGGTGCTGACACCCTATACGCTGCATGTCTATGGTTCCCGCAGCTATCTCGCCAGTCATCCGCCGATCAGGAGCCGCAACGATCTCGCTGCCCATCGTTTCGTGGGTTACATCGAAGACATGATCTTCGCGCCCGGGCTCGATTATCTCGGCGAGATCCAGCCGGGCCTCAGGGCGCATTTTCAGAGTTCCAGCATCCTCACGCAGCTGAAGGCCGTACGCCAAGGGCTTGGCCTCTGTGTGCTGCCGCATTTTATGGCGCGCGACGAAAAGGACATTGAGATCGTGCTGCCCGACGAGATCGAGTTGAAGCGGACCTATTGGATGATCTGCCACCGCGACTTGATTGCCGTGCCGCGGGTGAGGGCGGTGCGCGAGTTTCTGACGCAGATCGTGCGGGAGAACCGGGGGTGTTTCAGCCGCGAGCGAGTGTTGGCGGTGGTGCCAGGTGGTCTGGCGCTGCGGCCATAATCGGCTGCCGGCCAGATCCCTTCCGCGGTTCCCTGGCTCTTGGCAACGCTTTTTGACCGATTGGCCAATGATTCTGGTTTTGGTTTTGCTGGTCTGGTGATGCGGAGCGGGCTGTTGATAACTCTCGCTTCCAATTCGTTTGTATTTTCAATGTGTTGTTCGATCTTGTCGATTTTTTGCGATTGAGTGTTGACGTATGTGAGGGGTGGGGTCTATAAGCCCGATCACTGAACGAGGGCGGCGGCGCTGCTGGCGACGATGTCCTTCGTTTTAAGGTTTCCTTGATTGGCGGATGCTGATTGGTCGGGACGCGAGTTTCGGCGGGAAGTTTTGACGGTTTGACCGTCTGTTCTTTGACAGTTGAATATAGAGAAAGAGAAACGTGGGCGGCGGAGCTCGTGAGGAACCTTAACTGGTTCTTTGTGAAAGAGACTTTGGCGGTCACGTTTTATCAAGAGACTAACACCAGTCTTCTCGAT
>NZ_MOAI01000011.1:0-206397 GCF_001976035.1 Ensifer sp. 1H6 | reverse complement strand
GCTTGTGCTCTTCCTGCGTGCCGCAGATAAAGCGCACCGAGGCCATGCCGTAGCCGTAACGGTCGAGCGCCTTTTTGCCGGCCTCAGTCAGTTCCGCATTGTCGGCCAGGCCGAGATAGTTGTTGGCGCAGAAGTTCAGCACCCGCTCGCCCGAGGCAACCTCGATCTCGCCCGCCTGCTTCGAGACGATCACCCGCTCCGACTTGTAAAGGCCTGATGATTTCAAGCCATCGAGTTCGGAGCGGAGGTGGGAAAGAAAAGCATTGGTCATGGCGGGCCGCTTTCACTGTGAAAAGGACGTTTCGTGCCAGACGAGTACCACGACAGCTTTCCCGTTGCAGCAAATTCCAGCGGCCAGGCCATGCGCAGAGGCAGTAGTGAGGGAAAACGACAGGGCCTTTCGCAACAGACCCGCTGGTCTGAAATTTTATGTCGCGCCCTTGGCGGTGCGAGACATATTGCTTCGGCCACTCCAGCTTTTGAGCGGTCGAAGATCGAAGCTGGCACCCTTTGTCCCATCAAGCACCATCCATTCGCGCCGCCGACGCAGCGCGGCTGGATTCCTGTGACAAGCACAGGAATGAGGGAGGGGACGTAGTTGCAGCCAGCGTATTCAGAATCTGGTCCCCAACAATCGCGGCAATATTATCCCAAGCTCAGGACAATGAGACGGGATCATTGGTCAGAGGGCATGCAGATAGGGCGAGATATCCTCCCAATCCGGGTTCATGCGTTCGATCAGGTTCAACTTCCACTTTCGAGGCCATTTCTTGATCGTTTTCTCCCGAGTTATCGCCGCGGTCAGCAAATCAAACTCCTCAAACCAGACCAGCGTCTTGACGTATCTCGATGTGAAGCCGGGCGTCAGGTCGTTCTGATGTTCGTAAAGCCGGGTGGCGAGATCCTTCGTCACGACAACATAAAGCGTGCCTTTCGCTTGGACGCGAGGATGTAGACATAGCCCCTCATGAAAGGGAAATTGGCGATATCGCGCTTATTGCACAAGTAAAAATTGTAGTTGGGTGAAAGAATTTCGACCGCCCGCCACGCCCTCATTCCTGTGCTTGTCACAGGAATCCAGCCGCGCCGCGTCGGCGGCGCGACTTAGCTGGTCTGAGGGCGGAACTCCCCCAACTTCGTACTGCACCAGTGCCGAAAAGATACGAGAATCGGGACAAAGCCCAACCGCGAGAGCTAATCGTCGGGCCTCACCCCTCCAAATACCCGTCGATCACGGCCAGAAATGCCTCGCCGTACCGCTCGCGTTTGCTTTCGCCGATGCCGGGGATGTCGAGCAGCTCGTCGAAGCCGCGCGGGCGCTCCTTGGCGAGCGCGATCAGCGTTGCATCCGGGAAGACGACGTAGGGCGGCACGTTCAGGTCCTTGGCGATGGTGAAGCGCTCGGCGCGCAGCAGTTCGAACAGTTCGAGGTCGGAACCGGCAAGGTCGGCGCGCTCGCGCTGGCTGCCCGATTTCGCCTGCCGCGCCGCCTTGCCCGTCTGCGGGCGGTCCTTGCGAAACAGCACCTGGCGCTCGCGCTTGAACACGGCGCGGGCCTCCGCTTCGAGCTTGACTGCGCCGAAGGCCGTGTGATCGACGCTGACGAGACCGGCGGCCAGCAATTGCCGAAACACCGATTGCCAGGTACGCGCCGGCAGATCCTTGCCGGCGCCGAAGACCGGGATGTCGACATGGCCGAAACGCTCGGTCTTTTCGTTGACGGTCCCCATCAGCACGTCGACGACATGGCCGGTGCCGAAGCGCTCGCCGGTGCGGTAGACGGCGGCGAGCGCCTTGATCGCGGCCTCGGTGCCGTCCCAGGTTTCCACGGGCTTCAGGCAGGTATCGCAATGACCGCAACGACCGGGATGCGCCTCGCCGAAATGCGCGAGGATCGCCTGTCGGCGGCAGCCAGCCGTCTCACAGATCGCCAAAAGCGCATTGAGCTTGCCGCGCTCGATGCGCTTGATTTCGTCCGCCACTGCGCCCTCGTCGATCATCCGGCGGCGCTGCAAGACGTCGGCCATGCCATAGGCCATCCAGACCTCGGACGGTTGGCCGTCACGTCCGGCGCGGCCGGTCTCCTGGTAATAGGCCTCGACCGAGCCCGGCAGATCGAGATGGGCGACATAGCGCACATCCGGCTTGTCGATGCCCATGCCGAAGGCGACGGTTGCGACCAGGCAGAGGCTCTCCTCCTTGAGGAACGCGTCCTGATGGGTGTCGCGCAGCGTCCGGTCCATGCCGGCGTGATAGGGCAGCGCTCGAATGCCCTGCCCGTTCAACCATTCCGCAGTGTCCTCGACCTTTGCCCGCGACAGGCAATAGACGATGCCGGACGATCCGCGGAAGCGGGAGACAAAGCGCAGCAACTGCTGGCGCGGCTGGTCGCGCTCGACAATTTCATAGGCGATGTTCGGTCGGTCGAAGCTGGTGGTAAAGACTTCGGCGCCCTGCAGCGACAAGCGCTCGATAATGTCTTCGCGGGTATGCGGATCGGCCGTCGCCGTCAGCGCGATGCGCGGAACGCCGGGATAGCGCTCGGCAAGCAGGCCGAGGGTGCGATATTCCGGCCGGAAATCATGACCCCACTGCGAAACGCAATGGGCCTCGTCGATGGCGAAAAGCGCAATGCGGGCATTGCCGATGAGATCGGCGAAACCATCGGTGACGATGCGCTCGGGCGTGACGTAGAGGAGGTCAAGCGTGCCATCGGCAATCTGCCGGCGCACGGCCACCGCTTCTTCGCGCGTCAGGGACGAATTGAGTGCCGCCGCATTGACGCCGAGCTGCTTCAACGCCTCGACCTGATCGCGCATCAGCGCGATCAGCGGCGAAACGACGACGCCGAGGCCGGGACGGCAGAGTGCAGGGATCTGGAAGCAGAGCGACTTGCCGGCGCCGGTCGGAAACAGAACGACTGCATCGCCTCCGGCGGCCACATGCTCGACCACCTCCTGCTGCCGGCCGCGAAAGGCGGAGTAGCCATAGACGCGTTTGAGCACATCCAAAGGTGCCGGCGCGGCTCCGTCGAAGAGATGGCCGGCGACGCCCTTGGCGCATTGCGCCCTTTGCCCAATCTCCATCATATCTCCTTTACGGGAATCACCTGATCATCATCGCCCCAAGCGACCGCAATGCCATAGCCTTCCGGTCAACGGAATAGAGCAAGGCAAATCGCGGCGGCTGGACGGGCGGCTTCGGACCTGTTAGCTGAACTCGCCGCCGATGCGACCCTTCCGGTCACCGGCAATCTCGTGGATTGAAAAAACTGGAAAGTAACGATGTCTAGCATTCTGGCGGCAAGCGGCGGCGTCAAGCAGTTAATCTGCATCAACTGGGGGACCAAATACGGCGCGCCCTTCATCAACCGCCTCTATGCCATGGCGGCGCGCAACATCACCCCGCCCTTCACCTTCACCTGCTTCACCGACAATCGCGAGGGTCTGCACCCGGAAATTCTCTGCGAGGATCTGCCGCCGCTGGACATTGGAAAAATGCCCGAGAAGACGCCGGGCATCTGGAACAAATCTCGGCTATGGGGCGCCAAGCTGGGCAACCTCAGCGGACCGGTGCTGTTTCTGGACCTCGATATCGTCATCGTCGGGTCGCTCGACGCCTTCTTCGAGGTCGGAGAACCCGACGATGTGATCCTGGCGCGCAACCAGACGACGCCGTTCGAACGGCTCGGCCAGACCTCGCTGTTTCGCTTCCCGGTCGGCAAGCTGGTGCCGCTGCAGCAGAAGTTCCTGGCCGATCCGCAAGCCGTTGCCAATGAATACCGCTTCGAGCAGCGTTTCGTGACGCGCAACGCGCCGGGCGGCGTAAAACTTTTCCCAAGGCGCTGGGTGCTGCATTTCCGGCAGGACTGCCACTGGCCGCTCCCCCTAAACTACTTCTTCGCGCCGCGCCTGCCGACCGATGCACGCGTGGTGCTTTTCCCCCGCAGCCTGCTGCCGCAGCATGCGATCGACGGACAGTATGGCTATCGCGGCCGCGTGGACACGCCGCTCGGGCATATCCGGCGCCTGTTTTCCGGTGACCGGCGTGAAAAGAATCCAATCCGCTACCTGCGCCACTATATCCGCCCAGCTCCCTGGGTGGCCGAACATTGGCGCGAATAGTCGGCATACTGTTGAGACCGGACCGGATTTCGGCGTGGGCGCGCGACTTTTCGGCGGTCACCGGGCCGCCGGTCCCTTCACGCGGCCGGAGAGCACACCGAAGCCTTCGATGATCGCTTCCTGGTTTTCAAGCCGCGTCACTTCGAACTGTACTTCCTGAAGTGTGCGCAGGAGCTGAGGCACGGCCTCGAGGTCTCCCTCCTCGGTCGCATGCGCCAGTTCCCGCTCCAGCTCGCGCCGCTGCCAATGCAACGCCTTGGAGCGCTGGTGCAGCGCCAGCGCCTGCAGGTAACCCTCGCGCGCATCCTCGGGTGCCGCAGCAGCTGTCGCCGTCCACAGCCGGGCATAGCGGATCTGCTGGTCGATGGCCGCGATCAAGGGCGCAAAGCCTTCGGCTTCCAGCTGTTCCACCAGCCCTTCACGCGTCAGGCGCGGGCCGTTGGCGGCAGCCGCATTGAGCACCGCCGCCCAGCAGCGTTGCAGATCGCGGTGGTCGAACTCGATGGTCGAGATCTCGTCGTATTCGTCAAACAGCAGTTGCGGGTGGTTGACGATGGTGAGCGCCAGCACGCTTTCGCGCAACGAGGGCACCGCCTGCTGGCCGCTGACCAGCGACGAGCGCGCCAGCCGGTCCGAGATTGCCGTCGGACCCGAGGTGTTGGGCTGGCGTCCACCCTGCCCGCCGCGTTGGCCGCCGCCCTGGCGGCCGCCGCGCTCGAATTGCCGCCGCTCGCCGCCGCGACCGGGGCTTGAGGCCTGCAGGAAGGCGTGCAGCCGGTCGCGCATGTCCTGGCCATAGTGGCGCCGCACACTTTCGTCGGCAATGACGGCGGTGACCTGCTTCAGCCTCGCTTCAAGTTCGGCGCGTTTTTCCGGCGTATCGAACGAGCCGACCTGGATTTCACGTTGCCAGACCATCTCGGCCAGCGACCTTGCATTGGCCAGCACCTGGTCGAAGGGCGCCCGCCCCTCTTGCCGCACCAGATCGTCCGGGTCCTTGCCGTCAGGCAGCATGGCAAAGCGCACCGAGCGGCCGGGTTTCAGATGCGGCAGCGCCAGATCGACGCCGCGGTTGGCAGCGCGGATGCCGGCGCCGTCGCCATCGAAGCAGAGCACCGGCTGCGACGTCATCTTCCAGAGCAGATCGAGCTGGTTTTCGGTGAGTGCTGTTCCAAGCGGCGCAACGGCATTCTCGACGCCCGCCTGGTGGAGCGCGATCACGTCCATATAGCCCTCGACCGCGATGATCGTCGCCGTAGCACTTTCGTTTTGCCCGGCATCACCGGGGCGGCTGCCCCCGGACATTGCACGGCGTGCCCGGGCAAAGTTGTAGAGCACGTTGCCCTTGTGGAAGAGCTCGGTCTCATTCGAATTGAGATACTTCGCCGGCGCATCCGGCGACATGGCGCGGCCGCCGAAGGCGATGACCTTTTCGCGCGACGACAGGATCGGAAACATGATGCGGTCACGGAAGCGGTCGTAGGAAACCGGCACTTCGGGACCATGCACCACCAGGCCGCAGGCCTCTATCTGCTCCTTGCCGATGCCCTTGCCGGCCAAAAATTCCTTCAGCGCATTGCGGCTGTCGGGCGCAAAGCCGAGGCGAAAGGTCTCGATGGTGCGGCCGGTCAGCCCGCGCTCGCGCAGATAGGCGCGCGCCTTGGCGCCATTGGCCGTCTGTAGCTGGTCCTCGAAAAACTGGGTCGCCAGCTCCATCACATCGAGCAGGCTGGTGCGTTCCTTTTCGCGCTTCTCGGCCTGCGGGTCGGGCTGCGGCATGGCAACACCGGCCATGTCGGCGATCTGCTGCACCGCCTCGGGGAAGCTCAGGCCTTCGAGATCGGTGAGGAAGCGGAAGTGGTCGCCGGTAACGCCACAGCCGAAGCAATGGTAGCGGCCCTTGCGGTCCTCGCAGTGGAAGCTCGGAGATTTCTCGCCGTGGAACGGGCAGCAGGCCCAGTAGTCGCCGCGCGAGACATTGGTCTTGCGCCGATCCCAGGTGACGCGTTTGGCGATCACGTCCGAAATCGGCACGCGGTCGCGTATCTCGTCAAGAAAGGACTGTGAAAAGCGCATGGGTACCTCTGGTCAATCCTCCATATAGGCGGCGAAACCGCCGGACGCCACAGCGCTGACCGGCCTTGCCCGCAATTCACAGGCTGTAAAAAGGCAATTGCAAACCCCGCTTGCTGTAGGTCATCGGATGATGCGCGTCTAGCGCGAACATGTTTCTACACCCAGGCCGTGCATCGACCCTGACTCCGACCAAGCACAACAGGATGAATTCGCCTCCCGACCTCGGATCCCGCATCATGGCCATCACCGTCGAAGCACTTGCATCCAGCGCCGGCTTCTTCAACGCCGTGCCCAGCGGCATGGGATGGGATGGCCCGCCGGGTCGCAGCAGCCTCTGGCTGTCGCAGGGTTTCATCCGGGAATATTGGGATTATCAGGCGGAGAAGTTCGCGCTGATCGATCAGGCCCATGAAAGGCTCACCGGCAATTTCAATGCCGCAACGGCGCCCGCCGCAGACGAGCGGGCGCAGTCGGTTACTTCAGCAGGTCCTTGACCAGGCCGGAGGCCTTGGCGAAGTCCATCTGGCCGGGATACCGTTCCTTGAGCGCGTTCATGCACTTGCCCATGTCGCGAAGCCCGTGCGCGCCGGTTTCCTGGATCACCGAAGCACAGAGTTCCTTGACCTTATCCTCTGGCAACTGAGCCGGCAGGAACTGGTTGATGATGACGATTTCCTGCCGCTCCTGCTCGGCAAGCTCCGGCCGGCCGCCCTGGTCGTAGATGCGCGCCGATTCCTCGCGCTGCTTGATCATCTTGGCGAGGATCTGCAGGATCTCGTCGTCGCCGACCGGATCCTTGCCCAGGCCACGGTTGGCAATATCACGATCCTTGATCGCAGCCTGGATCAGCCGCACGGTTGAGGTGCGCCGCGTGTCCTTGGCCTTCAGGGCTTCTTTCAGTACCTCAGCGAACTGGTCGCGCATGTCTTTCTCCATGTCGAAGCCGGCCCGCGGTGCTCTTGCCCGGAACCGGTTCGATGCGTCAATGTTGTCGTCGTCTTAAACCAGTGTGGCAGGTGCAATCAAACGGATTACACAACCGCTTGAATTAAAAGGAATTTTATTTCCAGACAATTCACAGCGGCTGGTTGACCGGGCTTTGCGCTTTGGCTATTTTCCCGCACCTGCACGACATTGGCATGTGAGCACTTTTCGCGGGGATTCCGCGCGTCCATGCCTGAGCACATAAAATGGCGATCAGCCGTCGGGCTTTCAAGCCCCGCCTCGCGCCGCAACGGGATAGGAACGATGACCGCGACACCCGCATGGACCACTGAAAAACCCACCGCTTTGCTCGTTCTTGCCGATGGCACCGTCATCGAAGGCAAGGGCATCGGCGCAACCGGCAAGGTGCAGGCGGAAGTCTGCTTCAACACGGCACTGACCGGCTACCAGGAAATCCTGACGGATCCTTCCTACCTCAGCCAGATCGTCACCTTCACCTTCCCGCACATCGGCAATATCGGCGCCAATGACGAGGACATCGAAGACCTGACGCCGGCAGCCCGCCACGGCGCGGTCGGCGTGATCTTCAAGGCCGATATCACCGAGCCGTCGAACTACCGGTCCGTCAAGCACCTCGATGCCTGGCTGAAAGCCCGCGGCATCATCGGCCTCTGCGGCATCGACACCCGGGCACTCACCGCCTGGATCCGCGAAAACGGCATGCCCAACGCCGTCATCGCCCACGATCCCTCAGGCGTCTTCGACATCGAGACGCTGAAGAAGGAAGCCAAGGCTTGGAGCGGGCTTGAAGGCCTCGATCTTGCCAAGGTCGCGACCTCCGGCCAGTCCTCGCAGTGGACCGAGAAGCCCTGGGTCTGGGACGAAGGCTATTCGACGCTCGGCGATGCCGAGGCCGACTACCACGTCGTCGCCCTCGACTACGGCGTCAAGCGCAACATCCTGCGCCTCTTCACCGGCCTCAACGCCCGCGTCACCGTGATGCCGGCAACGACGAGCGCCGAAGAGGTGCTTGCCCAGAAGCCGGACGGCATCTTCCTCTCCAACGGCCCGGGCGACCCGGCGGCAACCGGCGAATACGCCGTGCCTGTCATCCAGGACCTGCTGAAGAGCGATATCCCGGTGTTCGGTATCTGCCTCGGTCACCAGATGCTGGCGCTGGCGCTTGGCGGCAAGACCGAAAAAATGCACCAGGGCCACCATGGCGCCAACCATCCGGTCAAGGATCACACCACGGGCAAGGTCGAGATCGTCTCGATGAACCACGGCTTCGCGGTCGATTCGAAGTCGCTGCCGGAAGGTGTTGAAGAGACTCACATTTCGCTGTTCGACGGCACCAATTGCGGCCTGCGCGTCGCCGGCAAGCCGGTGTTCTCGGTGCAGCATCACCCGGAAGCCTCGCCGGGCCCGCAGGACAGCCACTACCTCTTCCGCCGGTTCATGAACCTCGTGCGCGAGAAAAAGGGCGAACCGGCGCTTGCCGAGCGCTGAGCGCGCGACCGAGACAGCATAGAGGCCCGCTCCAAGCGGGCCTTTTTCATTTGAACCCTAACTTTCTGCCATCCTTAAAACCAGTAGCGGCCGGCATAGACGCAGGTCATGACCGCGCCGGAGAGGATCACGAACAGCCGCACGACTTGGGCCGGCAGCACCCGCACCAGATGACCGCCGGCATAGCCGCCGATCAGCGCGCCCGACAACATCGTCAGCGTCTCAGGCCATTGCACCATGCCCTTCGCGATGAAGATGACGATCGCCGCGAGGCTGACACAGCTGCCGAGCAGGTTCTTCATCACCTTGACCTTGCGGATGTCGCCCGGCTCTTGCAGCGAAAGCACCGCCGTCAGGAGGATGCCGAGCCCCGCACCAAAGAAACCGCCATAGATCGAAGTGGCAAACAGCGCGGCCATTCCTTCGGTCCTTGATGCTTGTCCCTTCCCGCGATGCGTTACGGTCCACTGGCCGATGCGCGGCGCAAACGCAAAGAGCAGCGTGGCAAGGCCGATGAGCCCGGGAACCGGCAGCACGAAGAGGCGATCGGGAAGCGCAAGCAGAACCAGTGCGCCGATGACGCCGCCAACGACGCAGAGGGCGTGCAGGACCAGCATGCGCCGATCGAAGGTCGGCAGCTTCTCGCGATCGGCAATCGCCGCCAGCAGGTGCCCAGGTGCGATGGCAATGGCATTCGAGGCATTGGCAACAACAGGCGGAAGACCCGCGGCAAGCATCGCCGGGAAGGTGATCAGCGTTGCGCCCCCTGCTAGCGCATTGATGATGCCGCCGGCTATGCCGGCGAGAAACAGAAGAGGCGCGATCAGTCCGTCCATGCCATGCCTTTCGCAATGATGCGAAGAGATCTAGCCTGTGGCCGTGACCACGTCTGGAACGTTTGTGACCGCCCGCATGTTTTCGCCATAGGCGCGTGGTGTGGCGCCGAAGACGCGGCGGAAATGACGGCCGAGATGGCTCTGGTCGGCAAAACCATATTTTGCTGCGATGTCGGCCACCGACGTTTCCGATCGCAGATCGCGCCGGGCCGCGTTCAGGCGGTGCATCAGCCGATAGGCGTGCGGCGACATACCGATCAGCCGCGTGAACCGACGACTGAAACCTTCGCGGCTCAGACCATGACGAACGGCGATCTTGCCGACCGTCATGCTGCTTACACCGATATCGCCAAGCCAGAGATCGTCGCTCGCATGTCCCGGCAACCTGCCACCCGCTTGCAATCGTTCCCCAACGCCGCGGAGCAGCGCGAGCGGATCGGCCTCCCCTTCGGAAAGCCCGAGTTCACGAAGCGAGTATACTGTGGGGCCACAGCCTGCATCCGGCAGGGCAGCGT
The DNA here is from genome assembly GCF_001976035.1 of Ensifer sp. 1H6. Classification (NCBI taxonomy): domain Bacteria; kingdom Pseudomonadati; phylum Pseudomonadota; class Alphaproteobacteria; order Hyphomicrobiales; family Rhizobiaceae; genus Ensifer; species Ensifer sp. 1H6. Next base: position 196,392 of record NZ_MOAI01000011.1, on the reverse strand, counting down.
AGAGGTTGAGGCATTGCGCGCCCTCGGGCTCGGCAGCAAGGCTTCGGTGCGGCATACCGGCGGGAATGTGCAGGCACTGCCCCGCCTCGACCCGGAGTATCACGCTTCCCACCTGAAAGGCGCGACAGCCGGAATGCACCGTCGTCAGCTGGCTTTCGGGGTGGAAATGCATGCCAAGTGCCGGTGCAGGCCCGCCAGCCCAGAAGGCGTACTCGACTTCAGGCGACGCCCGGCCCAGCCAATAAGTCCATTGATGGTTCTCGTGCGGGATCATTCGACAACTCGGGCATCCGTTCGGGCGAAGGATAGGTTGGGGCCGCCCGACGCGCAACGGCAGTGATGCACGCCATCTGGCCAATCATTGCAGCTATGCGGCCGACCCTTGCGCGCCGGGCAGATGCTCGGCGATGAAGTCGACCACCGCGCGCACCGACGGCAGTTGCCCCCGCCGATGCGGCATCAGCAGGGTCGTGGTGACGCTGCCCGCTTCCCAATCGGGCAGGACACGAACGAGGCTGCCCTCCTCGATTTCCGCCCGGCAGAGTTTGCGCGGCAGCGCGGTGATGCCGAGGCCGGAAACGGCGGCCGCACGGAGCACATTGGATTCGTCCGCAAGGAAACGCGGCTCCGGACGGACCCGGACGACCACACCCGCATCATTGCGCATCGTCCATCCCTCGGCGGTCAACGACGCCAGAAGTCCGTCATGACGCGAAAGCTCGCTCGGTTCGCGCGGGGCCCCGCGGCTTTCGAGATAGGCCGGTGCCGCCACCAGCCAGATGGCGTCCGTTGCCACCCGCCGCTGCACAAGACCCGAATCGGGCAAGGGCGCGAAGTGATCGCGCACGGCGATGTCGAAGCCTTCCTGGACGACGTCGACGAAACGGTCGGTCGCGTGCACCATCACGCGCATCTTAGGGTATGCGAGCGCCAACGGCGGTAGAAGGCCTGCCAGCGTCATCTGCGCCGTCGGCACTGAGGCGGTGATCCTGACCGTGCCGCTCGGCTCAGCGAGCCGGCCCTTGACGATGGCTTCGGCCGCATCCGCCTCGATCAGCATCGCCGCGGCATGTCGATAGAAGTCCTCGCCGATCTCGGTCACGGTGAAGCGGCGCGACGTGCGGTTGATCAGCCTGACGCCGAGTGTCTTTTCCAGTTCGGCCACGCGCTTGCTCAGCGTCGATTTCGGCATGTTGAGCGCGCGCGCGGCCGGCGCGAACCCCTTGTGATCGACCACATGGGCAAAGACGATGAAGTCGTTGAGATTGCGCATGGCCATTTTCCGATGTCTACAAATGTGGACGATACATCCACATTTGCCCGTCTTCCGCAATATCGTCCATGAATTTATCTCTTCTCCATCGAACTCACATCGAAGGAAAAGATCATGGGTAGCTATCAGGACAAGAAAGCCGTCGTCATCGGCGGCACGCATGGCATGGGCCTGGCGACAGTCGAACGGCTCGTCAACGGCGGCGCGGAAGTACTCTTGACCGGCAACAATGCGGCCAACCTCGCCAAGATCCAGGAGCGCTTCGGGGCGCGTGTCCATGCGGTAAAATCCGACATCTCCGACCTCGGCGAGATCGCCGTGCTCGGGGCGACCGTCGGCCAAAAGCTGGGGTCGATCGATCTGTTGCACGTCAACGCCGGCACGTCGCTGCTCGAACCGTTCGACCAGGTGACGGAGGCCTCCTACGACCGACAGTTCACCATCAACACCAAGGGCGCCTTCTTCACCGTGCAGCGGCTGGCGCCGCTCATCCGCGACGGCGGCTCCATCGTCTTCACCTCTTCTGTCGCCGATGTCGGCGGTCATGCGGGCATGGCTGTCTATAGCGGCAGCAAGGCGGCACTGATCTCGTTTGCCTCCGTCTTTGCCGCCGAACTGTTGCCACGCGGCATCCGCGTCAACTCGGTCAGCCCCGGCTTCATCGACACGCCGACCAAGGGCGTTGCCGGCATCACCGATGCCGAGCGTGCAGAGTTCAAGGCGCTGGGGGACGCGATCACGCCCATGGGCCGCAACGGCACCGCCGACGAAGTGGCCCGCGCCGTGCTGTTCCTCGCCTTCGACGCGACGTTTACCACTGGCGCGAGGCTGACGGTCGATGGCGGTCTCGGCCAGCAATTGTCGCCGGCTGCCTGAAACAAGCCAGAACGGAGAATCGGATGTCCAATTGCATCACCATCATCGGCCTCGGCGCCATGGGCACGGCCCTCGCAAACGCCCTCATCGAAGCAGGCAACGTAACGACGGTCTGGAACCGCACCCAGGCGCGGGCTGACACACTTGTTGCCCGCGGCGCGCGCCGAGCCGAAACGGTGCAGGAAGCCATCGACGTCAGCGACGTGATCGTGCTGTGCCTCACCGATTATACCGCCGCCGAAGCCACGCTTGCCGACGCCGCTCCCTTGCTGGCCGGCAAGACCGTCGTCAACCTCACCGATGGTCGCCCGGACGAGGTCCGGGCGATCGCCGGCCGTCTTGGCGGATACGGTGCGCTCTATCTCGACGGCGGCATCATGGCGACGCCGCCGATGATCGGCTCGTCGCACGCCTTCATTCTCTACAGCGGCAGCGCCGATGCGTTTGAGGGCGCAAAGGAGCAACTGGCTGCCTTTGGCCAGAGCCACTATCTCGGCGAAGATCCTGTTCTCGCCGCGGTCAACGACCTCGCATTGCTGTCGGCGATGTACGGCCTCTTCGGCGGCTATCTGCACGCAACGGCGCTTGCCGGCAGCGTTGGCGTCACGGCAATACAGTTCCTAGCCTTCGTCGAGCCCTGGCTGGCAGCGATGATGACGGCTCTGCCCGACCTTGCCGAGCGGATCGACAGCGGCGACCACGCCCGCGACGTGATGTCGAACCTTGCGATGCAATCGGTGGCGATCACCAATATCGTCGCCGCAAGCCGCAGCCAGGGCATCGATCCGGCGTTCATGGATCCGATCGAAAGACTGGCGCAAAAGCGCCTCGCCGGCGGCTTCGGTGCCGACGAGATCTCCGGCATCATCGAGGGAATGCGGGCAAAATAGGGTTCTGTCGTCCACGGGTGGCAGGCGCCGGCGAAAGCAGCGTCCGCCGCTCGCCTAAACATCGTCATAACCAACCGGCTCGAGCAAAACGGTCCGCGGTCGAAAGGTCGCGGGCCCTCGCTTGCTGTTGACCCGCCGCCGGGCTTCACGCATCCTCGCCGCAACTGGAGGTGACGATGATTACAGGTCCACAGTGCCGCGCCGCCCGGGCTCTGATCGAAATTTCGCGCGAGATGCTGGCGAGCTTTTCAGGCGTCGACGAAGACACGATCCTGAAGTTCGAGCGCAAGCTGGAAAAGCCCGCCGACGCGGTGATCGTGTCGCTGACGCATGCACTCGAAAATGCCGGCGCCATTTTTCTGCCGGAAGGCGAACGCGGCATCGGCGTCTGCCTGAAGTTTACCCGTTCCGAGGCACGTCGCCTCTCCATTCTCGAAAGCGAGGGCGGCGTCGTCGGCGATGACGAGGTTCCGGGGGCTTGAACGAAGGGCAGTTCGACTCTGATTTCAACGCCTTAGCCGCCGCGCTTGAATCAAATTGACCGCCCGTTGAATCCGTTTACGAACAAAAAAGCCCGCCGTTGCCGGCGGGCTTTTCATGAGATGGAATGCCTGAGCTTACTTGCAGGCGCCGCAAAAGCGCTGGATGCGGCGGCATGCTTCTTCCAGCTGCGCTTCCGACGTCGCGTAGGAGATGCGGAAGTTCGGGCCGAGGCCAAAGGCCGAGCCATGCACGACGGCAACGCCTTCGGCTTCGAGCAGCTCGGAGACGAAGTCTTCATCAGTCTCGATGACCTTGCCCGACGGTGCGGTCTTGCCGATCAGGCCGGCGCAGGACGGGTAGACGTAGAAGGCGCCTTCCGGCGTCGGGCACGCAATGCCCTTGGCCTGATTCAGCATCGACACCACGAGATCACGGCGACCTTCGAAGATCTTCTTGTTCTCGGGGATGAAGTCCTGTGTGCCGTTGAGCGCCTCGACGGCAGCCCACTGCGCGATCGAGGTTGCGCCCGAGGTCTGCTGGCCCTGGATCATGTCCATGGCCCTGATCAGCTGCAGCGGGCCGGCGGCGTAGCCGATGCGCCAGCCGGTCATGGCATAGGCCTTGGAGACGCCGTTCATGGTCAGCGTGCGGTCGTAGAGGCCGGGCTCGACTTCGACAGGGGTCGCGAACTTGAAGTCGCCATAGGTCAGGTGCTCGTACATGTCGTCGGTCAGCACCCAGACATGCGGGTGCTTCATCAGGACGTCGGTCAGCGCCTTGAGTTCTGCGTGGCTGTAGGCAGCGCCCGACGGGTTGGACGGCGAGTTGAAGATGAACCACTTGGTCTTCGGCGTGATCGCCTTGTCCAAGTCGGCAGGCTGGAGCTTGAAGTTGTTTTCCTGCGTCGCCGAAACAGTCACCGGCGTGCCGCCGCACAGCGCCACCATCTCCGGGTAGGAAACCCAGTAGGGCGCCGGGATGACGACTTCATCGCCCGCGTTCAGGGTCGCCATGAAGGCGTTGAAAAGAATCTGCTTTCCACCGGTGCCGACGATCGTCTGGGCGGCGGTGTAGTCGAGGTTGTTCTCGCGCTTGAACTTCTTGGCGATCGCTTCGCGCAGTTCCGGAATGCCGGATACCGGCGTGTACTTCGTCTCGCCGCGGTTGATCGCGTCGATCGCAGCCTTCTTGATATTATCAGGCGTGTCGAAATCCGGCTCCCCTGCACCAAGGCCGATCACGTCGCGTCCCTTCGCTTTCAGCTCGCGGGCTTTCTGCGAAACGGCGATGGTGGCGGAAGGCTTTACACGGGAAAGGGCATCGGCAAGGAAGGCCATGATGAAAGGTCCTGATCGTTTCGAGACGCGGTGAGCGCTACGGAACGAAAAAGTCAGGCTCCATAGCGGTTAGGTCTATGTCGAAAGACGCCCGGTCTTGCAAGCGCCAGAGCCTGAAAAACCGCCGGAATGCGGGCAAAATGCGTCACCATGACAAAGTTTCATGAGTGTGATCAGCAATCACGATCGACGCGCTCCGCCTGAGGTGATGGCAGCCCCGGCCAGAACGGTCCGCATACCGACAAGAAACCGGGGCTTCCATCCGATGAAGGCGCGGTCAGTCAGACACGTGCCACGGTCCCGATTTATTCAGAAAAAACAGCGGATTTCGACTTTTTTCGAAAAGCCATATTTTGGCCACAACAACTGTCGCGGAACGCCGCAATTCCGTCCCGCAACAGCCGATTTCCGGACCTTTCCTTCCATGATCCGAACGCATGGCATGACGGGGGTATGCAATGTTTCTCGACGACGAAATCGCTGAATCACGGACACGGCAAAACGAAGCGCGCTGGGGCATGTATCTGGCGCTCGCAGCGCTCGCCGCCTGCATCGTGATGATCCTCGGCCTGATGACCCAGGCCTCGGCCCAGACAGCAAACGCCAGGCCCGAGCAGATGGCCGGCTATGTCAGGCCCAACGACATGGGCACCGGCGCCCTGCTCTTCCCCTCCAAGGAGCCCGGCTATTTCGTCGAGGCGCCGCGACTGGCGACCGACGTTCAGATCGACGTCAACGGCCCGATCATGCGCACCCGGGTGACGCAACGGTTCCAGAACCCGAGCAAGGGATGGGTCGAAGGCACCTATGTCTTCCCGCTTCCCGATGATTCCGCCGTCGACACGCTGAAGATGCAGATCGGCGACCGCTTCATCGAGGGTCAGATCAAGCCGCGCCAGGCGGCCAAGGAGATCTACGAGCAGGCAAAGGCCGAGGGCAAGAAGGCGGCGCTGCTCGAGCAGCAACGCCCCAACCTCTTCACCAATCAGGTCGCCAATATCGGCCCTGGCGAAACGGTGGTGGTGCAGATCGAATATCAAAGCGGTGTGCGCCAGTCGAACGACGCCTTCACCTTCCGCTTCCCGATGGTGGTCGCCCCTCGCTACAATCCGCAGCCGGTCGTCCAGACCGTCGATCTCGACAGCCGCTCCGGTTATGCCGTCAGCGATCCGGTCCCCGATCGCCAAAAGATCGAGCCGCCGGTGCTTGATCCGCGCGAGAACGCCAGGATCAACCCGGTGACGTTGACGATCAACCTGAAGGCGGGCTTCCCGATCGGCGAAGTGACATCGGCCTTTCACGAGATCGAAACGACCACCCTCGACCAGCTTACTCGCAAGATCACGTTGAAAGCAGGAAGCGTTCCGGCCGACAGGGATTTCGAACTCAGCTGGAAGGCTGTCGCAGGCAAGAGCCCCTATGCTGGCCTCTTCCGCGAGACCGTCGACGGCAAGACCTATCTCCTGTCTTTCGTCACCCCGCCGGTCACTGCGACCGCGACTGACAAACCACTCCGGCGCGAGGTGGTCTTCGTCATCGACAATTCCGGCTCGATGGCCGGCCCGTCGATGGAGCAGGCAAAGGAAAGCCTGGCGCTGGCGATCTCGCGGCTGAAGCCGGAAGACCGGTTCAACGTCATCCGCTTCGACGACACGATGACTGTGCATTTCCCTGGGCTCGTCGAGGCGACACCTGACAAGCGCGAGGACGCGATCTCCTTCGTGCGCGGCCTGACCGCCGACGGCGGCACCGAAATGCTGCCGGCGCTGGAAGCGGCCCTGCGCACGCAGGGACCGGTTGCCGCTGGCGCCCTTCGCCAGGTGGTCTTCCTCACCGATGGCGCCATCGGCAATGAAGGCCAGCTTTTCCAGGAAATCCAGAACAACCGCGGCGACGCGCGCGTCTTCACCGTCGGCATCGGGTCCGCGCCCAACAGCCATTTCATGACCAAGGCGGCTGAGTACGGCCGCGGCACCTTCACGCTGATCGGTTCCGAGAGCCAGGTGGCCGCCCGTATGGGCGAGCTTTTCACCAAGCTCGAGAGCCCTGTTATGACCGACATCTCCGCCACTTTCGAGGGTGCGGCCACGGGCGACATCACCCCGAACCCGATGCCCGATCTCTATCGCGGCGAGCCGGTCGTGCTGACGGCCGAACTCGACGGCGCCGCGCCGGAAGGCAAGCTTCGCATCGTCGGCAAGGCCGGCGACCAGCCCTGGCGCGTCGAGATGGACATCGCCAAGGCGGCAACCGGCGAAGGCGTCGCCAAGCTCTGGGCCCGCCGTAAGATCGACGATCTCGAGGCAAGCGCGGCGACGATCGCCGACCCGGCAACGCTCGACAGGCAGATCGAAACCGTCGCGCTCGCCCATCACCTGGTCTCGCGCGTCACCAGCCTTGTCGCCGTCGATGCGACACCGTCGCGGCCCGCCGGCGAAAACCTGACGGAAACCGCTGTGCCGCTCAACCTGCCGGCCGGCTGGGACTTCGGCAAGGTTTTCGGCGAGAAGTCCGATGCGACAGAAAAGGTCGACGAGCGCGAGGCTTCGGCCGAAAGCCAGACGAAGCTCGCAATGCTGACCGCCGACCGCATGCTGGCGGCACCGACGGCGCGCGCCGCCGGCCTGATTGCCGAAGCCAACAAACAGGTGAACCTGCCGCAGACGGCAACCGAAGCAGACAAGCAGATCCTCATCGGGCTGATGCTGCTCGCCTTTGCCCTTGCTGCCGGCAGCACCTTCGTCTTCTGGCGTGGGCAGATCGCCGCCCTCGTCACATCAGGGGTTCGACGCCATGGCCGCTGACGACGACCTGCCCGGGCCACGCCCGGGCTTCCTCGCCCGTCTTTCGGCGATCGAGACGATCGTGGTCGCGCTCATTGCCCTGTTCGCCCTTGCCGGCCTGATGCTGGTCGGCAAGGGATTTTACATGAAGGCCAAGGCCGAGGTCTCTCAAGTCCTCTTGAAAAAGAGCTTCGAGGCGCAATTGCACGGCGAGGCCAATGGCAGGCCCTGGCCCTGGGCCGACTTCGAAACGACAGCGGAAATCATGGCGCCGCGCATCAACCGCTCGGCGATCGTGCTCAAGGGCGCAAGCGGCCAGGCGCTTGCCTTCGGACCTGCCTGGCTCACAAACACCCCCCTTCCCGGCGACGAAGGCACCTCGGTCATCGCCGCCCACCGCGACACGCATTTCCGCTGGCTGAAGGATGTGTCCGCGGGCGACCTGCTGGTGCTGACCCGCAAGGACGGGCGGCGCTTTCTCTTCCGCGCCGGCGAAGGCCGGGTCGCGCGCTGGGACGAGAGCGGCATCAACGCCTCGGCCAGTGGCCACAAGCTGGCGCTTGCCACCTGCTTCCCTTTCGATGCGATCGAGCCGGGACCGATGCGCTACATCGTGACCGCCGAACTGGTCGGCGAGCAGCATCCGGTGCCGCTGACGACAGGCTCGGTTTCGAAATAAAGCCATTTTGATCCGATTTGACTTGAACGAACCGGGTGACCACTCCAGCTTGGCGTGTGGCGGCATGAACTGATCGGAGATATCGAATGTGGCAGGCGCAGGCATCAAGGCTGGAAACGACCCGGATGGCGGGAACAATTCGCGCGCTGCCGCTCCTCGCCGGCCTTGTTTCGTTTGCCGCCCCGTTTGCTGCCGCAGCACAGGAAACGCGTGAGTTTCCCTCCCAGCATGGCGACGTTCTCGTCGAAACGCTGGCGAGCGGGCTCGAACATCCCTGGTCCGTCGAGGTGCTGCCGGACGGCAGTTACATCGTCAGCGAGCGCGCCGGTCGGCTGCGCATCATCCGCGACGGCAAGGCCTCGGCGCCGCTTTCCGGCGTGCCTGAGGTGGCCGAGCAGGGCCAGGGTGGCCTGCTCGACATCGCCCTTGCCCCCGATTTTGCCACCAGCCGCACGCTCTACCTGACGCTCGCGGCCAGTGGAGACGGCGGTTTCGGAACGGTCCTGGTGCGGGCGGCATTGTCGGCGGATAATTCGGACCTGACCGACGTCAAGGAACTGTTCCGGATGAACAAGCTGACCCGCAACGGCCAGCATTTCGGCTCGCGCATCGCATTCGCGCCTGATGGCAGCCTGTTCTTCGGCATCGGCGACCGCGGCGAGCGCGAGCGCGCCCAGGATCTGCACGATCATGCCGGCGCCATCCTGCACATCAACGCCGACGGCAGCATTCCCGCCGACAACCCCTATCGCGGGGGCACCGAGGGCCTGCCGGAAATCTGGTCCAAGGGGCATCGCAATCCGCAGGGCATCGCCATTGATCCGAAGGACGGCACGCTTCTGACGGCAGAGCACGGCGCGCGCGGCGGCGACGAGGTCAACAACCCGCAATCCGGCCATAACTACGGCTGGCCGGTGATCACCTACGGCAAGGACTATTCCGGCGCCGAGATTGGCGAAGGCACGGCCAAGGACGGCTTCGACCAGCCGATCTACTACTGGGATCCCTCGATTGCGCCAGGCGCGCTCGCGGTCTATCGCGGCAAGATGTTTCCGGAGTGGGATGGCAACCTGCTGGTGGCGGCGCTGAAGTATCAGCTCCTCGCCCGGCTGGAGCGGGACGACACCGGCGCTGTGACCTCCGAGGAACGGCTGTTCGACGGCGAGTTCGGCCGTATCCGCGACATCGTGGTGGCGCCGGACGGCGCACTGCTGATGGTGACGGACGAAGAGGATGGCGCCTTGCTCAGGGTCTCCAAGGCACCGACGCAGTAATACCAACCGGCGCTCGTATAAATCCAAATTCGGGATCAGAGATCGGCGCGAACGTCCTTGCGGAACATAAACTTCAATCCGGACCAGACCGCATCGACGGCGCAGACCTTGGTGTCGACGAGCCCGAGCGGCAGAAAGATCTCGCGCAAGACGTCCTCCGTCAGCGTCGTCGGAACCTTCGATGCGCGCTTCGGCCACGAGATCCACATCATGCCGTCGGCCTTGAGGCTCGCCGCAAGCGGTAGTGCCAGCGCTTCAAGCTTTGCCCTCTCCACGGCGAAGACGTGGATGTAGTCGTGCCGACGTGACGCCGGGCCGTCGACGGCGGTTTCGCACCTGGAGAACCCTGGAAAGCCGGCAATATCGGTCAGATCGTCAGGGACGCCAAGCAACAGCGCTGACTGCCCGCCCCTCATGCCCAGCTTGCGGACAAGCGGCGTTCCCGAATAACCGCTCTCGCCCATCTCCACCGTCCCCATCTCCACCATGCAACCGTCGCCGGCACGCCGCGCAGATCAGCCGGCCGCCGACGATGAGCCTTGCCCGGAAAAATCGCAACTGATAGACGGCGAAGCATCTGAGGAGAGCAATGATGACCCGCGTCCAGGCCAATCTATTCCTGCTGTTTTCCGGCGCCATCTGGGGTGCCGGCTTCGTCGCCCAGTCGACGGCGATGCAGGCGATCGGACCGCTCTGGTTCATCACGCTTCGTTTTGCCATCGCAACCCTGGTCGCGCTGCCGCTCGCCGTCGTTGAAACCAGGCGGGCGCCGCAGCCGTTGACCGGCAGGACCCTTCGCAACTTCGTGTTTGTCGGGCTCGCGCTTTTTGCAGGCGCCGTTACGCAGCAATACGGGTTGCTCACCACCAGCGTCACCAACTCCGGCTTTCTAACCGGGCTTTACGTCGTCTTCGTCCCGGTGCTGACCATCATCTTCCTCCGCCGCAGGCCGCACTGGATCATCTGGCCCGGCGCGCTGATGGCCCTGCTCGGTATCTTCCTTTTGAGTGGTGGCGCTCTGTCGAGCCTGACCGGTGGTGATTATCTGACTGTTGTCTGCGCCCTGTTCTGGGCACTGCAGCTGATGCTTGTCGGCATCTTCGCACCGAGCAGCGGCCGGCCGATGCTGCTGTCGATGACGCAGTTTGCCGTTTGCGCCGTACTCGGCTGCGTCGTCGCTTTGGCGATCGAGCCCCTGAGCATGGAGGCGGTTAAGGGCGCGCTGCCGGAAATCCTCTATGCGGGCATCTTCTCCAGTGGTGTCGCCTTCATCTGCCAGGTCGTCGGCCAGCGCTACACCACGGCACCGCAGGCAGCGATCTTCCTGTCGAGCGAGGCGCTGTTTGCAGCCCTCTTCGGGGTGCTGCTGCTCGGGGAGATCATCACGCCCATCGGCTATGTCGGTTGCGCCATCATCTTTGCCGCCATGCTGGTCGTCGAGATCGTGCCCGAGATCACGAAAGGTGGCCGGAAGGAAGCCGCAGCCTGAGACGAGATAGGCATGCGCGGGGACCTGCAGAACTATAACCCTTGATTTTGGCGGGTACTGAACTGCTGCGTTACTTGTTATTGCCCCGCCCCGCAAAGCTGTTGCTTCACTTTAAAGCGCCGCGATGCAACCTGCCGATTCCCGGTTATTACTTGCAGGATTTCTGCAAAGCGAACCGCCACGGTGCCCGACAGCATCACTTTGGCAAGAAGCTTCAACCATATCAGTCGCTTGACAAATGAATGGACCTGTTTGGCAGCCATCGCGGCGTCGCCGATTGCGGCGAAAAACGGCGCAAAGCACTCAACTTCTCGGCACATTCGTTCAAAAAGCTGTGATTTCAACAGCTTGCGATGCACCTTCAATATCACCTGAAAAATCGGCGACTGACCGAATTTTGAGCAATGGCAAGACGCAATACCACTTCTAAAAAGTTTTGCTTGCCAATTCAAAATAAACCCATCAATCTTACTCTGTTCGGGCAATCTACGAGCATGGGAAGATCTTGAAATAAAAGCGGGCCGGAGACGCAAAAACTCCGGGTGGCCAGACTGGGGGGGACGCGAGTTTGCAACCTTTCCGATGGCTGGCTGCGGTAACAGGAACCTTTCCTCAAATATCGAGAACTGCCTGCCCAACGCCCAATCGGGCAAACTGCAATGCTACCCGTCCGTCAAACGGGTGGAGAGAAAAGGACCTGACGCATGGCCGAAACTGGCACTGTTAAATTCTTCAACACCGACAAGGGCTTTGGTTTCATCAAGCCTGACAACGGTGGTGCAGATATCTTCGTACACATCTCCGCTGTCCAGGCTTCCGGCCTGAACGGCCTGTCGGAAAATCAGAAGGTAAGCTTCGACACCGAACCGGATCGCCGCGGCAAAGGCCCGAAGGCGGTCAACCTGCAGATCTCCGGCTAACACCGGTTCTGCTGAAAGATTCAAGTTGAAGCCCGGCAGCGATGCCGGGTTTTTTTGTTCAGGCCCCGTTCAGTTTGGCGTGGTTAACACTCTTTCATCATGAAGGCCGGAAACGCTCCGGACCATGCACAGGATTGAAGCCATGAACAAGTTCATCAAAGCGACGGTTCTCTCGGTCATCGCCGCCGCCTCGGTTCTCCCGACCCTCAGCACGGCTGAGGCTGGTGATTGGAACCGCCGCAGGCACTATGACAACGGTGACGCCGTTGCACTCGGCGCTCTTGGCCTGGCGACCGGCGTGATCATCGGCGGCGCGATTGCTTCGCAGCCGCGTTACAGCGAGCGCGTCTATGTCGACCCGGAGCCCGATTATTACGAGCCGCGCCCGGTCTATCGTCCGCGCCCTGTCTATCGCGCGCGTCCGGTTGTCGTCGACAACTATGGCGGCGGCTACGGCGGCGGCGGCTACGGTTCGCTCGAGCCCTGGACCCCGTCCTGGTATCGTTATTGCTCGCAGCGCTACCGCTCGTTCAACCCGGACAACGGTACGTTCCGCGGCTACGACGGCCGCAGCTACTTCTGCGACGCAGGCTGATTGAAAAGCCGCGATGCGATAAACAAAAAGCGCATGCCTTTTCCCGGGGCATGCGCTTTTTCATTACGGCCTATATTCCCGAACCGGGGCCCGCGTCTTTTCGGGGTCAGAGACCACGCAGATAGGGGTTGGTGCGCCGCTCTTCACCAATCTGTCCACCGGGGCCATGGCCGCAAATGAAGCCGACCTGATCGCCGAGCGGCAGGATCTTGTCGCGGATGGAATCGAGCAATTGCTGATGATTGCCGCCGGGAAGATCGGTGCGACCGATCGAGCCGTGGAACAGCACGTCGCCGACATGGGCAAAATTCTGCACCCGGTTGAAATAGACCACGTGGCCAGGCGCATGGCCGGGGCAATGCAGCACTTCAAACACATGATTGCCGAAGGAGACGGTATCGCCGTCCTCCAGCCATTGGTCGGGTACGACGTTCTCGACCTTCATCGCCAGGCCGAATTTCTCGGCCTGCTCTTCCAGCCGCGACAACAGCGGCAGATCGTCCTTGTGCGGGCCGATGATCGAAAGCCCGAGCGCTTCCTTCAGTTCCTTGGCACCGCCGGCATGGTCGATGTGGCCGTGCGTCAGCCAGATCGCCTTCAGCGTGATGCCGTTCTCCTGGATCGTCTGGAGGATCACATCGACGTCGCCGCCGGGATCGACGATCACGCCTTCCTTGGTTTCAGCATCGAAGAGAACCGTGCAGTTCTGCTGGAAATGAGTAACCGGGATGATGCCCGCCTGTAGCATGCCGTCTGCGCCTCACTTAGATGTCGTTGGCACACCTATAGCGCCAAACGGCATCAGACACAGCGCGAATTAAAGCATGTCGCACAAAAGTGTTCAGCAGTTTTGCGATGACGACATGCGCAAAAACAAGAGCTTAAAGCGCAGCAAGCGAATCCTTGAGCGCCGCGCGTCATATTAGATGCGCAAAGGTCGCGGTAGCACTTAAATGACTGCATGCTGCCTTAAATCGAATACGATCTAAGGAAACATGCAGTGGAGATCGCGACGCGCTTTAACGCATGCTGGCAATTTCCGCTGATGGAGACTGAGGTGCGGGGAGCTGCACGGTGGTAAGCAGCAAGGCCGAGACAAGCAGTTCGGCCGCAACGACGATTGCCACCACCGGGCGCAAGCCGTTGATGGCAGGATTTACCGGATTAACAGCTGAATTCGACATTGAACCTCCCTCTCCTGCCCGTGCTCACCTTCTTTGCGCGGGCATATCGCTGATCGTTCCCTCGGGCGCTGCCCGACATCGACAGGAAAAATACTTTGATCGCGAAACAGTTCCCTCGGCGTAACGCCGGGTTGAACTGCGACAGGGTTAGTATGTCGCATCTTCACATTTCGTGACGTTACCGCGGGAACATCCCCACCATCGCTGCGTTTGCTCATCAGGGATAACGAAGGAGCATGATGATGAAGAACCTTACCAGCACCCTGTTGCGAACTGCCGCGGCTGCGGGTTTCGTACTCGTAGCTGGCACCTCGGCAGCCTTCGCAGCCATGACCGCCACAACCGTCACTGACCTCAATGTCCGCGCTGGCCCGGCCGCAATATCCCACCGTTGGCCTGGCAACACGCGGCAGCACCGCAGTCCTTGATGGCTGCATCGAAGGCAGCAAGTGGTGCCGTGTCGACGTCAACGGCCTTCGTGGCTGGGTCTATGCCCAATATCTGACCACCGATCTCGGCGGCGCTGCTGTCGTCGTTCAGGATCGACGCGCCGACCTGGCGGTTCCCGTCGTGACCTATGAGGCGCAGGCCGGCGATCCGCCAATGCCTGCACCCGGTGACGAGTTGCTCGGCCCTGTCGAAGAGGTCGATCCGATCGCGCCGCCGGATACGGTGCGCACCTATATCACCACCAACCCGGGCGAAACCGTCTATCTCGACGGCGAAGTCGTGGTCGGCGCCGAGCTGCCGCAGACAGTCGAAGTGCGCCGCGTGCCGGACTATAGCTACGACTATGTCAGCATCAACGGCCAGCCGGTTCTGGTCGAGCCGACAACACGCCGCATCGTCTACGTCTATCGCTAAACGAAACACGCCTCCACGTGGGCGAATACACAACCAACTCCAGCGGCTTGGCCGCTGGAGTTTTCGTTTGCACTGCAGCGAATCACCAGTCTTTTTTAGCCACGGGCGGCTGAAACGATCCTCGAACACTGCAGTAATTCTGTCATTTTTCGGCTTTCGAAGCTCGAAAAGCGCGGTTTCCGGCATGAAACAGCAACATTTTAGCGAGTAACGCCTTCACAGAAGGCAGCCGTGACTTCCCCAAATTGACAAGAGTCTAAATTCGGCCTCAACCTGTCCTTGCCGGATCATCGGCATTTGGCGGCTCGTCTTCGACGGGCCTGGATACGGAGGGATCAATGGAAGCATTAATGCCAATCATTACCCAATTGATCGCGGGGGCGGCCGGCGGCAACGCGGCCAGCGCAGTGTTGAAGCAAGGGGCATTCAGTGTCGTCGCACGCACGATCGTCGGCGCTATCGGCGGCCTCGGCGGGGGGTTCCTGATCCAGATGCTCGGTGGCGAAGCGGCCGCAACTGGTCTTGCGATGCAGGCACTCGGCGGCCTCGTCGGCGGCGGTGTGTTGAGCGGCATCGTCGGGCAATTCCTCGGAAAACAAGCCTGACGCCTTCCGAACGATATCCGTAGCAAGACAAAAGGCGGCCCTGGGCCGCCTTTTCTGCATTCAGGGATAATCCGGTTACTCGGCTGCCGCTGCAACCGGATAGACTTCCTTCATGTAGTCGTTCATCAGCGTTTCGCAGATGGTTGCCGGCGTGAAGCGATGGGGGCCGATCTCGGAAACAGGCGTGACCTCGGCGGCAGAGCCGGTCAGGAAGCACTCGCTGAAACCGGACAGTTCTTCCGGCATGATCGCCCGTTCGACCACTTGGTAGCCGCGGCGCTTCGCCAGCTCGATCACCGTGCGGCGGGTGATGCCGTCGAGGAAGCAATCCGGCACCGGCGTATGGATGACGCCATCCCTAACGAAGAAGATGTTGGCGCCGGTCGCTTCAGCCACCTGGCCGCGGTAGTCGAGCATCATCGCGTCGGCATAGCCCTTGGCTTCCGCCGCATGCTTGGAGATCGTACAGATCATGTAGAGGCCGGCAGCTTTCGATTTCGACGGCGCCGTCTTCGGATCCGGGCGGCGCCATTCGGCGATATCGAGACGAATGCCCTTCAGCTTTTCGGCCGGGTTGAAATAGCTGCCCCACTGCCAGATGGCGATCGCCACGTTGATGCGGTTGCTCTGGGCCGAAACGCCCATCATCTCGCTGCCGCGCCAGGCGATCGGCCGGACATAGGCTTCGGAGAAGCCCTGACGTTTCAGAAGTTCGACGCTCGCCGCGTCCAGTTCTTCGACGGAATAGGGAATCTTGAAGCCGAGGATTTCGGCGGAGTTGTGAAGGCGCTGGTTGTGTTCGGTCAGCTTGAAAATGCGGCCGCCATAGGCGCGCTCACCCTCGAATACGGCACTTGCATAGTGCAGGCCGTGGGTCAGCACGTGAATCTTGGCGTCCTTCCACGCGACGAACTCGCCGTTGAACCAGATTTCGCCGTCCAACTGATCAAAAGGAACCGCTGCCATGATGTCGTCCTCTGGCGCTTGTGCGCCATTCTTGCTGTTGATTATCTTCCCGCTTTCAGTTTATCGGCAAACTGATTGTGGGAAAATTCAATTTCGAGATTTTGGATTTGCGATCAGTGCGGCGCGGCATATCCTCCTGAGGTATTACCGCCGCCAAATGTCTCGCTTACCGAGCATGGACGCTACCAACGCGGTAAAAATATGTCAATAAAGCTGACATATTTTTCCGATTGTTTCGTAAGTTGCAACTTGGCTGAAAGGAAATGACCGCGTGGCCGGCCAATCCAAAGAAAACACCCGATATGTGGGCGACACGGTCGCGCACGACGATGATACGATCGACTTCGAAATCATCGAGCTGCTTTTCTTCGCCTATCGCGACTTCACCTCCGATCCGGATGCGATCCTGGAAAAGAGCGGCTTCGGCCGCGCCCATCACCGCGTCGTGCACTTTGTCGACCGCGAGCCGGGCATGACCGTGGCAGACCTGCTCGATACGCTGAAGATCACCAAGCAGAGCCTGGCCCGCGTGCTCAAGCAGCTGATCGATTCCGGCTATATCCGGCAGGTCACGGGGCCAGAGGACCGGCGCCAGCGCATGCTCTATACCACCGAGGAAGGCCAGGCGCTTGCCCGTGCGCTTGCCGAGCCACAGTCCCGCCGCATAGCCGATGCATTGGCAAAGACGGGTCCCGGCGCGCGCGAAACCGTCAAGCGCTTCCTTGCCTGCATGAAGAACGGCGCCGGGGACTGAAATGTCGAAAGCCCGCTATCGGCGGGCGACGGGGGAAAGCTAGGCATGACAACAAAAGCGACAGTCTCCGACGATGCAGCCCATCTACTGATCGTCGACGATGACAGGCGTATCCGCGATCTGCTCAACCGCTATCTGGTCGAACAGGGTTTTCGCGTCACGACCGCCGCCGACGCCGATGAAGCGCGACGCAAGCTGGTCGGTCTCGATTTCGACCTGTTGATCGTCGACGTGATGATGCCCGGCGAAAGCGGCATTTCCCTGACGCAGAGCCTGCGCCAGATCAAGACCGTGCCGATCCTGATGCTGACGGCGCTGGCGGAATCGAATTCTCGCATCGAGGGCCTCGAAGCCGGCGCCGACGATTATCTCTCCAAGCCGTTCGAGCCGCGCGAACTGGTGCTGCGCATCAGCAATATCCTGCGGCGCAACCAGCCGGCCCAGGCGCCCAAGATCGATCAGGTGATCTTCGGTCCCTACACCTTCTCCGTGGTACGCAAGGAGCTTCGACGCGGCGCCGATCACATCCGCCTTACCGACCGCGAGCAGGAAATCATGACGCTGTTCTCCCAACGCGCCGGCGAGACGATCCCGCGCCACGAGCTGATCGGCGACGATGCCGAGGTCGGCGAGCGCACCATCGATGTCCAGATCAATCGCCTGAGGCGCAAGATCGAGGACGATCCCTCCAATCCCGTTTGGCTACAGACGGTCCGCGGCATCGGCTATAGATTGAGCGTGGACTAAAGCATGTCGCGCAAAAGTGCGCAGCGGTTTTGCGCGACATGCGCAGAAACAAGAAATTAAAGCGCAAGAAGCGAATCCCGGAGATCGCGACGCGCTTTAGAGTGGCGACCCCGATGAGGGCAGCGGAAACCGATGGCAAGCTTTGACAGTATGCGGCGCGAGGCGGCAAACCCGAGCGACAATCCGTGGAAGCGCGTCACCCGCTGGCTGCGCCGGCGGTTGCCGATGGGCCTCTATGCCCGCTCGCTGCTCATCGTCATCATCCCGATGGTGCTGCTGCAATCGGTGGTCGCCTTCATCTTCATGGAGCGGCACTGGCAACTGGTGACACAGCGCCTCTCGGCAGCCGTGACCGGAGATATCGCGGCAATCGTCGATCTGATCGCCACTTTCCCCGCCGATCGCGACATTTCGGAAATCGTCCGCATCGCCCGCGACCAGCTCAATCTCAGCATTTCCGTCGAACCGGGCGGCGAACTGCCGCCGCCGCGGCCCAAGCCCTTCTTCGAGATCCTCGATCAAATCTTGAGCGAGGAGATCTCCGACCAGGTCCGCCGCCCCTTCTGGATCGACACGGTCGGCAATTCCAACCTTGTCGAAATCCGCATCAAGCTCGACGACGGCCGCATGCTCCGGGTCTATGCCCGCCGCAACCGGGCCTACGCCTCCAACACCCATATCTTCATCGTCTGGATGGTTGCCGCCTCGCTGGTGTTGCTGTCGATCGCCATCCTGTTCCTGCGCGGGCAGATCCGGCCGATCCTGGCGCTGACCAAGGCAGCGGAAAGTTTCGGCAAGGGCCAGAAGATCGACGACTTCGCACCGCGTGGCGCTGATGAAATTCGCCGCGCCGGCCTTGCCTTCATCCAGATGCGCGAGCGCATCGAGCGCCAGATCGAGCAGCGCACGGCCATGCTCACCGGCGTCAGTCATGACCTTCGAACCATCCTGACCCGCTTCCGGCTGCAGCTGGCGCTCGCCGGCAACAACCCCGACCTCGAAAGCCTCAATCAGGATGTCGACGACATGCAGAACATGCTCGAAGGTTACCTCGCCTTTGCCCGTGGGGAGGCTGAGGAAGACGTCGGGCAATTGAAGCTCAGCGACCTGATGACGCGTCTTGCCGCCGAAGCAGAACTGCACGGCAAGACGCTGACGACCTCCGTCGAGGGGGAGGACCAGGTCCGTGTTCGCCCGAACGCCTTCACCCGCCTTATCGCCAACCTGGCATCCAACGCCTATCGCTACGCCAACCGGGTCAATATCGAGGCACGCCACAGCGCCAAATGGGTGACGATCACGGTCGACGACGACGGGCCCGGCATTCCCGAGCGCTCGCGCGAGGACGTGTTCAAGCCGTTCTTCCGCCTCGACGAGGCGCGCAATCTCGACAGTTCGGGAACCGGCCTCGGCCTCGCGATCGCCCGCGACATCGCCCGCAGCCACGGCG
Organism: Ensifer sp. 1H6; assembly: GCF_001976035.1. Lineage (NCBI taxonomy): Bacteria > Pseudomonadati > Pseudomonadota > Alphaproteobacteria > Hyphomicrobiales > Rhizobiaceae > Ensifer > Ensifer sp. 1H6. Next base: position 177,223 of record NZ_MOAI01000011.1, on the reverse strand, counting down.
GCAACGTCACGCTTGGCGACAGCCCGCTTGGCGGCCTGCGGGCAACCGTGCGTTTGCCGGCGTGAGCGGGGCGATCTGGTCAGCGCTGCAAATATGGAGGCTCCGGACTTGTCCGACACGCTAGACTGGGACGATTGGGAACAGCGGCTGGCGCTGCACTGGGCGGATTTCGGCCATATGGACGCGGACGCGTTTATCGCACGGCTCGATGTGCTGGCCGCCGAACTTCCGGACGGCGATCCGATCGGCCTCTTCGAGCGTGCATCAGCCCAGGATTCCCTCGGCAACGAAGCAAATGCAGCACCTCTGTATCGGCAGGCGCTTGCCGGTGGCCTCTCCGGCATTCGCCGCCGCCGCGCCACCATCCAGCTTGCAAGCACGCTGCGCAATCTCGGGCAGATCGAAGAGAGCATTGCCTTGCTGGAGGCCGAACGGACAATGCCATCCGACGAACTCGACGATGCGGTCTTAGGCTTTCTGGCGCTCTCGCTCGTCGATGCCGGACGAGCGCAGGAGGCGGCGGGCCTGGCGCTCGGCCGTCTGGCGCGCCATCTGCCCCGCTACAATCGCTCGCTCAAGCGCTACGCCGACGCGTTGCTGTCGGACGCGTGAGCATCCCCAAGCAAGTCGTTTTCCCCGAAAGCGCTGCCCACCTTCGGCCGGTTTATTCTTGAGCGTTTCCGATTTAGACGGAACCGCACAAACGCTCTATCTCTTTGTTTTTACGCATTTCTTGACGGAAAACCGCTTCGCACTTTTCCTGGAATGCTCTAGCGCGAATATATGGAAATCAGGCCGCGCCGCTCGTTGAAGCGGTGCCAGGCATCGATGCGACGCGGATGGCGCGCGCGCATGGCGTCGAGCGGTGCAAGCAACCGGCCCTCACGACCAAGCGACGCATCGAGGATCTCGATGATCCGGCGGTTCGGCCAGGGCTTTCTGGTGATCATCAAAAGCGCCCGAAAAGCCTCGTCCTCGCGGCCGGCGCCGAGCTGGTGGGCGATCAAACCATAGGCAAAAGCGGTCGAACGGCTGACGCCGGCATGGCAATGCACCAGAATGCGGCTCGACCTGTCGTCGGCAGCCGGCCGCATCGCTTCGAACACTTCAAGGACCAGATCCGGGAAATGCTGCGTCGCACCGGCGTTTTCCTGATCGCGCATGCGCACGACGCGGTGGCTCGCCTCGGCGATAACAGGCACGTCGGTATCGGGCAATTCCGGATCGAGCAGCGAGAGAACATGGCTGGCGCGCCAGTCGCGCGCAGCATCAGCCGCGCGCCAAAGGCAGGAGACCTTGACGCGCTCGGGTATCAGATCAACATGGATTGTCATCGGATCACATCAGTTTGCGGCCGTTGGGAATCGCCTTGTCGATGGCGGCCAGCACGATTGCGCCAGCCTCGTCTTCAAAGCCCAGCGTAAGAACCTCGGAACGGACAGGACCGATCTGGCGTGGCGGAAAATTGACCACTGCCATGATCTGCCGGCCGATGAGATCCTCAGGCTGGTAGTGCACCGTGATCTGCGCCGATGACTTTTTTATGCCGATTTCAGGGCCGAAATCGATCTGCAGCTTGTAGGCCGGCTTGCGCGCCTCGGGGAAAACCTCGGCTTCGATGATGGTGCCGACACGAATATCGACGCGTTCGAAATCTGCGAAAGTAATCGTTTCCGACATGACAATGCTCTTGAATTAACCGGCCAGTTCCTCGGCGCGCTGGCGGGCAGCGGCAATGGCCTTGTCGAAAAGTGGCTGCATCCCGTCATCGGCCATCAGCACCGCGAGTGCTGCGGCGGTCGTGCCACCCGGCGAGGTTACGTTCTGGCGCAGCCGCGAAGCGTCGTCGGGGGACTGATAAAGGAGTTCACCAGCCCCCGCGACGGTTTCCCGCGCGAGCCGCATGGCGAGGTCCGCCTTGAGACCGGCCTTGCGCCCGGCCTCCGCCATGCACTCGACGAGGTAGAAGACATAGGCCGGACCGCTTCCGGAAACGGCGGTGACGGCATCGATATCGGCTTCAGTCTCGACCCATTCGACCGGGCCGCTGACCTTCAGGAGATCATGTACCTGGCCGCGCTGCGCGTCGCTGACGCGGGCATTGGCAAAGGCGCCGGTAACACCGCGCCCGATCATCGCCGGCGTGTTGGGCATGGCGCGCACGGTGGCGGTAGCACCCAGATGGCTTTCGATGAAGGCAAGCGTCTTGCCGGCAGCGACTGAAACTATCACCGTGCTTGCACCGACGAGTGTCTTCAGCGGCGGCAGCACCGCCTCCATCACCTGCGGCTTGACGGCGATGAAAATCACCGCAGCCTCGACGCCAGCGGGAGCCGAGGTCGCGTGACTGACGCCATTGTCGGCGATCAGCTTTGCCATCGCCGGCGGCGGGCCGGGATCGATGACGAGAATGTCGGCGCCCTTGACGCCGCTCTTCAGCCAACCGCTGAGCATGGCGCCGCCCATGTTGCCGGCGCCGATGAGAACGATGGGACCGGAAGCGACGGCTGCCATCTCAAGCCTCCCCGACCGTTTCGAACAGCACCGCATCAACGGCGCGCTGCGCATCCATGCCCGACCAGACGACGAACTGGAACGCCTGGAAATAGGACTCGCAGGCATCAAGCGCGCTCGAAAGCAGAACTTCGACCTGCTGATTGGTGGGCTCGGCGCCGCCGGCGAGCAGCAGCGACTGCCGGAAGATCACCACCTCTTCCTGCCGCCACAGATCGAAATGCCCCATGAGCACCTGACCGTTGATGTGCGACAGAAGACGGATGACTTCGTTGACGCGGCTGTCGGGAACCTTGATGTCGAAGGCACAGGCAAGATGCAGCGCCTCGAACTCTTCCATCCACGAGAAGGAAACGTGGTAGTCCGCCCACTTGCCCTCCACGGTCATGGCGATCTCGTCCTCGCCCGACCGTTCGAATGACCAGTCATTGGTGGCGGCCACAAACTCGATCATATCGACCGGGTTGGACTGACGCTCGATTTCCATTTCCAAAAGGCTCATGCATCACCCTAGTAGGCGCGACACAGGCGCGCGTTATCACGTTTACAAGACGCAACTCTGCAAACCTGGCACTGAATAAGAACACACTATGATTGCTGAACTCACATCCATCCTGGCTGACTTACCCTGCCTGGAGCTTGCGTGGTCCGTTTCGAATCATCATTTAAAATCAGTGTATAATGGCGGAGTCAGGCTGCCAGCCCCCCGGCCGAAAAATAGCCGGGTACAACCACTTGCGTGTTGCCATTTCGATTCAGCGCGGGTGGTTAAGCGACTCTGGCATAAGGGTTTTTTGCCAGTGTCCACAGGTGGAAAACTTTTCAGGTTTTATTAACCTCCCTGTGCGGCGTTTCACACCGCCAAGGAATAACGACAGCAAAACGCCCGCAGAATCGATCCGCGGGCGAAGTAGAAACGTTGAAAAGCCGTTATTTCGCAAGAATCGCGTTACTTGCCACTTTCGGCGAGACGCGCTTCCAGAGCCTCGATACGCGCCAGAAGCGCATCGTTTTCGTCGCGCGCCTTGATCGCCATTTCCTTCACGGCTTCGAACTCCTCGCGCTTGACGACATCGAGCGAATTCATCGCGCGCTCGGCCTGGGCGCGAAACGCGGTCTCGACCTCGCGACGCACACCCTGGGCCGCCCCTGCGGCATCGGTCATCAACTTGGCAAAATCATCCATGATGCGGTTGGCGCCTGTGCTCATCGTTCTGATCTCCATATTCAGCCGCCGCCTCGCACTGCGATGCGGTCCTGGTTTTCAGGTAGGGTCAGGCGCGAACGGATGCAAGAAAAATCACCAAACTGTGGCTGGCCGTCGGCCGCAAGCGGCCTTGACCCCGCCGGATTCGATCGCCATGTTCCGGCAAAACAACCGGTCCGGAACGAGAAGACATTTTGGAAACCATCGCGACCCGCCTCGCCATTCTCCCCTTCCCTCAAATCGATCCCGTGATCTTCCAGATCGGTCCGCTCGCTGTCCACTGGTACGGACTGGCCTATGTCGCCGGTATCCTCATCGGCTGGTACTACGCGCGCCGCCTCGTGCAGAACACGTCGCTCTGGCGCAATGGCGAACCCGCGGCAACCCTGGCGCAGCTCGACGACTTCCTGCTCTGGGCCGCCGGCGGCATCGTGCTTGGCGGCCGCATCGGCTACATCCTCTTCTATGATCTGGGCTCCGTTCTCGAAAACCCGATCCGCGCGCTCGAGATCTGGAATGGCGGCATGTCGTTCCACGGCGGCTTCCTCGGCACGACCATCGCCATGATCGTCTTTGCGCGCAGGAACGGCATCGCCATCTGGAGCATGTTCGATATCGTCGCGACCGTGGTGCCAATCGGCCTGTTCTTCGGCCGCATCGCCAACTTCATCAATGGCGAACTCTGGGGCCGGCTGTCGTCCATGCCCTGGGCAATGGTGTTTCCGACCGGCGGCCCCTTTGCCCGCCACCCGAGCCAACTCTATGAGGCGGCACTCGAGGGTCTCGTGCTGCTCACCGTCATCGCCTGGTTCATTTATCGCCGCCATGCGCTGAAATCGCCGGGTCTTGTCACCGGCATCTTTGTGCTCGGTTATGCCGCAAGCCGCATTTTCGTCGAATTCTTCCGCGAACCGGACGCGCAGATCGGCTATCTCGCCGGCGGTTGGTTGACCATGGGCATGCTGCTTTCGCTGCCGATGGCGCTTGCCGGCATCTGGGCCATCGCCCGGGCGTGCCGGGCCGCCGTCGCTGCTGCATAATTGGACGGGCGCATGACGACACCACTCGCGGACAAGATAAAGACGCTGATCAGGACCAACGGACCGATCAGCGTCACCGACTATTTCTCGCTCTGCCTCGCGGATCCGGAGCACGGATACTATCGCGTTCGCGAACCCTTCGGCAAAGCGGGCGACTTCACCACGGCGCCTGAAATCAGCCAGCTCTTCGGCGAGATGATCGGCATCTTCCTGGTTCATGCCTGGCAGCAGCATGGCGCGCCGGAGCAGCCCGTGATCGTCGAGATCGGCCCCGGCCGCGGCACGATGATGTCCGACGTCCTACGGGTCGTCAGGCGCCTGTCCCCCGAACTCTATGCCACCGCCAGCGTCCATCTCGTCGAAACGAGTGATCGCCTGCGCAAGATCCAGGCGGAAACACTGGCCGCCCATGGCGAGAAGGTGGAATGGCACACCAGTTTCGAAACGCTGCCGGAGGGTTTTGTGCTCCTGGCGGCCAACGAGCTTTTCGATGCCATCCCGATCCGCCAGTTCGTGCGAACGCCGCAAGGGTTTCGCGAACGCATGGTCGGCCTCGACGCTGAGGACGAGCTGACATTTGCCGCGGGGATTGCCGGCATCGACCCGACACTGTTGCCGACGCCCGCACAAGCAGTTGCCGAAGGCACGATCTTCGAGATCGCGCCTGCCCGCGACGCAGTCATGGCCGCCCTTTGCGAACGGCTGAAGATCGGCGGCGGCACCGCCGTCATCATCGACTACGGGCACCTGGCGACGAACTACGGCGACACGCTGCAAGCGCTGCTCGACCATCAGTACGATCCGCCACTTGCCAACCCTGGACGCGCCGACCTGACCAGCCATGTCGACTTCGAGCAACTGGCGCGGCGCGCGCAGAACGACGGCGTGCAGATCAATGGGCTTGCTCACCAGGGCGATTTCCTGATCGGCCTTGGTCTTCTGGAGCGCGCCGCGGCGCTGGGCCGCGAGAAGGATGCAATGATCCAGGAAGGCATCCGCCAGGACGTCGAAAGGCTTGCCGGATCCGGCGAAGGCAAGATGGGCGAACTTTTCAAGGTGCTCGCCGTCAGCAGCCCGCCAATCGCGCTTCCGCCGTTTCGCAAACCCAAGGCATGATTGCTTCGGGCGTGGCCGGCCAAGGGTGAAAATCATATAGAGGGCCTGGGGTGTTCCTGCGCCCCTTGAGCCTTGGGATTGGCGCCTTGCGCCATCGGCCCTAAGCCCGCGCCGAACGGCACCCCTGTCGTTCGGCAATTGACAGCCCCGCCATCGCGGGTCAACATCGCGCTGGCAAATCAGCCGCCAGCCACCGGGCCACACGTGCCCCCAACCCCATTGAAACTCACGTCAAAGCAAAGGGCGAAAACACCGATGCAGCATGATGCCGCGCTTTCCCCCGTGCAAAGCTCGCTCTTTAGCGACAAGGCCGGTCCGGCGATCGCACATGGTTATTTCACCCGCCAAGGCGGCGTTTCCGAAGGCATCTATCGCGGACTGAATGTTGGTCTCGGCTCGAATGACGACAAGGAGCGGGTCGGTGAGAACCGCGCTCGTGTCAGCCGCTGGTTCGGCGCCGCTCCGGAACAGCTTGCCACCGTCCATCAGGTCCATTCCCCCGACGCCATCGTCGTGGACGCAAGCTACGACGGCAGCCGACCTACGGCCGACGCCCTGGTGACGGCGACGCCCGGCATCGTGCTTGGCGTTCTGTCGGCCGATTGCGGACCTATTCTGTTTGCCGATGCCGACGCCGGTGTTATCGGCGCGACCCATGCCGGTTGGAAGGGCGCGCTCGGCGGCGTGCTCGAAAGCACGATCGAGGCGATGCTGACGCTCGGCGCCAGCCGCGAACGCATCGTCGCCTGTCTCGGACCTTCGATCAGCCGGCGCAACTACGAAGTCGGCGCCGAGTTCGTCGATCGGTTCCTGGCGACCGATGGCAGCTATGCGCAATTCTTCAACCCATCCGAACGCGACGGCCACGCCATGTTCGATCTGCCGGGCCTGACCATCGCACGCCTTACCGCAGCCGGCGTTACCGCCGAAAACCTCGACATCTGCACCTATGCAGACGAGGATCGCTTCTTCTCCTACCGCCGCACCACGCATCGGCAGGAGCCGGACTACGGCCGGCAGATATCCGCAATTTGCATACGGGAGACCTGACATGGCGCTTCAATTTGCCCAGGAGGAATATGCCGCCCGCCTTGAGCGGCTGACCGCGAAGATGCGCGAAGACAAGCTCGACGCGGTTCTGCTCTTTGCCCAGGAAAGCATGTACTGGCTGACCGGCTACGACACCTTCGGCTACTGCTTCTTCCAGACGCTGGTGGTCAAGAAGGACGGTTCAATGGTGCTTTTGACGCGCTCGGCCGACCTGCGCCAGGCCCGTCACACCTCCAATATCGAGCGCATCGAGATCTGGGTCGACCGTGTCAACGCCGACCCGACGATGGACCTGAAGAACCTCTTGAGCGAAATGGACCTGCTCGGCAGCCGCATCGGCGTCGAATACGACACCCATGGCATGACCGGCCGCACCGCACGCCTTGTCGACAACCAGCTTTCGACCTTCGGCGAGCTCGTCGATGCCTCGCTGCTCGTCAGCCGGCTGCGCCTGATCAAGAGCCCGGCCGAAATCGCCCATGTGGAAAAGGCCGCAAGCCTTGCCGATGACGCGCTCGACGCCGCGCTGCCGCTGATCGGCCCCGGCGGCAACGAAGCTGACATCCTTGCCGCGATGCAGGGAGCGATCCTTGCCGGCGGCGGCGACTACCCCGCCAACGAGTTCATCATCGGGTCGGGCGCCGACGCGCTGCTCTGCCGCTACAAGGCCGGCCGCCGGTTGCTCGACAGCCAGGATCAGCTGACGCTGGAATGGGCGGGCGTCAGCGCCCATTATCACGCCGCCATGATGCGCACCGTCGTGATCGGCGAACCGACCAACCGCCACCGCGAGCTTTACAGCGCCTGCCGTGAGACCATCCAGGCGATCGAGATGGTGCTGCGCCCCGGCAACACCTTCGGCACGGTCTTCGACGTGCACGCCAAGATCATGGACGAGCGCGGCCTGGCCCGGCACCGCTTGAACACCTGCGGTTATTCGCTGGGCGCGCGCTTCTCGCCGTCCTGGATGGAGCACCAGATGTTCCATGTCGGCAACCCGCAGGAGATCGAGCCTGACATGTCGCTGTTCGTGCACATGATCATCATGGATTCCGACAGCGGCACGGCCATGACGCTCGGCCAGACCTACATCACAACCACCGATACGCCGCGTGCTCTTTCCCGTTATGGGCTGGACTTCATTTCTGCTTAGGGAAATCCGCCTACACTCGCGCTGAAATGGCAGACAACAGGAGATGACTTCACAGAACTGCCGCGAAGGAAAGACGGACGGTTTGAACGATGCGAAAGCTTATCACGCCCATCGCAAGCCTTGGCCTTGTAGCGGCCCTGGCAAGTTGTAACAGCACGGACGCGCTGATACCGCAGGTCGATGTCGGCGGCGGAACGTTCCGCTCGCCGCCGGTGACGCAGTCCGACCTCGAATCGATGTCGACGCAGACCGCCGTCGTTCCGGTGCAAAGCTCGCCGGTGCAGCGGACCCGGGCCTTCGCCTCCCAGCCGGCACCTGCCAGCATGCCGACGGAATATGCGACCGGCGACAGCACCTACACCGATCCCGCCGGCTCGCTTGAGGCGCAGGCAAGTCGCCTGGCTTCCGGTGTGGAACCGGTGCAGAACACGACGATGCTCGCCGAGCCGCGCCTGTGGAAACATCCGAACCTGTTGCCGAAGAGGTTCAGCAGCAGCAGCCGGCCGTTGCCTCCGTGCCTTCCGCAAGCACGGCGACGAGCGGGACGATCCGCTTCCTGCCGATCATCGGCGCGCCTGTCGCCGCCGTCACGCCGCTGTCGAAACAGCTCGGCGCCGAGGCGCGCAGCCATGGCCTGACGATCAAGGGTTCGGCCGATGCCAGCAGCGAACATATCCTCAAGGGCTACTTCTCGGCCCTGAAGGACAATGGCAAGACCACGATCGTCTACGTCTGGGATGTGCTCGACGGCAGCGGCAATCGGCTGCACCGCATTCAGGGGCAGGACTCAGTTGCCACTGTCGGTGCCGATCTCTGGGAGGGCATTCCGGCCGAAACCATGCAGGCAATCGCCACCAAAACCATCAGCGCCTACCTCGAATGGCGGCAATCCAGACCCGGTTGATACAAAGTTTTTAGGATAATGCGCTTCGCGGCGCAGCATTCCCCTTGCATTCAAGTTCAGTGTCGCTAAAAAGCGGCCGATCAGCTCTGAACGGCGGCCATCCGCAATGAATGTCCGCGATTGGAATGGCTCTCGGAATCTGCGCGGAAAATGCCGCTCCCGGAAATGAACCCGGACGGTAGCCGCGCCAGCTCAAGGCGGTCCGTCAATGAAGGTTTTCGCAGGCAATTCGAACCGGCTGCTGGCCGAAGCGATCTGCAACTATCTCAACCTGCCTCTTGGAAAAGCGACCGTAAGGCGGTTTGCCGATCAGGAGATTTTCGTCGAGATCGGCGAAAACGTGCGCGGCGAGGATGTCTTCATCATCCAGTCGACCTCGTTCCCCACCAACGATCACCTGATGGAACTGCTCATCATGATCGACGCGGTGCGCCGCTCCTCGGCCCGCCGCATCACCGCGGTGCTGCCCTATTTCGGCTACGCCCGCCAGGACCGTAAGCCCGGTCCGCGCACGCCGATCTCGGCCAAGCTGGTTTCCAACCTGATCACCGAGGCCGGCGCCGATCGCGTGCTGACCCTCGATCTTCACGCCGGCCAGATCCAGGGCTTCTTCGACATTCCGACCGACAACCTCTATGCGATCCCGATCCTCGCCCGCGACGTCAAGGAAAACTACGACCTGAAGAACGTCATGGTCGTTTCGCCCGACGTCGGCGGCGTGGTACGCGCCCGTGCGCTCGCCAAGCGTCTCGACTGTCTGCTTGCCATCGTCGACAAGCGCCGCGACCGCCCGGGTGAATCCGAAGTGATGAACGTCATCGGTGACGTGAAGGGCAAGGACTGCCTGCTGATCGACGACATCGTCGATTCCGGCGGCACGCTCTGCAACGCGGCCGAAGCGCTGTTGAAGAACGGCGCAACGAGCGTTACCGCCTATATCACCCACGGCGTGCTTTCCGGCGGCGCGGTTGCCCGCGTCACCTCGTCGATGCTTAAGGAACTTGTCATCACCGACTCGATCCAGCCGACGACGGCGGTTCAGTCGGCGCACAACATCCGCGTCATCACCACGGCAACTCTGCTCGGCGAGGCGATCAACCGCACCAGCCAGGAAGAATCGGTTTCGAGCCTCTTCGACTGAGAGAGGCTCGGCCGCCCGCAAAAGCATCCGTCTTCGTCAAGCGGGATTTGGCGCCCATTTTCTGTCGTTCCTGAAAAGCGCGTTGCGTTTAGGCAGCCCTATGCAACGCGCTTCCAAGGCTCGATTTCACGCATGTCGTTGTCGCAAGACGGCTGTGCACTCTTGTGCGACATGCCTTAGCGCATAATTCTTTCGTTAAATCGAAAACGGTCTAGCGAAAGAATTATGCAGTAAATCAAAGCGCTACAGCAATCTTTGCGCGTCTAGTTGGAGGCGCGGCGCTGTAGCAACGGCCCCCGAGAGTTGTCATCTTCCATCCCAAGGGGTAACATCTGCCCGCTGTTGCTGACACCTTTCTCTGCAGACAGCATTGTTCATCAATGACGTGCTTCTGATCGAACAGAAGCCTTTTTGATTCTTAGAAGAACATAATCGGAACGTTACTTCCATGCAGCGCCACGCAAATGGCGGCTCCCCGATCTATCCCGATCACCCCGGATAATTTTGGAGGAAAAGATGAGTAACTGTACGCTAACCCTCATTCTTGCAGGCGGCCTCGCCTTGTCTGGTTGCCAATCTGCTACGTACTCTCGGACGAGCACCGGCGATTTCGGCTGCCTTGCCGGGACCGTCAGCGGCGCAATCCTTGGCGGGTTCGCCGGCTCGGCCATCGGCGCAGGCACCGGTCAGCTCTGGGCTGTCGGCGGCGGCGCCACCCTTGGCGGTGCGGTTGGTAATGCCTTGACTTGCCGCTGATTGCGAAAGGCTACGAGATGCGAAAAGTGACTCTCCTTATGGCATCCGTGCTTTGCCAGTTCGCTCCGGTCGCCGCACAGGATAAGCCTGCGGCGATGTATCAGGGGCAAATGGATCGGCTCGACCGCGACGGCGACGGCGTGATCAGCCGGTCCGAATATCAGGCCTTCATGACAACGGCTTTCGCAAATCTGGACAAGAACAAGGACGGCACTCTAAGCGCCGACGAGGTAGCGCCTGTCCTTAACGCCCAACAGTTTGCCGCCATCAACGTGAACCGCGACGGCAAGATCACCCAAAGCGAGTTCCTGAACAGCGTGATGGCCGATTTCAAGGCGGCCGACCGCGGCGGCGACGGCAGTCTGCAGTAGAACGCGCGCGGATCGGACGAAAAACGGTCGCGAAGGCAGCGCAACAGAGGACACGGCTGTCAGCTCACGCTGGCGGAAGTAGCGGTCATGCGCCGGCGCTTGTCGCCGTGGCTGTGGCCGCCAGCGGGCAGGCCTCGCCACCACCGAAGAGGCGCGAACGCGTCAGGAAGCGTCGCTCGCGACCATTGTCGAGCGAGAACATCCCGCCCCTGCCCGGCACCACGTCGATGATCAACTGCGTATGCTTCCAGACTTCGAACTGGCTGGCGCTGATATAGACGGGAACGCCGCCAATCTCGCCGAGCTTCACGTCATTGTCGCCGACGATGTAGTCGTCGGCGGGATAACACATCGGCGACGAGCCGTCGCAGCAGCCACCCGATTGATGGAACAGGATGTCGGGATGATCGCGCCTGATCTCGGCGATGAACTCGAGCGCCGCGTCGGTCGCCAGCACGCGCGGTTCGGTGGTGGTCATGTTGAGCCTCCTTGCGCATGTCGCGCAAAAGTGTGCAGCGGTTTTGCGATGACGATATGCGCGAATCAAGCGCCTTGAAACAAGCGCCGCGCCTTGCGTTTTCAAAGTCGGGGTGGACCGAGGGCGAGAGCTGGAGAAGAGCCCTCGGCCACACCTGGGAGGCCCTCTCCCATAGGGGAGAGGGAACGATGGCGAAGCCTCAGAAGAAGCCGAGCGCCTTCGGGCTGTAGCTCACCAGCATGTTCTTGGTCTGCTGGTAATGGTCGAGCATCATCTTGTGGGTCTCGCGACCGATGCCCGATTGCTTGTAGCCGCCGAAGGCCGCATGGGCCGGATAGGCATGGTAGCAATTGGTCCACACCCGGCCCGCCTGGATCTCGCGGCCGAAGCGGTAGCAACGGTTGGCGTCACGGCTCCAGACCCCGGCGCCAAGGCCGTAGAGCGTATCGTTGGCGATCTCCAGCGCTTCGGCTTCGGTCTTGAAGGTGGTGACGGACACCACCGGCCCGAAGATCTCTTCCTGGAACACCCGCATCTTGTTGTGCCCGCGGAAGACGGTCGGCTTGACGTAGAAGCCTTCCGCCAGCTCGCCTTCGAGCACGTTGCGGCCGCCGCCGGTCAACACCTCAGCGCCCTCCTGCCTGCCGATGTCGATATAGGAGAGGATCTTTTCGAGCTGCTCGCTCGACGCCTGCGCGCCGATCATCGTGGCGCTGTCGAGCGGGTTGCCCTGTCGGATCGCCTCGACACGCTTCAACGCCCGCTCCATGAAGCGATCATAGATGCTTTCCTGGACCAGGGCGCGGCTCGGGCAGGTGCAGACTTCGCCCTGGTTGAGCGCGAACATCGCGAAACCTTCGAGCGCCTTGTCGAAATAGTCGTCGTCCTCGGCCAGCACGTCGGCGAAGAAGATGTTCGGCGACTTGCCGCCAAGCTCGAGCGTGACCGGAATGAGGTTCTGGCTGGCATATTGCATGATCAGCCGCCCGGTTGTCGTCTCGCCGGTAAAGGCGATCTTGGCGATGCGCGGGCTGGTGGCCAGCGGCTTGCCGGCTTCAAGACCGAAACCGTTGACGATGTTGAGCACGCCGGCCGGCAACAGGTCGCCGACGAGGTCTGCCCAGACCAGGATCGAGGCCGGCGTCTGCTCGGCCGGCTTCAGCACCACGCAATTGCCAGCGGCCAGCGCCGGCGCGAGTTTCCATGCGGCCATCAGGATCGGGAAGTTCCAGGGGATGATCTGGCCGACGACGCCGAGCGGCTCGTGAAAATGATAGGCAACCGTGTCGTGGTCGATCTCGCCGATAGAACCTTCCTGGGCGCGGATGCAGGCGGCGAAATAGCGGAAATGATCGATCGCCAGCGGAATGTCGGCGGCCATGGTTTCGCGGATCGGCTTGCCGTTGTCGAAGGTCTCGGCGCGCGCCAGAAGCTCCAGATTGTCTTCCATGCGGCTGGCGATCTTCATCAGGATGTTCGACCGCTCCGCAGCCGACGTGCGCGCCCACTTCTCGCGGACGGCATGGGCAGCGTCGAGCGCAAGCTCGATGTCGGCCGCATCCGAGCGCGCGACCTGGCACAGCACGCCGCCGGTCACCGGCGTCGTATTGTCGAAATAGCGCCCGGCCACCGGCTCGCGCCATTCACCGCCGATGAAGTTGCCGTATTTCTGCTTGAACGGGCTCTCGACGATCTTCTGATGCAACATGTTCATTCCTCCCTGTGAACAGCAACCAAAGCTGTGAGAGGAAGGTGAAGCCGAACGTGCGTGTTCGATAGTGAGGCACGATCGCCAGCGACGCGATCTGTTTCAGATGTGAGACACCTGGGCTGAGGTCAGCGTGCTGCAGCGCAATAAGCGGCGCGTTGATGAGTGATTCGAGCCGCTTCGGCCCCTCATCCCCCTGCCGGGACCCTCTCCCCGCCAGCGGGGAGAGGGTTAGGATGAGGGGGCAGCCTCATTTGAGGTAAAAGTTCAGTTAACCGAAAGCCGTTTCATCTTGCGATAAAGCGTGGCGCGGCTGATGCCGAGCAGTTCGGCTGCCATCGACACATTGCCATTGGCGCGCGACAGCACGCGCCGAAGCGCGGCCCGCTCGGCATCGGGAAGCTCGCTCCCGTCGCCGGACGGATCCTCCTTGAGAAGATCGGATGCCGGAATGCCCGAGGCGATGCGTTTGTCGTCGAGTCCGAGCCATTGCCGCGCCGCGCGTGTCGCGCCCTTGACGAGGTCGTCGCGATCGACAGCCAGAAGTGCCGGCCCTGCCCGGTCGATCGGCACGAGCACGATCCGCGATCCGGCAAAGGCTCGACGGAAGAGCCCCGCCTCGATACGCGCGGCCGCATCGCGCACGGCCTGTGACAAAAGCGAGACGGTGATCTCCGACGCATCATCGCGGCAGGTGGAGATGTCGATCGCCGCCGCCAGCCGGCCGAGGTGATCGCGGATCGGCGCGGTCGTGCAGCTAAGCCCGATATTGCTGCTGAGGAAATGCTGATCACGCTGGATAATGACGGCGCGCTCGTCGGCGATCGCCGTGCCGATGCCGTTGGTGCCGACGCTGGCCTCGCTCCAGATAGTTCCTGACCACAGTCCGACATCGCGGAAATCCGCATCGTCACCGACCGCACCACGCCGCTCCAGCGCCACGCCCTTGTCGTCGGTCAGAAGCAGGCAGCAGCCGGCCTTGCCGACCGTCGCAAACAGCCGGTCGAGTTCGCCGCCCGCCTCGGCGATCAGTTCGGCCGATCGCTGCCGCGCCAATCGGAACTCGCTATCGGAAAGTCGAACCGGTGTGCGCCGATCCTCAGGTGCCAGGCCATGGAGCGTCATGCAGCGGCGCCAGGATGCGGCCACCGGCGAGCTTGCAGCCGCCGAGGACCGGTGCGCAACCTGATAGACGTATTCCGTATGATCCCTGACGGCAGGCATCGGTTTCCTCCCTGCAAGCCACGTCCGGCAACGCAAGTCCCACCCGATCTCCCAAACGGCTGAGCCTGCTTTGGCCATACTATAGGCATCGATTGGATGAGAGGTCCAGCAAGACGAAGGTCCACCTTCATGCCCGCATCAGCGCGTTTGATGCGTTCATCACGCCGGCGGTATCGACACGCCGGCGGAATATGATACGCGAGTTCGAGCATCATCCGACACTCATTCACAACAACCGGTTGCCAGCCATGCTTCGTGACTTCTCGCTCCAGAGCCTCTTCATGGGTCTCTTGATCGCCTTTGTCGGCTTCGCCAGCTCCTTCGCCGTCGTCCTTCACGGCCTTGGCGGCGTCGGTGCGACAGAAGCACAGGCCGCATCCGGGCTGATGGCGCTGTCGATCTCGATGGGCGTATGCGCCGTCATCCTCAGTGCCGTGACCCGGCTGCCGGTCAGCGTCGCCTGGTCGACGCCTGGTGCCGCGCTGCTCGCCAGTTCCGGCATGGTCGAGGGCGGCTTCAACGCCGCGGTCGGTGCCTTCCTCGTCTGCGGCCTGCTCATCGTTATTGCCGGCCTCTGGAAGCCGCTCGGCCGCATGGTCTCGTCCATTCCGGCGACACTGGCAAATGCCATGCTGGCCGGCGTCCTGCTCAGCCTTTGCTTTGCCCCGGTCAAGGCGATCGGCTTCAATCCGCTGTTCGGCCTGCCGATCCTCTTGGCCTGGGCGATCGTCGGCAGCGTCAACAAGCTCTATGCGGTGCCGGCCGCCCTGCTCGCCTTCGTGCTGGTGATCGCCTTTGGCGTCGAAATGCCTGCTGATGCCCTGGCCGAGCTGTCTTCGGCTCTGGTGCCGCGGCCGGAATTCGTGATGCCCGCCTTCACGACGCCTGCGATGATCAGCATCGCGCTGCCGCTGTTCATCGTTACAATGGCGTCGCAGAACATTCCCGGCATCGCCGTCATGAAGGTCAATGACTATAACCCCACCCCCGGCCCGCTGTTCGCGACGACCGGCCTGTTTTCGATGCTGAGCGCGCCCTTCGGCGGCCATGCGGTCAACCTTGCGGCGATCACGGCGGCCATGGGTGCCGGCGCCGACAGCCATCCGGATCCGGCGCGACGCTACTGGTCGACGATCAATGCCGGCATCTTCTATGTCATCTTCGGCCTGCTCGCCGGCGCGGTCACCACCTTCGTCAGCCTCGCACCATCGGTGCTGATCGAGGCAGTCGCCGGTCTTGCGCTTGTCGGCGCCTTTGCCGGCTCCGCCATGGCGGCCTTCACCGACGCCAGGACACGCGAGGCGGCCGCAATCACCTTCCTGGTCACCGCCTCCGGCGTCAGCTTCGGCGGCGTTTCGGGCGCCTTCTGGGGGCTGATCGCCGGTGGCCTGATGCTGGCGCTGGCGCGCTTCACGCGCAAAAAGGCCTGAGCGCGACGCGCCTTCGCACTTTGATTTCACGCAAGTCAATCGCAAAACCGCTGTGCACTCTGCGCCACATGCTTTAAAACCGCGGCAAAGCTTGCATTTGCGGGTGATCTCGTCTATGCACCGCCCGTCCGCGTAGACACCCTTGGAGGCAACGCGGATGAAGCCCATGCGGCTTCGGTTTTTCCGCATTGCGGATGAACTCTCCAGAATTAGACATAGAAAGGTCTACCTATGAGCCACGCAACTTATGAGCTCAAGGCCGAGACGCGCGAACGGGTTGGTAAGGGGTCCTCCCGTGAACTCCGTCGCAACGGTCTTATCCCAGCTGTCATCTACGGTGACAAGCAGGCCCCCATTTCGATCGCGCTGTCCACCAAGGACGTGACGATGAAGATCCACGCCGGCGGTTTCATGACCACCGTTGCGGTCATCGACGTCAACGGCGAAAAGATCCGCGTCCTGCCGAAGGACTACCAGCTGGATCCGGTCCGCGACTTCACCATGCACGTTGACTTCCTGCGCGTCTCCAAGGACAGCAAGGTCACCGTTCAGGTTCCGGTTCACTTCGTCAACGAAGAGAAGTCCCCGGGCCTCAAGGCCGGCGGCGTTCTCAACATCGTTCGCCACGAAGTCGAACTGGCCGTTGCTGCCGACGACATTCCGGAATTCCTGACCGTTGACCTGTCGGGTCACAAGGTCGGCGACGCGATCCACATCTCCAACATCAAGCTGCCGAAGGGCGCGACCCCGGTTATCACCGACCGCGACTTCACGGTTGCCACGATCGCTGCTCCGGCTGGCGGTCTGAAGGAAGAAGAAGAAGGCGAAGCAGAAGCCTGATTCACCTTGAGGTGAAGCGGCGATCCGGCATCGGCCGGATACCCTGCGGTACCCATTGAAAGGCCCGCCCCGTCAAACGAGGCGGGCCTTTTGCGTTGAACGCACCGGTTGCCGCCGTGCTGTCCCTGTCCTGCAATCGAGCAGGCTTCCTCACGAATTGTCACGTAGCAATTTCAGCAACATTTAAGGTTTTGATGATGTTCTTGCGCCGGGGAAATTTGTAAGCAAGCGTCTAAAGAGAATCCGAAATGACACGAGTGGCAACGCCTGGGGGATGCGTCCAGTGATGCATTCCGTCGAGAACCGATTTATTGCGATTGTCTGCGGTGCAATGCTAGTTTTCGTTGCCCCACTCTTCGTGCTCTTCCTCAGCATCTCCAGCGAACGCGCCGCCCGTGAGCGCCTGCACAACATCGAGCTTCTGATGGGCGCAAGCGCCGAAGCGTTGGGCAAGCCGATCTGGGATTTCGACAGCGACGGCATCAAGCGCATCGCCCGCTCGCTGATGAACGACACCGATATCGTCGCTGTCACCATCCGCGACACCTCCGGCTCGATCCTCGCGCAGATGCCCTCCGGCGGCCTCGGCATCGACAGCGACAGCCGCAGCCTGAAAACACCCATTTCCTACGACTCGATCGACGGCATCAAGGAAATCGGCAGCATCGAAGTGCGCGCGCCGACACCCGGCCTGCTATCGCAGTTCAGCAAGGACGAGCTGGCTATCCTCGCCATCCTGCTGATTGCCGTAGCCACCGTCTTTGCCGCCGCGCTCATCGGCAACCGCTTCACCGTCATTCGCCCACTGATGCGCTTGACGTCCGCCATAGAGGCGACCCGGCGCCTGGGCTCGCGCCACCGGGTCGATTGGACCTCGGACGACGAAATGGGCGCGCTGGCTGCCAATTTCAACGAGATGCAGGACCGGCTCGAGCGTGAGTCGATGGAGCTGAAGAGCGCGCATGAGCGCGCCACCGACATCTACAACCTGACCCCGGCGATGCTGTTCTCGCTCGACACCGACAACCGCCTCTGCGCCGTCAGCGATTACTGGCTGCTGGCAACCGGCTATCACCGCGAACAGGTGATCGGCGAGGATTTCACCGATTTCATCGACCCGCACTGGCACGAGACCTACCGCAGCCACGCCAAGGCGATTGCCGTCGGCGACCACGACATCTGCGAGGTCACAGTCCCCTTCCGCAAAGCAGACGGCGCGTTCATGACCGTGCTGATCCTGGAGACGGAAACGGCCGGCGATGGCGACCTGTCGCTATCCGTCATGACCGACGTCACCGCGTTGAAGCAGGCCGAAAGCCGCAACCATGCCCAGGCGATCACAGATCACCTCACCGGCCTTCTCAACCGCCAGGGCTTCGAGGCGGCACTCGACGAGGCGATCGTCACCGCCGATGCCTGCGGCATCCAGGTCGGCTGCCTGTTCATCGACCTCGACCGCTTCAAGTGGATCAACGACAATTTCGGCCATGCCGCCGGCGACGAGGTTCTGCGCCACACGGTCGAGCTGATCCGCGCAACCCTGCGCCCTGACGATGTCATGTCACGCCTCGGCGGTGACGAGTTCGCGATCCTGGTATCGGATAAGGACGTCGCCACTCTTGCGTCTGAAATCGGCGAGCGCATCGTCAGTGCCCTGCGCGAGCCGATGCCGATTGCCGGCAACGAACTTTTCGTCAGCGCCAGCGTCGGCATCTCCGTTTATCCCGAGCACGCCGAGAATGCTTCGGACCTGCTGCTCAACGCCGACATGGCGATGTATGCGCGCAAACGCGACGGCAAGAACGGTCTGCAGGTCTTCGACGCCAGCATGCTCGATGCCGCGCGCGAGCGCCACGAGATCGAACAGTGCATCGAAGCGGCCCTCAAGGACGATCACTTCGAGGCGTGGCTGCAGCCGATCGTCAGCCTCAGCGACGGCCAGATCGCCGGCTTCGAGGCCTTGATGCGCCTCAACCACCCGGAAAAGGGCGTGATGCCGCCGGGCAAGATCATCGGCATTGCCGAGGAAACGGGAACGATCGCCCGCATCGGCGATTGCATTCTCGAAAAGGCTATCCGGCATCTGGCTGATATCTCCGCCCTCGACGGCACGCAGAACACCTATCTCGCGGTAAACTTCTCGCCGCTGCAGTTCGAGCTTACGCTGCCGCACAAGCTCGCGGCCCTGCTCCTCAAGCACCATATTTCGCCGAACCGGATCGTCATCGAAATCACCGAGGCGGTGCTGATGCTCGACAATCCGGAAGTGCACGCGGTGCTGAAGCAGCTCAACGAGTTCGGCTGCCGGATCGCGCTCGACGATTTCGGAACGGGCTACTCGTCGCTGAGCTACCTCAACCGCTTCCCGGTCGACATCGTCAAGGTCGACCAGTCCTTCACCCGTTCGCTCAGCTCCGGCACCGCCGATATCCGCCGCAAGAGCCGGATGCTGATCAAGGGCATCCGCACGATCTCGCACCAGATGGGCTGCGCCGTGGTCGCGGAAGGCATCGAGACCAAGGAGCAGTGGCAACTCCTGCGCAAGCTTGGTGTGGATTGTGGGCAGGGTTATCTTTTCAGCCGCCCCATGCCGATCGGCAAGATGCTGGCCATGCTGGAGAGCGATTCCGAAGTCAAGGCCAACATCCAGGCATAACGGCCAGACACTGGCGCGAAGGAGCAAGGCGTGAAAGAGCTGATCCTGGCATTGTTCCTCGGCCTTTCCACCGCCGCCGAAGCACAGACGATCAAATTCGTCACCGAGGACTACCCGCCCTACAACTTCTCGACTTCGAGCGGCGCAAGCGGCGCCTCGGTCGAGCAGGTAACCGCGATCATGGAGGGGCTGAAGCTTCCCTATACGATCGAAGTCCTGCCCTGGGCGCGGGCCTACATGCTGGCAGAAACCGATGCGTCCTATTGCGTCTTCACCACCGGCCGCAACACCGAGCGCGAAAAGCTGTTCCAGTGGGTGCAGCCGCTGGTCGTCGACCACATGATCATGGTCCGGCGCAAGGGATCTGACACCGCCCCCGGTTCGATCGATGCGGCAAAGCGGTTCACCATCGGCACCCAGCGGGAAGATTTTTCCGCCACCTACCTCACGGAACACGGCTTCGAGAAGATCGACTATGCGACCAATCTCGATTCGACGCTGAAGAAACTGATCGGCGGCCGCATCGACCTGATGATGACATCGGAGAAGACCTTCGAAAGCATGCGTGCCGAGGGCAAGCCCGTCGAGGCGGCATTGATGCTGGAAGGAGAATATTACGGCATCGCCTGCCATCGCGACATGGACAAGGAAACGGTCGAGAAGATGCAGCGCGAACTCGACCGCCTGATCGGCAACGGCACCCAGGATGCGATCTTCGATCGTTACGGCGTTCGGCCGAGCGGAAGCGAACAGGCAACGAAATAAGGATTGACTCTGATGGCGTTTCGCGCTCGTGAAGCGGGGAAAGCCCGACGGAGCGTAACGACATGCTGATCATTGCAGGACTTGGCAATCCAGGTTCGAAATATGCCTCAAACCGCCACAATATCGGTTTCATGGCTGTCGACGTCATCCATCGCCGCCATAACTTTTCCTCCTGGTCGAAGAAATTCAAGTCCGAGATCGCCGAGGGTGAAATCGGCGGCGAACGGGTTCTGCTGATGAAGCCGCAGACCTTCATGAACCTCTCCGGCGAGGCGGTCGGCGAAGCCATGCGCTTCCACAAGCTGCATCCGAAGGATATCACCGTCATCTATGACGAGCTGGATCTGCCGGCGGCAAAAGCCCGCATCAAGGTCGGCGGCGGCCACGGCGGCCACAACGGCATCAAATCGATCGACGCCCATTGCGGCAAGGAGTATCGCCGTCTGCGGCTCGGCATCGGCCATCCTGGCGTCAAGGACCTCGTCCACGCCCATGTGCTCGGCGATTTCGCCAAGGTCGACCAGACCTGGCTGGTGCCGCTGCTCGACGCCATCGCCGACAATGCCGACATGCTGGTGCGCGGTGAGGACTCGCAGCTTCTGAACAAGATCGCGCTTGCGACCGGCGGCAAGCCGGACGAGGACAAGCCGCAGGCGCAAAAGAAGCAGGGCGCGCAATCCCATATTCATCAGGCGCGCAATTCGGCTCAGCCGAAGAAGCTGCCTACGAGCGGTCCGATGGCCGACATGCTGAAGAAGCTGTTCGGCCCCAAGGGCGACTGACAGGTGTCGCCCCTGCCCTTCGCGATCCGTGCGGCATCGGCAGACGATCTGCCGGGACTTCTTGCGCTTTATGGCGAACTGAACCCGGACGACCCTTCGCTCGACACAACCCTCGCCACCGATCGCTTTCAGGCAATCCTTGCACAACCCGGCATGACGGTCTTCATCGGGTTTGCCGGCGATGTCGCCGCCGCATCGGTCACGTCGGTCGTCGTGCCGAACCTGACGCGGGGCGGCGCACCCTACGCTCTCATCGAAAACGTCGTCACTTCGGCCGCCTTTCGCAAGCGCGGCTTTGCCCGCGCTTTGATCCTGCATGCCATCGGCGATGCGTGGGCCGCCGGCTGCTACAAAGTCATGCTGCTGACGGGGTCGAAGGATCCCGCGACGCTGCGTTTCTACGAAAATTGTGGCTTCCGGCAGGACAAGACCGGCTATCAGATCCGCCGCCCCTGACCGTCACTCCTCCGGCTCGGTCATGAACATCAGCGGGAAGCCGGCATCCTTGGCGAGGTCGGTCGCCTCCTTTGCCTTGGTCTCGGCGATATCGCGCACGCAGACGACAACGACGGAAACCCCCATTTTGTGCGCCGTCATCATCACCCGGTAGCCCGCCTCCTCGCTCATATGGAACACGGCCTTCAGTACCATGACGACGAAGTCGCGCGGCGTGTAGTCGTCATTGACGAGAATGACCTTGTAGAGCTTCGGCCGCTCCAGCTTCGGTTTCGGCTTCAGCTTCGGTTTTGCGGCAAGATCGTCGTCACTCATCGGAAATCCACCCGTTGATGACAGGAAGGCGGTCGCGGTTGGCCATCCGGCCCCAGGACGCTGCCACTCAATATCGTACGCCAGACACCGCCAATCAAGCAAAAGCCCGCTCCTTCACCGCGCCGAAACGCGCGAAGGCTTGACCGTTCGGCTCCTTTATCCCATAGCCACGCCCAACGAATTCGAGAACGACAGGTTTTAGCCATGGGCTTTAAATGCGGTATTGTCGGGCTGCCGAACGTCGGCAAGTCCACCCTCTTCAACGCACTCACCAAGACGGCGGCGGCTCAGGCTGCCAACTATCCGTTCTGCACGATCGAGCCGAACACCGGCGAAGTCGCGGTTCCCGATCCGCGCATGCGCAAGCTGGCCGACATTGCCAAGTCGAAGGAAATCATCCCGACGCGCATCTCCTTCGTCGACATCGCCGGCCTGGTGCGCGGCGCGTCGAAGGGTGAAGGCCTCGGCAACCAGTTCCTCGCCAACATCCGCGAAGTGGATGCGGTGGTGCACGTGCTGCGCTGCTTCGAAGATGACGACATCACCCACGTCGAAGGCCGCATCAACCCGGTCGCCGATGCCGAGACGATCGAGACCGAGCTGATGCTCGCCGACCTCGACAGCCTGGAGCGCCGCACCGAGCAGACCCGCAAGCGCGCCGGCGGCAAGGACAAGGATTCGGTGGCACAGCTGCCGATCATGGACGCGTCGCTGAAGCTGCTGCAGGACGGCAAGCCGGTGCGCACGCTGCTTGCCAAGCTTGATGCCGAAGAACTGCGCATTCTGCAGGGCCTCAATCTCCTGACCGCCCATCCCGTGCTTTACGTCTGCAACGTCGCGGAAAGCGATGCCGTCGACGGCAACGAGCACACCCGCGCGGTTGCCGAAATGGCAAAGACCCAAGGCGCTGAAAGCGTCGTGATTTCGGCGGCGATCGAATCCGAAGTGGCGCAGCTGCCGGAAGAGGAAGCCAAGGAGTTCCTGAGCGCGCTCGGTCTCGAGGAGGCTGGTCTCGACCGCCTGATCCGCGCCGGCTACAAGCTGCTCGATCTCATCACCTATTTCACGGTCGGTCCGAAGGAAACGCGCGCCTGGACGATCCCGCGCGGCACCAAGGCACCGCAGGCCGCCGGCGTCATCCACACCGACTTCGAGCGCGGCTTCATCCGTGCCAACACCATCGCCTTCGACGATTACATTGCGCTCGGCGGCGAAGTCGGCGCCAAGGAAGCCGGCAAGGCCCGCGACGAAGGCAAGGAATATGTCGTCCAGGACGGCGACGTCATCCACTTCCGCTTCAACACGTAAGACAATGAGATGAGGCGCGCTTCACGCGCGCAGCCATTGAAGCATGTCGCGCAAAAGTGTGCTGCGGTTTTGCGATAACGACATGCGCAAAGAACAAGAGCTTAAAGCGCAGAAAGCGATCTGAAAGATCGCAACGCGCGTTACCCGATATTACGGCGCGGCATGCAACCGCGCCGTAATCATTTCCGGCAACAGGTTCATGACAATGCGCCGCAGCTTCTGCCAGAAAATGCCGATGAAAAGCACGGTGACGCCGACCGCCGCGAAGGCAACGAAGACGTAGTTGTCAAGCGACGCGCCGGTCTGGTTGAGCATCGTCCAGATCGCGCCTCCGAGCGACAACAGCCCTGAAGTGACGAAGGCGCGGCGGTCGATGACCAATCCGACCAGCATGAACAGGGCAACGATCAGAATGGCGGCAATCGCCTGGCCAAGCCCGGCCTGCCCGTCCCACCACGTGCCGCGGCCGTTCGACACGAAGACCAGACCGATCAGCGAGTAGAGCAATGCGGGCGCGGCGGCCAGATGCAGCCAGAACGCCGTATCGGAGCGCGCCGTCACACGCTGTGGATCGGAAACGTCGTAGCGCATGGCGGTCGCAAAGAGACCCAGGGCTCCGACAAGAACGGTGAGCGCGAGAAGCATGAAATGGTCGTCGTTGGCGAGGTCGATCCCCAAGCTCCTCTCGAAGGCAAGAAGGATCGCGACCACGCAGATGAGTGCGACCGACACCATCAGACCGGCCAGCGCCAGCGGAACGCGATAGCGCCAGTAGAACAGACCAAGCGGGATCGGGAACGCTGATAGATAGGCGAGTGCAAAGACCATCGGCTTCCAGGCATCATCATGCTCGCTCACGAACAACAGTGACGTCGTCCCGACCCAATGCACGAGAGCAACCGTCAGCGCCACCGACGGCAGCGCCAGCCGCTGGCGCCGCACCAGGATTTCCGCGAGCCCAAGAATGACCGGCAGCGTTACGAATGGGCCGCCCAAGCCCCAGAGGCCGATCAGCACGACAACGACGCCGATCGTGATCAGGATATCGTGAAATCCCCTGACGAACCGCGGCTGTTCGCTGTCTTCGGCGGCGCGGGCATCGAACGCCGCATCGTCCCGGTCGGCGGCAGCATCCGGTGCCACCGGCCCGAAGCTGATGCCACGGTCAGCGAGATAGGCTTCGAGATCGCTCACCTGACGGGCAGAGATGATCCCTTTTTCGGCAGCGCCTGCGAGCGCCCTGTTCAGTTCGGTCACGAGCATTCCTCAATCAAAAGCCGGTCGATACACCCATAAATCAGGTGGTTGCATGAACAATCGGCATGCGCAACCTGGAAATTCCACGATACGGTGGCATCAACCGACACGAGAGCGCCACAGGTCAGAGATGACGAATGAGGCACGCTCTAACGTTTGAAAGCCACTGCTTAATTTCCCGCTTAAATCGATTCCGGTTTGAGAAATTATGCAGTACGTAAAGCGTCAGCAAATCAGACGGGACAACTCAGCATGCTGTATTTCGAGGATTTTTCCGAAGGGCGACGCTTCGACTACAAGCCGGTCGAAATGAAGCCTGCGGACATGATCGCCTTTGCCCGTGAATTCGACCCGCAGCCGATGCATCTCGACGAGGAAGCTGGCAAACTCAGCATCCTTGGCGGCCTCTCTGCCTCCGGCTGGCACACCAGCGCCGTCGGCATGCGCATGATGCTCGACGCCTTCATGGGCCATTCTTCGTCTCAAGGCTCTCCCGGCATCGATTTCATGGACTGGAAGAAGCCGGTGATAGCAGGCGACGTGCTCACCGGTTTCAGCCAGGTGCTCGAAGCGCGCCGGTCGAAGTCCAAGCCGAGCCTCGGCATCGTCAAGTTCCGCAACGAAATCGTCAACCAGACCGGCGAACCGGTGGCGGTTTCGGAATGTACCGTGCTCTTCCGCTGCCGCGACAAAGGTCAGAATTAATGATGACGATGGAGGAGTTTTACGCCACCGGTCGCAGGACCGTCATCGGCACCCTGGCCTTTACCGCCGAGGATATCGTCCGCTTCGCCCGTGACTTCGATCCGCAGCCGTTCCACCTCGACGCGGAAGAGGCTCGGCATTCGCTGTTTGGCGGTCTATGCGCCTCCGGCTGGCACACCGCGGCCGGATGGATGCAGTGTTTCGTCCGGTTCTGGAAGGACGAACAGCGGCGGCTTGCGGCCGAAGGCCTGCACGCGCCACGGCTCGGCCCCTCGCCCGGCTTCCGGGATCTGAAATGGCTGAAGCCGGTCTATGCCGGCGATACCGTGACCTATGCCGTCACGTTCCTCGAAAGCCGCACGCTCGCTTCGCGGCCGGGCTGGCGGATCAACACGATCCTCTGCGAAGGCGAAAACCAGCACGGCGAGGCGGTCATCCGTTTCGAAAGCAAGGTCATCGAGTTCGTTTAGCCAGGGCATCTCCAGGAAAAACGCCAAGAGGCTTTCAGTCAAGAAATGCTTGGAAATAAAGAGATAGAGCGTTTCCGTAACTCCGGTTAACCCGGAAACGCTCTGTTGAGCGACCGTCGCCCGTCCAAACGACGCGCGTCCCCGTTATTCCTTAAATCAGGAACGATTTGGGCGTAAAATCCGTTCGGACCTTCAGAGTTCCGCGCCAGTGGCCGAAAGGCCAGCACGCGTGGGAACTTCGACAGAAAGGAACGGAGGGCTATCGATGGAAAAGACCCATGTTCGCGAACTGGCGGAGGAATATCTTCGCCTCGGCGGCCACCGGCGCGTGGCCATCGACGATAACGAAACCTCGATCAGAAGCTGGGAAGACGAACCGCCGGAAGCCGACGCCTTCTGGCGGAAAGAGGTGGAAACACTGACGCCGGCAACGCAGCGCGAGGTGCAACTGATGCTGCCGACGATCAACCGCGCCTGAGCGGTGTCAGTGACCTTCGAATTCGATCAGCGTGCGGACATTGACGCCGAGCGCCTCGAGTCTCTTGCGGCCACCGAGTTCCGGCAGGTCGATGACGAAACAGGCCGCGACGATATCGGCGCCCATCTGCTTCAACAGCTTGACGGCCGCTTCCGCTGTGCCGCCGGTCGCGATCAGGTCGTCGACCAGAATGACCTTCTCCCCCGGGCTGATCGCGTCCTTGTGCATCTCCATCTCGTCGACGCCGTATTCGAGGCTATAGGCGATGCGCACCGTGTCGTGCGGCAGCTTGCCCTTCTTGCGGATCGGCACGAAGCCGGAGGAAAGCTGGTGGGCGATCGCGCCGCCAAGAATGAAGCCGCGCGCCTCGATGCCGGCGATCTTGTCGATCTTGGTACCGGCATAGGGGTGCACCAGTTCGTCGATCGCACGGCGGAACGCCCTGGGATTGCCGAGCAGGGTGGTGATATCGCGGAACATGACGCCCGGCTTCGGATAGTCCGGAATGTTGCGGATGGCGGCGATCAGTTCCGATTGAACGGTAGTGGTCATGGGCAAAGAAGGCCTTTGTGTCTCTTGTTACCGCAAACCCATAACACCATCGACCCGCATGTCTATAACGGTTTCTGCCGCACGGATGGCTGGAACAATTTGGTCGTGCCGGGGGTTGATGCTACGCTGAGGCCCATGGCACGCGGAGGAGATGCGCGCGCCGCATGCCTCACGTTGAGCCCACATCGGAAGGAGGAACATCATGCGCCTGTTTGAATGCGGTTCTCTTGTCCCGGGGTGCGAATGGCACACCCGCGCCGATAACGACGCCGAAATCGTCCGCCGCGTGGTGGAACACATGCGCCAGGCCCACGGTGAAACGATGATCCGCGAAAACATGATCGATAACATCAAGGCCCGCATCGTCGAAGAAACCAAGGCCGCCTGACGAAACTACATCTACTCCGAACGCGCGCGGGTCTTGCAATGACAACGCCCGCGACGCGTGCCGTTTGCCCTGACACCGAATGATGGTGCGTCGCATCGAACCGGTGCGAGGGACCAAGTCTGTCCCGGCGAGCCGCCCGCTTTCAGGCCGAGTTGACCGTGACCGTCATCCAGGTCTGGATCTGAGGCACACGGCACCGCATTCGCCGATCCCTATGCTATGGCAATGACGCGAAGGAAGATTTGACCCGCGCGGTGCTCACGCTCTATAGCACGTGGCCTGTTGTCCTTACCTGTATGGCGATCTCTTGCGTTTACCGGTGGGCTGCGCCAACGTCTCATGCCCTCATTCTTTTTAACTGGCATTCGGAACCTATGAACGACAAAGTTTTTGACACTTTGACCGGCATGTACTTCACGGTCGACGATCCCGATGGAAGTTACGGCACGGGTCAAGTTATTCGCCTCGCTGCCGAAGGGATTTACTTCATTCGCTTCGACGGCAACGAGGTAATGCTGCCTCTGGAGCTCGTATCCATCGGCGAGATGCTGCAGACCACCGACGAAGAGTACAAGCTCTGGCGGTTCTTCGACACGCTCGAGGAAAGGGACAAATGGATCGAATGGCTGGACGCCCCATCGAAGCCACGGGTCGTCTCGCTGGTGAGGCCGACCAAGTAACAGCCTCTCGGCTCCCTCGCTCTACGAGCCCACAGCTTGCTCAATACCGGCAGTTGGTGCCAGGAAAGATCGGTCATCTACCTCTAACATGGTCGCGCGCCACGCGCTTTACGCGCGCGGCACCATCGTCTCGAGGCGGGCGACAAGGTTTGCCCGGTCGACACTGAAATTGCGGTCTACCCACAGGGCCTCCAGCTCACCGAGGATCTGGCCGACGCGAGGCCCGGCGGGGATGCCGGCCTTCAGCACATCGGCGCCCGTCAGCGGGAAGCTCGGGCGCTTCCATGCCTCGGTGCGCGTCAAGAGGCGCTGGAACGCCGCCGTCTCGGCAAGCAAGGCCGGATCGTTTTCGGACTTGCGTCTGGCCGAGGCGAGCGCGAGGCGAAGCCGGACGGAAATCCCCTCAGCGCCGTGGCGGTAGAGCAAGCGATCGAGCGCCGCATCCACAGTCTTTGCCGGTAGCGCTGGCGCATTCGCAAAGCGCGAAAAATACGCTGCCTCGGCCTTCGACAGGCGCAGCCGCGCGGCCATGGCTTCGAGCCGATCTTCATCCGGCGGCACGATTGCCGCAAGGCGCAGCAGTGGATCCGGTGCCCAAGAAAAGGCCTTCTCGGCAGCAACCAGTTCCGGAATGGCGTCGATGCCCCATTTCTCGGTCTCGGGCAGGATTTCGGTCAACACGCCCGCCTGGCGCATCCAGAGCAGCGCCCGGCCCGGGTCCTCGGCTGAAAGCAGCTTCTTCGTCTCGGCCCAAACCCGCTCTGCCGAAAGTGTCGACAGCTTGGAACGCGCCTGGGCGCAGGCCCTCAGGCCATCGGCATCGGGGCGACCGTTGCCGTAATGGGCGAAGAAGCGGAAGAAGCGCAGGATGCGAAGATAATCCTCGGCCACCCGCTCGGCAGCATTGCCGATGAAGCGCAAAGTGCGGGTCTTAATATCGGCAAGGCCGCCGACGTCGTCCACGACCTCGCCCTCATGGTCCGCGTAGAGCGCGTTGATGGTGAAGTCGCGCCGCTCGGCATCCACCTTCCAGTCGGTTCCGAACGCAACTTCAGCGCGGCGCCCGTCGGTCGCGACATCGCGGCGCAGCGTCGTCACCTCATAGGGCGTACCGTCGATGACGAGCGTCACCGTGCCGTGGTCGATGCCTGTCGGTACCACCTTGATGTCGGCTGCCTTGGCGCGGGCAACGACCTCGTCTGGATGCCAGGTGGTGGCCATGTCGACATCGCCGGCCGGCACCCCCATCAGGCTGTTGCGCACGGCGCCGCCGACGACGCGCACCTCCCCGCCCTCGACATTCAGCAGATCGAAGACGCGACGAAGGGATGGAGCCGAAAACCAGCTCTCACCGGCAACCGAGGTCATGCATAAAGCCTTTCATAAAGCATTCGGACGATGCCGGCGGTGATACCCCAGATATTCCTGTCGCCATAGGGCATGCGATAGAAATGCCGGTCTTCACCCTGCCAGTGGCCGCTTCCACGCCCATGGTTTCCGGGGTTCATGAGGAAGGACAGCGGCACTTCGAAGACGCTTTCGACCTCGTCGGGGTTGGGCACCAGCTCGAAGCCGGGCTGCACCACCGCCAGAACCGGCGTGATTTTGAAACCGGACAACGCCATATAGTGCGGCAGTCGTCCGATCGTCTCGACGAACCGCGGGTCAAGACCGATCTCCTCCTGCGCCTCGCGAAGGGCGGCGGACTCGATCGAGCGGTCCTCCGGGTCGACCGCGCCGCCGGGAAACGCCACCTGGCCGGAATGCTTGCGCAGGCTTGCGGTCCGCTGGGTGAAGATGACATGCGCATCCTCGCCGTCGTCGACCACCGGCACCAGCACGGCCGCATCCTTCAGATGCAGGGTTTCAAGATGCGGCACGATACTGGGATTGAGCAGGAAATCTCCGTGTTCCCGCCACGCGCTTTCCACTGGCCCGCCCATCTGGGTCAGGGCCCGGCGGCGAAATTCGTCGGCAGAATAGGGATGCCGGTTCATCGCGACAGCGCTTCCAGTTCGGCAGCCTTCATGATCGGGAAGATGGACCCACCCGAGCGCACGCAGAACATCTCGACGCCGTCGACCACCACGGTCTCGCCGAGTTCGACGAGATCGTACATGACGGGCCGGGAAACCAGCGCCTCGAGCCGGCCGCGCACGTGCAGGTACGGCTTCAGTTCGCGGTTCTCGCCATGAATGACAAAACGCAGGGCATGCTCCGGCCTGGCCTCGACAACGTCACCGACATTGGTGCGAAAGGTCAGCACCTGCACGCCGTCCGCCTGCGTCACGCTCATTTCGACGGCAACGAAGGGCGCGTCGACGATGCGGATCGCCACCTTTTCCACAGGCGTCACCAGATAGGTGACGCCATCCTCGTCCTTGCGCAAAACTGTGGAGAACAGCCGCACCAGTGGCTGCCGGCCGATCGGCGTGCCCAGATAGAACCAGGTGCCGTCGGCGCGGATTTCCATGTCGATATCGCCGCAGAACGGCGGATTCCAGCGCTCCACCGGCGGCAGGCCACGCTTGCGGTCGCCCGTCTGGCCGGCCGCACGCGCGATCAGGGCCGCCAGTCCGGCCGCGTCCCCGGTTCGCTGAATTTCGGCTTCTGCCATCGTTCCGTCCCGATTGGCCCCGATTTTGCACCGGAGGCGTGTATGTCGTCGCGAGATGCGGCGTGTATGCTGTCACGAGATAGTGCGTCTGCGGCGACTTGTCAGCCGTCAGCCAGGGTCTAAATTGGAATAAGGCAACTGAAAATCCCCCGCGGGGCGATTCGGTTCAACAACGGGCGACCGGGGAGTACGACCATGAGTGTGATGAAGGGCGCCACGGAAGCGACCGACGAAAGGGCGATCGTTGCCGCGGCGGAAAACGCGCTCGCGGAGATCGCGCTCGTGCGGGCCGAAGTCGGCAAGGTCATCTTCGGTCAGGAGAACGTGGTCGAGCAGACGCTGCTTGCCGTTTTGTCCGGCGGCCACGCCCTTCTCGTCGGCGTTCCCGGCCTTGCGAAAACCAAGCTGGTCGCGACGCTCGGCACCGTTCTCGGCCTTGATTCCAGCCGCGTGCAGTTCACGCCCGACCTGATGCCATCGGACATTCTCGGCTCGGAAGTGATGGACCAGGATGCCGCCGGCCACCGCTCCTTCCGCTTCATCCCCGGTCCGATCTTCACGCAGCTGCTGATGGCCGACGAAATCAACCGTGCCTCGCCGCGCACGCAGTCGGCGCTGCTGCAGGCGATGCAGGAGTATCACATCACCGTTGCCGGAGCCCGCAAGGACCTGCCGCAGCCGTTCCACGTGCTGGCCACCCAGAACCCGCTGGAGCAGGAAGGCACCTACCCCCTGCCGGAAGCCCAGCTCGACCGCTTCCTGATGCAGGTTGACGTCGGTTATCCCGAGCTTGCCGCCGAACGACAGATCCTGCTTGAGACCACCGGCGTCACGGAGGCCTCGGCCCGGCCGGTGATCGACGCCGCCCGCCTGCAGCAGATCCAGAGCCTGATCCGGCAGATGCCGGTCGGCGAGAAGGTGGTCGATGCCATCCTTGATCTCGTGCGCTCCGCCCGCCCCGGCAACGGCAATGCCGCCACCGACAAGAACGTCGCCTGGGGCCCGGGTCCGCGCGCCGGACAGGCGCTGATGCTCTGCGCCCGCGCCCGTGCGCTCTACGACGGTCGCCTGGCGCCGTCGATCGACGATATTCTGGCGCTCGCCGAGCCCGTTCTCCAGCACCGCATGGCGCTGACCTTCGCTGCCCGTGCCGAAGGCATGACCGTGCGCGATGTCGTCGCCGAGCTGGTGAAGCAAGCCAAGGGATAAAGAATGGCCTCCATCGGGCACATAGTTGCGCGTACCCCCGCTGGTGAGGTTCTTTCCCGTGCGCAGCAGCGCGCGATGCTCGTTCCTGACTGCCTGGTCGAGGCCCGCCGCATCGCCAATACGGTGATCTCCGGCTGGCATGGGCGGCGCAAGCGCGGGATCGGCGAGAATTTCTGGCAGTTTCGCCCCTATAGCGACGGCGAAAGCCTGTCGCGCATCGACTGGCGCCGTTCGGCCCGCGACGACCATACCTATGTGCGCGACCGCGAATGGGAAGCGGCCCACACCATCTGGCTCTGGGCCGACCTGTCTCCGTCGATGATGTACAAGTCAACGCTCGGTTCGGTGTCAAAGGAAAGCCGGGCCCTGGTCTTGATGCTGGCGCTCGCCGAAATCCTCGCCCGCTCCGGCGAACGCATCGGATGCCCCGGCGTGATGGAGCCGATCTCCGCCCGCAACGCCGCCGAACGGCTGGCAACCGCGATCATGCTGAGCCCGCTCTCCGAAGGGCTGCCCGAGACGGGGATGATCCGCAGCGCCAGCGATCTCGTCTTGATCGGCGATTTTCTCGATCCGACCGACAGGATCATGGAGCGGCTGGGCCCGCTCGCCCGCCGCGGCCTGCGCGGTCATGTCGTCGAGGTTGCCGATCCGGCGGAGGAAGTCTTCCCCTATGCCGGGCGGACTGAATTCAGCGACCCGGAAACCGGCCAGAAACTGACGGCCGGCCGCGCCGAGGTCCTGCGCGAGGACTATCAGCGCGCCTACCTCGCCCGCCGCGAAAGCCTCGGCGTCACGCTGCGCCATCTCGGCTGGACCTTCACGCCGCACAGGACCGATCGGCCCGCCTCCGAGGCGCTGGTTGCCGTCCACATGTATCTGTCCGGCATGCCAGGACGCGCTACGCATGGAGGCCAGCTATGACCGGCCTTCCCTTCCTCTTCGCCAATCCGGCACTCTTGGCAGCCCTGATCGCTTTGCCGGTGATCTGGTGGCTGTTGCGCATGACGCCGCCGAAACCGGCGGCCGAAGTGTTCCCGCCGTTGCGCATTCTCGCCTCCGTGTTGAAGCGCGAGGAAACCCCATCGAAAAGCCCGTGGTGGCTGACCCTGCTGCGCATGCTGATGGCGGCCGCCGTCATCCTCGCGATCGCCGATCCCGTCGTGAACCCGCGTCAGAACACACTTGCTACCGGCGGCCCGCTGGCGATCGTCGTCGACAACAGCTGGGCAACCGCCACCGACTGGGAACAGCGCGTCGATGCCGTGAGCACGCTGATTGACGACGCGGAAGCGCGCGACCTTGCAGTCTCCATCGCCTTCACCGGTGATCGCCAGCACGACGCCACGCCAGGCTCGGCAGCAACCGCGCGCAACAGGCTTGCCGCTGCCGCCCCCATTCCCCTTGCCGTCGACCGAGCCCAGGCGATAGCCGCGCTGAAAACCGCATTTGAGGGCACGAATCCCGGCACGCTCGCCTTCGTCAGCGACGGCATCGAGGCTGCGGATCAAAAGACGATGGCAGCGCTTGCTGACGTGGGAGCTGCCGAACTGCGGGTCGTCGAGGCCGATGGTAGCCGCACCGTAGCGCTGACCGATACCAGCAACGGCTCGACCGGCATGTCGGTGACGGCAACGCGCCTGCGCAAGGACGGCGCGCTGACCCTGCCGATCGTCGCCTACGATACGCGTGGGCGCGCGATCGCCGATGGACAGATCGCCTTCGCCTCGGGCGAAGGCGTTGCCAAGGGCAGCATCGAAGCGCCCTTCGAACTGCGCAACGACTTTGCCCGCATCGGCATCGAGAATGCAGCGACCGCCGGCAGCGTGCATCTGCTCGACGATGGCTTCCGCCGTCGCCGCGTCGCCCTGCTGAGCGGCGAGGCCCGCGACCTGTCGCAGCCGCTGCTATCGCCGCTCTACTACATCAACCGTGCGCTCACCCCCTATGCGGATCTCGTCGAACCGCACGAGACGGATCTCGCCGTCGCCATTCCGGAACTGTTGGAGCAGAAGCCGTCCGTACTGATCATGCCGATATCGGCCGGCTGCCGGAGGAGATTTATCCGAAGCTGTCGAAGTGGATCGATAATGGCGGCATGCTCATCCGCTTTGCCGGCCCGCGGCTTGCCGCTGCCCCCGCAGACGATCCGCTCGTGCCGGTGACGCTGCGCCAGGGTGAACGCGCGCTTGGCGGCGCGCTGTCCTGGTCCGAACCGCAGCCGCTTGCCGACTACCCCGGAAACAGCCCGTTTGCCGGCATGGCACGCCCGACAGACATTCTCGTCAAGCGGCAGGTGCTGGCCGAGCCGACCTCCGATCTTGCCGAGCGCACCTGGGCAAGCCTTGCCGACGGCACGCCGCTGGTAACGACCTCAGCTCACGGCGCCGGTCGCATCATCCTTTTCCATGTCAGCGCCGAGGCCACCTGGTCGAACCTGCCGATCTCGGGCGATTTCGTCGAAATGCTTCGCCGCAGCGTCCAGCTTTCGCGCGGCGGCGGCGTTGCCAACGAGGGCAAGGCGCAACAGCAGACGCTCGCGCCCTATCGGCTGCTCAATGCCGACGGCGTGCTCGTGGCCGAGACCGGCAACGCCCGGCCGCTCGACGTCATCCCCGGCAAGGTGCCGGTCGCCACACCGGAAAACCCTCCGGGTCTCTATGGCTCCGAAGACGGTTTCACCGCGCTCAACCTGCTGCCACGCAATGCCGAGCTGCAGCCGATCGACATGACGGCCGCCGGCGCTCACACCGCCCAGCAACTGGCCGGGTCCGAGAGCTGGTCGCTGAAGCCGGCGTTGTTCACACTGGCCCTGCTGCTGCTGCTCGTCGACGCGCTGATCGTGTTGTTCATGGGCGGGGCCTTCTCGCGGCTGCGCGCAGCAAAGGCCATGACCGCGGTCCTGTTGCTGGCGGCAAGCGCCTTTCTCGTTTCGCCGCCGGATAGTCTGGCCGATGACAGTCGACCGGAAGACGCCGCCATTCTCGAGCGCCTCGACACCACGCATCTGGCCTATGTGGTGACCGGTGAGAGTGAAGTCGACCGCCTGTCCGAGCGCGGGCTGACGGGGCTCACCGACTTCCTCACCTATCGCACCACGCTGGAGCCCGGCACGCCCGTCGGCCTCGATATCACCAAGGACGAGCTCTCGTTCTACCCGATCATCTACTGGCCGGTCTCCGCCTCGGCGCCGATGCCGAGCCCACAGGCCGTCAGCCGCATCGACGCCTATATGCGCGCCGGCGGCACGGTGCTGTTCGACACGCGCGACCAGTTCTCCTCGCTCGGCGCGTCATCCGGTGGCACCAGCCCCAACACCGAGAGGCTGCAGGCGATCCTTGCCAACCTCGACATCCCGCCGTTGGAGCCGGTTCCTACCGACCACGTGCTGACCAAGGCCTTTTACCTGCTGGCGAACTTCCCAGGCCGTTATACCGGCAGCCCGCTCTGGATCGAGGCGCAGCTCGACAATCGCGAAGAGCCAAGCAACCGCCCAGCGCGCTCGGGCGACGGCGTGACGCCGATCATGATCACCGGCAACGACTTTGCCGGCGCCTGGGCGGTGGACGCCAATGGCGTCGCGCTGCTGCCGACGGTGCCGCCGGACGAAATGCAGCGCGAATACGCCTTCCGTTCCGGCGTCAACATCATGATGTATATGCTGACCGGCAACTACAAGGCCGACCAGGTGCACGTGCCGGCCCTGCTCGAACGGCTCGGACAATGAGGGCCGATCGATGACCGCCGACTTCTCGCCTTTCATCCCCTGGCCCTATCTGGCGGTGCTTGCCGTTGCAGCCGCAATTCTGGCTGCGCTTGGCATCTGGCGCGGCGTGCGCGGAGCCTGGGTGCGTGCCGCAGCCCTTGCCGCCTTCTGCCTGGCACTGGCCAATCCGATCCTCTTCCAGGAGGAGCGCGAGCCGCTGTCGACCATCGTCGCTGTTGTCGTCGACCGCAGCCAGAGCCAGGACTATGCCGGCCGGCGCGAGCAGACCGACAAGGCGCTTGCCGATCTCAAGGACCGGCTGTCGCGCTTCCCGCAGATCGAGACCCGCATCGTCGAGGCTGCCGACAGCGAAGAGAGCGAAGCGCCATCGACGCGGCTCTTCTCCGCCTTGACCTCCGTGCTTGCCGATGTGCCGCCGGCACGGGTCGGCGGTGCGATCTTCATCACCGACGGCCAGATCCACGACGTCCCCGATATCAACCAGAAGCTCGGCTTCGACGCGCCGATCCATGGGCTGATCAGCGGCAAGCCGGATGAGTTCGACCGCCGCATCGAGATCGTCAGCGCGCCGCGTTTCGGCATCGTCGGCGAACAGCAGAAGCTGTCCTTCCGCGTCGTTGATGACGGTGCGGCACCGGGCGGAACCGCGCAGGTGACCATCCGCCTCAACGGCAACGAGATCGCAACCGAAGTGGTCGAGCCCGGCACTGACGTGCCCTTCAGCTTCACCGTGCCGCGCGGCGGCAACAACATTCTCGAATTCGCGGTCAACGGCGTCCCCGGTGAAGTCACCGAGACCAACAATCGTGCCGTCCATGTGCTCGACGGCATCCGCGAGAACCTGCGCGTGCTGCTCGTCTCCGGCGAGCCGCATGCGGGCGAGCGCGCCTGGCGCAATCTGCTGAAATCTGATGCCGCCGTCGATCTCGTGCACTTCACCATTCTGCGCCCGCCGGAAAAGCAGGACGGGACCCCGATCAACGAGTTGTCACTGATCGCCTTTCCGACGCGCGAACTGTTCGTGGACAAGATCAGCGAGTTCGACCTGATCATCTTCGATCGCTACCAGCACCGCGGCGTCCTGCCGATCCTCTACTACGACAACATCGCGCAATATGTTCAGAACGGCGGTGCGCTGCTGATCGCCGCCGGTCCCGAACATGCCGGCAACGATTCCATTGCCGCAACGCCCCTGTCGGCCGTGCTGCCGGCAAACCCGACCGGCGTGATGAATGAAAAAGGCTTTTACCCCCGCCTGTCGGACGAGGGAAAGAAGCATCCGGTCACCCGTGGCCTCGAAGGTGCGGCAAGCGAACCGCCGCAGTGGGGCCGCTGGTTCCGCACCGTCGACGTCGACAGGCCGCTCGGTCAGACCGTGATGGAAGCGGCTGACGGCAAGCCGCTGCTGGTGCTGAACCGCGTCGGCAAGGGCCGTGTCGCCATGCTGCTGTCCGACCAGGGCTGGCTCTGGGCGCGCGGTTTCGAGGGCGGCGGTCCGCACGTCTCGCTCTATCGCCGCACCGCCCATTGGCTGATGCAGGAGCCGGCGCTGGAAGAAGAAGCGCTGACCGCGCGTGCCGCCGGCCGCACGCTGGAGATCACCCGTCAGACCATCGAAGGTGACCCCGGCCATGCGACCCTCACCTACCCGTCCGGCAAGACCGAGGAGCTGACGCTCGCCCAGCGCGAGCCGGGTCTTTACAGCGCCGAAATCAAGACCACGGAAACCGGCCTGTTCGAAGTCGCCAACGACGAACTGACGACGCTTGTGCATGTCGGCAATGTCGACGCACCGGAGTTCAGGGCGGCGATCTCGACCGAGGACAAGCTGCGCCCCTGGGCTGACAAGACCAAGGGGCTTGTGCGCCGGCTGGCAAGTGCCGATGGCGCCATCGACCTGCCATCGATCCTGCCGGTGCGCGGCGCCGTCCGTGTCGCCGACGACCAGCGGCTGTCGCTGCGCATGACGGATGAAACCGTGCTCAGGGGCATCAACTCGCTGTCGCTGTTTACCGGTCTCTTCGGCCTTGCCGTCCTGCTCTTCCTGATATCGGCGACCTGGTACCGCGAGGGTCGATGACCGATCCGAGCGTCGCCATCAGCAACCTGCGCGATGTGCCCTATTTCGCCGATGATATCGCCGACCGTGTCTGGCGGGCCTGGTGGGAGCCGCGTGGCTTTCCGCTTGGCCATATCGCCGAACTGGTTGCCGGAAGCCTTGGCGACCAGCACATCCCGTTTGCCATCGTCGCCCATCGCGGCGCGACCTTCATCGGCACCGCATCGGTAATCGAATCCGATCTCGACGAGCGGCCGGCACTTCGTCCCTGGGTCGCGGCGGTCTGGGTAGAGCCGACCTTTCGTGGACTCGGCATCGGCGCGAGCATCGTTCGCCATGCCGCGGACGCGGCTTTGGCCACCGGCGTCGAGAGCGTGCATCTCTGCTCCTTGCCGGAGAAGCGAGCATTCTATCAACGCGGCGGCTGGCAGCTCGACGAAAACGATGTGGGTGAAAGCCGGCTCGACGTCTTCAGCATGCGCCGTTCCTGATTTAGGCCACAATGACTGTCGAAATCGCAGGGATAGTTTTTAGGAGCCCTGTACATGCGTTTGATCGTCTCCTCCCTCCTCGCTCTCACCGTAGCCGGTTCTGTCGTCACCGGGCCCGCTCATGCGGCCGATCTCATCGGCTTCTGGGACAAGCCGCAGCACGGCGGCAACAGCTTCAACCGGCTGCCGCCGGACGAGGCCTATTTCAAGGCGCTGTCCGGTTACGGCGCCACTTGGGTCCGGCTCTCCTACGACAAGTGGAAGCCGGCCAAGCGCGATTATCTGATCGGCGATGCCGACAAATACGAGGGCATTCCTGCGGCCGACCTTAAGATGCTGAAGGAAACGCTCGACCGGGCCGACAAGGCCGGGTTGAAGGTCGTCATCACTCCCCTGTCGCTGCCCGGCATGCGCTGGTCGCAGAACAACGGCAACAAGTTCGATGGGCGCATCTGGCAAGACAAGGCCTGGTGGGCTGAGGCCGCAAGCTTCTGGCGCGATCTCGCGCGCGAACTTAGGGATCATCCTGGCGTTGCCGCCTACAACATCATCAACGAACCGGCGCCTGAAAAGCAAAACGGCCTTGCCGAGCATGCCGACAGGAAGGCGATGCTCGACTGGTATGCCGGCAAGAAAGGCAGCGCATCCGACCTCGTGGCCTTCTACGAAACGGTCATCGCCGCAATCCGCGAGGTCGATCCGGCCACCCCGATCATGGCCGACGCCGGATGGTACGCGGCAGCCGACGGCTTCACCTATTGGCCGTCGGGCCTCAGCGACCAGAAGGTGGTCTACAGCTTCCACATGTATGAGCCCTACGCCGCGACGAGCGCACCCAACATGAAGCGCGAGAAGCCCTATACCTATCCCGGCAAGGTGCCCTTCGGCGAAGGCGATGAGGACTGGGACAAGGCGCGGGTCGCATCCTATCTCGACCAACCGGTGCAATGGGCGAAAGACAAGGGCATACCGCTCAATCGCGTCGTTGCCGGCGAGTTCGGCTGCATGCGCCGCTGGACCGGCTGCAAGGCTTACCTCGAAGACGTGCTGACGACGCTCGACAAGAACAGCCTGCACTGGGCCTTCTACAGCTTCCGCGAAGACAGCTGGGACGGCATGGACTACGAACTGGGATCGAAGAAGGTCCACTGGAAATACTGGGACGCGATCGACGCCGGCACGCCGGATCCGGTCAAGCGCACGGCGACACCGGAATTCGAACCGATAGCCAAACGGCTGGCAAAGGAGGAGCAGTGATGTTCGAGATCACCGACGCACCGCCGGCCGAAGCACTCGAGGCGATCGGCAACGGGCTGACGGCGTTCAACGCCGCCGATGTCGGCCCATCCGAGCGGCGGCCGCTGGCAGTGCTCATCGGTGGACCCGATGCGGCGGGCAAACGCGGCGGCCTCAGCGGCTACACCGCCTGGGGCTGGTTGTTCGTGCAATGGCTGTGGCTACCGGAAGACCTGCGCGGACAGGGCCTTGCGGGCAAGCTGCTGACGGCGGCCGAGGAAGAGGCCATTCGTCGCGGCTGCCACGGCGCCTGGATCGACACGTTCAACCCGCAGGCGCTGCGCGCCTACAAGCGCCAGGGCTATGAGACCTTCGGCGAGTTGCCCGACTTTCCACCGGGCCGCAGCCGCGTCTTCCTGAAAAAGCTGCTGGTTTCGCAGTAAGGCCCGAAGGCCATCAAACGGCAAGCGCCAGTTCGATATCGGCCAACTCGGCCGCGTCATGGGCGGCCGCGTCGTCCCGCCAGCCGATGACGCCGGCAAGGCCGGCGTGAACGCCTTCAGCCATCGGCACCACCAGCACCCGTGCCGGATCGACCGGGCCCGGAAATTCCAGTGCGGCGTAACGGACCTTTTCAAAGCCGAGCGGCTGATAATAGGGCGGATCGCCGACGAGGATGACGGCCTGCGACCCCTTCCGCCGTGCCGCCTCCACGGCGATGCGCACGAGTTCCCGGCCGATGCCCATGTTCTTGTGCGACGGCCTGACAGCAAGCGGTCCAAGCAGGTGGCCCTTGATCGAACCGGCCATCACAGGCGTCATCCTGACCGAGGCGATCGTCCCGCCATTGTCGGCGCAGATGAAGGACAGCGACCGATCGTGCGGCCCCTGCTCGCGAATGCGCGCAGCCGCCCGGGCAAACCGGCCGGGGCCAAAGGCTTCTTCGTTGATGATTTCGATGGCTGCGTCATGGGACGCGTCTTCGGTCAGGTAGACGAGGTCGTGCTTTTTCATGGGATCAGGAACCAGGCATACGAACGGACATGGGGATGGCGTCACCCGAAGAGGGCGTTGGCAGCATCAGCGTCGTCGCAGGTTTCCCGAGAAGGTCATGAGTACGGTTCGTTCCGGACACAGAGAAATTTTCTGAAATCGCCGATACCAGAAAATTGCCCGATGTCAAAGCCCAAAACGCACTGTTCAGAAATCGATACCTATCGAAGACCGGCAAAGACGCTATCTATGAACGACGAAACGACAAAGGAGATCGCCCATGGGCAGGCTTGTAGACGGCATCTGGCAGGACGTCTGGTATGACACGGCGGCGACGAAAGGCCATTTCAAGCGCAGCGAATCGCAGTTTCGCAACTGGATCACCGCCGACGGGTCGGCAGGCCCATCCGGCGAGGGCGGCTTCAAGGCCGAGGCCGGGCGCTATCATCTCTACGTCTCGCTTGCCTGCCCCTGGGCGCACCGCACGCTGATCTTCCGCAAGCTGAAGAAGCTCGAAGACCTGATTTCGGTCTCGATCGTCGATCCGCTGATGCTGACGAAGGGCTGGGAGTTCAAGGGCAAGGATGGCGGCACTGTCGACCACCTCTACGGCTTCCACGCCCTCTGGCAGGTCTACGCCCGCGCCGACCCAACCTATTCCGGCCGGGTGACCGTGCCCGTCCTGTGGGACAAGCAGAAAAACACGATCGTCTCGAACGAATCCGCCGAAATCATCCGCATGTTCAACTCCGCCTTCAACGAACTGACAGGCTCGAACGACGATTTCTACCCGGAGGAACTGCGAGGCGAAATCGACGAGCTGAACACCCGCATCTATGGCGCGGTCAACAACGGCGTCTACAAGGCCGGTTTCGCCACGAGCCAGGAAGCTTACGAGGAAGGCGTCACCCCATTGTTCGACATGCTCGACGAACTGGAGGAGCGGCTTGCCACCCGGCGCTACCTGACCGGCAGCAGGCTCACCGAGGCCGACTGGCGGCTGTTCACGACACTGGTGCGCTTCGATCCCGTTTATGTCGGGCACTTCAAGTGCAACATCCGCCGGATCGCCGATTACAGGAACCTGCAGGGTTATCTGCGTGACCTTTACCAGGTGCCTGGCGTGGCCGAGACGGTCAACATGAACCACATCAAGGAACACTATTACCGCAGCCACACGATGATCAATCCGACCGGCGTCGTACCCGTCGGCCCGATCATCGATCTGGATGCGCCGCATGGGCGGCAGGCTGCCTAACGCATGTCGCGCAAAAGTGTGTAGCGGTTTTGCGATCATGACATGCGCAAAAAAAGAGCCTTAAGCCGCCGCCGCGCGTTCACGCGTGCGGCGGCGCGCGGCCGGCCCTACCAGTAGCTGTCGAAAGCCGTGCTGCCCGCAAGCTCGCCAAGCCGGCGGCGCGTTGCCGGCGTCGTATCGTCAGGCAGCGCATCAAGCGCGAAGAAACCGCTCGCGGCGATCTCCAGATCCGGCACCTTCGGCAAGGTCTGGCGCACGCCGTCGCAACGGTAGAAGACCACGTGATCGCGGCGACTCGTGCGCCTGTTGTAATAGACCTGTACCAGTGTCGGCGGGGCGGTCGTTTCCAGATTGCCCTCCTCGCGCAACTCCCGCAGCAACCCTTCGAGCGCGGTCTCGTCGCGGTCGAGCCCGCCACCCGGCAAATGCCAGCCGGGCAGGTAGGAATGCCGCACCAGGAAGACGCGCCCTT
The DNA here is from genome assembly GCF_001976035.1 of Ensifer sp. 1H6. Taxonomy (NCBI): domain Bacteria; kingdom Pseudomonadati; phylum Pseudomonadota; class Alphaproteobacteria; order Hyphomicrobiales; family Rhizobiaceae; genus Ensifer; species Ensifer sp. 1H6. Next base: position 135,417 of record NZ_MOAI01000011.1, on the reverse strand, counting down.
CAACGTCGAAGCAAGCGGCACGCACGCCGATCGTCATGCCGCGCGACAACGCGTAATAGCCGTGCACCAGGCGCATCAGGACGCGGAGATACCAGCGTCGCATCTCCGGTGGCCGCTCCTGCTTCAGATGCCTATCCTTCCGCATTGACTGTCAGACCGGATTAATCCGGCGACATGATTCCCCTCAACCGGAATATGCGCTAGACGGGGACGATGTTCAAACTTGCCCATATCTCCGATATCCATCTCGGCCCCCTGCCCGATCTCTCCTTGAGGGAACTTGCCTCCAAGCGCATCACCGGCTTCGTCAACTGGCACCGGAACCGCAGCCGGCACCTGTTCACGGGCACGCTCGACTGCCTGATGGCCGATATCGAGAAGCGCGATCCCGACCATATGGCGATCACCGGAGACCTGGTGAACCTCGCCTCGTCGCGGGAGATCGCAACGGTGACCGATTGGCTCGAGGACGCTGGCGACCCGGCCAACATCTCGATCGTCCCGGGCAATCACGATGCCTATGTGCCCGGCGCCTACGAGAAGACGACGCGCGCCTGGTATCCCTTTATGCGGGCGGATGGCGCACCGGCCGAGTGGCATGAGGGCCATCGCTGCTTCCCCTATCTGCGGGTGCGCGGCCCGGTGGCGCTGATCGGTTGCTCGACTGCGGTCGCGACGCCGCCCTTTGCCGCCAGCGGCTATTTCGGCCAGCGGCAGGCGCGCGCCACCGTCAACCTGCTTCGCCAGGCCGCTGACGCCGGTCTTTTCCGCGTGGTGATGATCCACCATCCGCCGATCCACGGCGCCGCCTCGCTGCACAAGCGCATGCTCGGCATCCGCCGGTTTGCGGCAACGATCTCGTCGGGCGGCGCCGAGCTGGTGATCCACGGCCACACCCACCTCAATACGGTCTACTCGCTGCAGGGCCCGAATGGCCCGGTGCCGGTCGTCGGTATCTCCTCGGCGTCGCAGGGTCCGGGCGGACACAAGCCACAGGCTGCCTACAATCTGTTCACGATTGCCGGCGAGGCCGGCAACTGGTTCCTCACCCGCGAGCGCTACGCGCTCAACGCCGATGCGACCGGCGCCACATTGGTCGAAACCACCCGCTTCTAGGCCCGCTCGCCCGACTTTTCGCCGAAATCCCATCGCCGGGCGAATAAATGCCCCTATTCGTGCGTCACACTCCCGTTCGGGTTCCCACGACCGGCAGAGCGATCTATCCTCTGTGCCGTGAATGGTGTGCTCGGCGCCATTGCATATGTTGGGAGATAGGCATGATGAACCGCAAGACCATTCTATGCGCCCTGTTTGCCGCCAGCGCGGCCGTTTTTGCAGGGCAGACCGCCATGGCCGCCGGCGAGGACACCAGCGAACCGCCGAAGAAAACCAAGACGAGCAGCGAATGCACCAACGGCAAGATCTGGGATGCCAAGAAGAACGCCTGCGTCAATGCCAAGAAGAGCGATCTTAGCGACGACATCCTCTTCGAGGCCGCCCGCGAGCTTGCCTATGCCGGCCAGTATGAGAACTCCATCAAGGTCCTCGGCGCCGTCAAGGATCAGAAGAGCGCCCGCGTGCTGAACTATCTCGGCTATGCCAACCGCAAGGCCGGGCGCATGGAGCTCGGCATGCAGTATTACAAGCGCGCGCTCCAAGCCGACGAGAACTATATCCTCGCCCGCTCCTACATGGGCCAGGCCCTGATCGAACAGGGTCAGGTAGAGGATGCCCGCGTGCAACTGGTCGAGATTCGCGATCGCGGCGGCGAAGACACCTGGGCCTATCGCTCGCTGCTGCAGTCTTTGGGCGGCGTCAGGCAATATTGATGCATGCCCACTGCCTTCCCGAACCTGGGAAGGCAGCCGCGGCATCGATCCTTGAAGCGTCTCCTCAGTTGCGCTTCTTCTCGGTCCATTCCGGCGGCAAGCCCAGCGCGCCGCCGACAATGCCCGTGACCCCCGAGCCACGCCCGAAAACCGCGCAATCGGGATCGGTCGATTTGCCGGTAACCGCATAGGACACGCTATTCGAGACGTTCTTCATCGACGGCAGCTCGAAGTCGGACTTCATCGGATCGTTCGACTTTGCCAGCATCGCGCTGAAATCGTCGGAAAAGTCTCCGGCAAGCTCGAAGGCGTCGGCGCAGTCGACGCGCGCGAACCGCTGGTGACGATGTTTGCCCCCCGCGCCCAGGTCAGACCCGCGATCTGTTTGCCTCTGGCATCGAAGGCCTCGGCTTCGACCGATAGATTGCCGAGACCGATCGGAAGGCGCGGAACCGGGACAGGCGAGACTTTCGAAGCGACACTCGACACGCCGGCAACGACGGCGTTGGTGGCTTTCACCTTCGTTACAACGGAACGCACCGCCATATCCGCCGGCTTCGACACCGGAACGACATCGAAATGCGCGCTTAGCGCCTCGCACAGCGAGCGGTCGATCGCCGTCGCCACCAGCTTCTTCTGGGGGTCGCCGAGGGTGCCGACATCGGCATTGGAGGCAAAGGTCGTCGGGATCAGATGCACGGTCTTGACCGTCTTGGTCGAAGCGGCATCCACCCGATACTTGGTCTTGGTTACCATCCCGTCGCTTGCGACGAAATCCTTGTAGGAGGACAGCGAACCGGTTTCGCTGAGAGACGCACTCTGGCAACCGGCGAGGCCCGCCAGGGATACGGTCAAGCCGGCCACCCGCAAGAATTTCGGAGCGGGGCGCCACCCGCCATCACGCGGTCGCCCTGTGGAAGGTCGACCGTCATTTCGTCTCTCGCCGCATGCATGCTCGTTCATTGACGCGTCCTCTGTGATCGACCTGGAGTTGTGCGGATGAGTGCCGATCAGATTCGGGCCGAACTTTGACGCAATGCCGGCCCACCCTTGCAGTTTACGGTAACGACCGCCCTGCGAGACGACATGCGGATCGGCAAGGGTTTTTGGGATAACGGCGAAAGAAAGAGCAGATTTCGCTTTCCGATCCGTGACTTCCCTTGCAGACTAACGGTCAAATGTTTCATATCATTCACCGTGGAATTACCTGGCGAATAAAGACACGATCCCGCACGTTTCATTTGGAAGAGCAATGCGCCCAGCGGCAGAAACGAAGGACTTCAGACGCGACTTGGTCAGCTTGCTGCCCAAATTGCGCCGCTTCGCGATGACATTGACGCGCAATGCACATGATGCCGATGATCTTGTCCAGGAAGCTTGCGAAAGAGCGATTACGCGCAGTCACCTCTGGAACGGAGAAGGCCGGCTCGAAAGCTGGATCTACGCCATGACGCGCAACCTCTGGATCGACGAGATCCGCAAACGGAAAGTCCGCACCGGCAGCGGTACGGTCGACGTGTCCGACCAGGACGAACTGAGCATCGAGGCCTCCGCCGAGAAAGCCGTCTACGCCAACCAATTGCAGAAGATGATCCTCTCGATGCCTGAGGGCCTGGCAAGCACCTTCCTGCTGGTCAATGTCGAAGGCCACAGCTACCGCGAGACTGCCGATATCCTCGGTATCCCGATCGGCACGGTGATGAGCAGGCTGTCGACCGCGCGGTTGAGGCTCGCCGCGATGATCTCCGAAAACACCGAAAGGAGGGCATGACCGTTGCAGCAAACAAAAGGTCACGCGCTCGAAGTCCGGTTGTGCGCCTATATCGATGGCGAACTCGGCGAGGCAGAAAAGACTGAACTCGAGACGCTCCTCGCCCGCGACGAGGAAGCCAAGGCGTTGTTTGAAAAGCTGAAGGCCGGCAGCGCCTTCGGCAACACGGCATTCGAGGATTTCCTTCATGATCCCGTGCCGCTGGCGCTGGTGCGTCAGATCAAGCAGGGCTCCGGCATCAATCCCAAGGCGGAACGCGTGACGATCGCTGCCGCCAATGTGCGCAGCGTGCGCATCTGGCCGCGGGTGATGGCTGCTTCCGTGGCGCTGGTGCTGGTCGGTGGCTTCACCGGGTTTATCATCGGCACGGCCAACCACGCCGGCGAGCCGACAAGGGTCGCCTCCGCCCGCACCTGGCTTGACGACATCGCCGACTACCACCGCATTTATTCCCGCCAGAAGGAACGGCTCGTCGAGGTCCCGGCCTCCGAAGCGCCGAAGATCGAGACTTGGCTCGCCTCCAGCGTCGGCGTCCCGTTCACCATTCCCAACCTCACCGGCAAGGGTCTGAACTTCGAGGGTGCGCGTCTGCTCGTCGCCAACAGCAAACCCGTCGCGCAACTTATCTATCGCAATGCCGATGGCGACGTGTTTGCCATCTGCTTCCTCAAGGACAGCGACAGCCCGCAGTCAGACAAGTTCTCCGAAAGCATCCGCGACAATCTCGGCATGGTTTCCTGGCAGCGCGGCGGCGCGTCTTTCGTGCTCGTCGGCCCGTCGGCCAGCATCGGTCTGCACGATCTGGCCGAAGCGGTCTCCACGACAATCTGAGCCGCGACCTCCGCCTGAACCAGGCAACGGAACCATGGCAGCGCCTGTTGCCAGGGTGGATCGTGTTGCCGTCAAAATCAGACATCGACCGCAGCGCGGCAGACTGCATCATCCGCGCGAGCGGCCCTATGCCGAGCCGGGCTGATGTTAGCTCAAGCGGAAATTTTTGCAGGCAACCAAATAGTTACACCTGCTTTCCCGGCCTAAAATACATATGCTGCACCGAAAAAAATTTCGCTCCGAATTGCCGTTTCGCAACACCCGCAAAATTGGCAAAACCCGGCAAGAAAAAACCAACGGTTGACATATCAATACTTTGTCTATATCTCTGACAAATCGATATTTGCTTGCTGAACTTTGGTTACCGCGCATTTAGCAACTGCGCCCTGACGAACCTTCCTTTCAAAAATCGCTATCTTCATCCGCAGCGCTTGTGCGCGGCGGTCATTCAATATGCTATGAAAGGGTTCATCATGACCACTGGCACAGTTAAATGGTTTAATTCCACCAAGGGCTTCGGCTTCATTCAGCCTGACAACGGCGGTCCGGACGCATTCGTCCACATCTCCGCCGTCGAGCGTGCTGGAATGCGCGAAATCGTCGAAGGCCAGAAGATCGCCTACGACATGGAGCGCGACAACAAGTCGGGCAAGATGTCTGCCTGCAATCTGCAGGCAGCCTAAATCGGTATCGGCTCTCCCTTGACCACGGATGTACTGGCACTGTCGAGAGCATGATACCCATCAAGGTCAGGCAACATGCCTGGCCTTTTTTATTTCCGCGCGCCGACTGCACGATCCCGCAACTGCATTATGCATCGGGAGTGACGTGCAACACCGTAGACGCGCGCCAACGTCGGGGATATCCCATGACAGAGACACACAACAAATCGCGCCAGCGGGCCGAGATCGCCTTTGCCAAAGAGCAATCGCAGTTCTTTGCCCGCGACAGCGCCGTTGAAGAACTCGACTCCATCGTCCAGGCTCGCGAAGAGAAGACCCTGCGTCTGCGCGAAGCGCGGCTGGCGAAGGAATTGCAGGACCGCCTGGCGGCGGCTGCCGCCCCCGCTTCGAAACGCGTCAGAAAAACCTGACTTTCAGTCAGGGTGACACCTCAACTGGAATAGAGACTTGAGAAACATCAGAAACAGTGAACTCACCGACCGTCGCAGCGCCGCGGCCGATGCGAAGAAAGCGCTTCTTGAAGCCTACCGCGCGGCAAAGGAAGCCGCAGAACCGACCGAACTCGCCCGCCAGGCCGAGCGTCAGGCGGTCGCTGCAGCCCGCGAAGAGCGGCGCATCGAACGCGAACGGGTAAAGAATGAGGAGCGCGAGCGCTTGCAGGCCGAGGCCGCTGAGCGCGAGGCGGCACTCACGGCTGCTGCAAGAGCTGAGGCCGAAGCGCGCGAAGCCGCCGACAAGAACCGCATTTCACGCGTGATCGAGGACGAGGCTGCCCGCAAGGCCGAGCGCGACCGGCGCTACGCCAACCGCAAGGCGCGGCAGGCTTAACCGCAGCCCGCAAATGGACTTTGAAGCCCCCACCATGGCGAGCCGTGATTGAGGGTAGCGTCAAGTACCGATCGAAAACGCCGCGCGTCCTCAGGGCGCGCGGCGTTTTGATGATCAGCTACGTTTCATTTCCAACACGCGGTTGGCAGCCGAGACGATCGCTTCCAGCGAGGCTGCAACGATGTTGGTGTTGATGCCGGCGCCAAACAGCTTACCATCAGGGTGCTCCATCTCGACATAGGCGATGGCGGCTGCGTTCGAGCCGTGCTGCAGCGAATGCTCGGAATAGTCGGCGACCGAGAGATCGACGCCGAGATAGATCGACAGCGCGTTAATGAAACCGTCGATCGGACCGGTGCCCTTGCCCTCGATGCGCTTGAGCTCGCCGTTGTCGGTGATCTCGGCCGAAACCACACGCACGCCCTTGTGCTCGCCGACCGGATAGGTGTTGTGATCGACGAATTTGATGCGCGCGCCGGGCTGCTCGACATAACGCTCGATGAAGCGTTCATGGATGCGTTTGGAGGGTAGCTCCTTGCCTTCTTCGTCGGTGATGTGCTGGATGTCCTCGCGGAACTCCACCTGCAGGTTGCGCGGCAGGTTGATGCCGTAGTCTTCCTGCAGGATATAGGCGATGCCGCCCTTCCCCGACTGCGAGTTGATCCGGATGATCGCCTCGTAGGAGCGGCCGACGTCACGCGGATCGATCGGCAGGTAAGGCACTTCCCACAATGGCTTGTTGGCGGTCTTGATCGCCTTCATGCCCTTGTTGATCGCATCTTGGTGCGAGCCGGAGAAGGCCGTGTAGACCAGTTCGCCGACGTAAGGATGGCGCTCGGGGATCACCATCTGGTTGGAATATTCGTAGACTTCCTTGATCCGCTCGATGTCGGAGCAGTCCAGCTGCGGGTCCACGCCTTGCGTGAACATGTTCAGCGCCAGCGTCACCACGTCGACATTGCCCGTGCGCTCGCCATTGCCGAACAGCGTGCCTTCGACGCGGTCGGCACCGGCCATCAGGCCGAGCTCCGTCGCCGCAATGCCCGTGCCGCGGTCGTTGTGCGGGTGCAGGGAAATGATCAGGCTCTCGCGATTGTCGAGGTTGCGGCACATCCACTCGATCTGGTCGGCATAGATGTTCGGCGTCGCCATCTCGACGGTCGACGGCAGATTGAGGATCAGCTTGTTATCCGGCGTCGGCTTGACGATCGCGGTGACCGCGTTGCAGATCTCCAGCGCCACTTCCAGCTCGGTGCCGGTGAAGCTCTCCGGCGAATACTCGAAGCGAAAATCGCCACCGGCCTTGGCGGCCATGTCGGTGATCATCTTGGCAGCATCGGTCGCAATTTGCTTGATGCCGGCAACATCCTTGGCAAACACCACCCGGCGCTGCAACTCACTGGTCGAGTTGTAGAAATGCACGATCGGCTTATGGGCGCCCTGCAGCGCCTCGAAGGTCCGGGTGATCAGCTCCGGCCGGCACTGCACCAGCACCTGCAGCGACACGTCTTCGGCGACATTGCCCTCTTCGATGCACCAGCGGGCAAAGTCGAAGTCCGTCTGCGAGGCCGAGGGGAAGCCAATCTCGATTTCCTTGAAGCCCATGTCCAGGAGCAGCTGGAACATGCGCGCCTTGCGGTCATGGCCCATCGGGTCGACGAGCGACTGGTTGCCGTCACGCAGGTCGACCGAGCACCAGATCGGCGCCTGGGAAATGGTCTTCGACGGCCAGGTCCGGTCGGCGAGCGCGATCTGCGGGTAAGGCTGATACTTCACCGCCGCTTCCGGCATGCCGTTCTTGATGGAATGGGATTTCTGGATCATTGCAGCTTCTCTTCATCACTGAGCGCTCTGGCCGCTTTGCCATAACCGATCGGGGATCGGATTGCGATGGCAAATGCCGTGGCGGGCGCGCGTTTGTCCTAAAACTCTATTGGATTCGAGGAGCATCTGCCGGCGTGGCTTTTTCGGCCGCCGGGCGCTCCTCAGCGAACCCGGCAACCGCGAGTAAGGCCGAGAAGAAGAAGCGAGGCGAAGGCGTGCAGCGGCGCACGATTGTCATCGTGTGCGGCAGAGATCGTAGCGATCCGATATGCGCTGGCCTTGGTCATGACAAAGCCTATACACGGCTTGCCGAACCGGAGCAAGGCATGCCCGTGCGGAAACGTGAGGAGTGCGACCATCCCTCTGGCGCGAGCCCCGCCAAACGAAAAAGGCACCGGCGCTGCCGCCGATGCCCTTTGCAATTTCAACGCCGTTGCCGACGGTATATCGGTCTCAGATATCCGAAACCGAGGTGATGATGCGCGAGACGAGGCCATAGTTCTTGGCCTCTTCAGCCGACAGCCAATAGTCACGTTCGGTATCCTTGGCGATCTTTTCGACCGTCTGGCCGGTCGCTTCGGAGAAGATCTTGTTCAGGCGCTCGTTCATCTTGATGATTTCGCGGGCCTGGATCTCGATATCCGAAGCCATGCCGCGGGTGCCGCCCGACGGTTGGTGAAGCAGGAAGCGGGTATTCGGCAGGCAGAGACGACGCTCCTTGGGAACGCCGACATAGATCAGCGCGCCGGCGGACGCGACCCAGCCGGTGCCAATCGTCCAGACCTTCGGCTTCACGAACTTCATCATGTCGTGAATGCTGTCGCCGGATTCGACGTGGCCGCCTGGCGAGCTGACGAAGAGGCGGATGTCGTCATCGCTGGCCGACGCAAGCGCCACGAGCTGCGAGCAAACCTTCTGCGCCAACTCCTGGGTGATGGTGCCGTAAATGAAAATCGAGCGCGACTTGAAAAGGTTCGCCTCCGTTTCCTTGCCCAAGGGCAGTTCGGTGTTCTTGTCTTCCTCGTCGCTCATCCGTTGTTCTCCGGCGTCTCATGAATTTCTTTGTCAAAGTCAGATAATGCGACTCGACAGCGAAGACAATGCAACAAACCGAAAGGGCGACAAAGGGCGAAGCGGATTGCACTGCGCCTATGGTAAACGGCGCCACCGCCAAATGCCGTATGGACAGAGACACAGAGCCCAATAAGATCGAGCCGGTCAAAAAACTGCAAGGACAGGGCTCCCTCCCAGGTCCTGTCGATCCATGGGGACAGATATGAACAGACGCATCCTGATTGCAGCGGCCGTGCTGATGGCATCCGCGGCACCGGCCTTCGCTCACCTCAACCCTGATGAGCACGGCTCGTTTGCCGCCGGCTTCTCGCATCCGCTCTTCGGCCTCGACCATATCCTGGCCATGGTCGCCGTCGGCCTCTGGGCCGCACAGATCGGCGGCCGGGCGCTGTGGCTCGTGCCGTCGGCCTTCGTCGCGATGATGGCGGCCGGCTTTTCGCTGGCAACGGCCGGCATCCATTTTCCCTTTGTCGAGCCCGCGATCCTCGCCTCGGTTGTCGCGCTGGGCCTGCTGGTGGCAATGGCCGTGCGCCTCGATGCGGCCGCGTCGGCTGCGGTCGTCGGCCTCTTCGCGCTCTTTCACGGCCATGCCCATGGCGGCGAACTCGGCAGCGCCGGCGCCCTTCCCTTCGCCATCGGCTTCATGCTTGCCACCGCCGCCCTTCACGCGGCCGGCATCGGCCTTGGCGTGGCGCTTGGTCGCCTCTCAGGCGGCGGCACGCTGGCGCGCATTCTCGGCGGCCTTACGGCACTTGCCGGCACGGCCCTGATCTTCGGCTGACGAAACGAACGGGGAATGGCGGGTCATGCCCGCCATTTTTATCCGCGACCGCGATAGGTCGGCACGCCCTGATCGGGCAGCCACAATCCTTCCGGCGGCTTGCCGGTCTGCCAGAAAACGTCGATCGGAATGCCGCCGCGCGGATACCAGTAGGCACCGATGCGCAGCCAGCGCGGCGACAACAGGCTGACCAGCCGTTTGGCGATATCAATGGTGCAGTCCTCGTGGAAGGCGCCATGATTGCGGAAGGAATGCAGGAACAGCTTCAGCGACTTCGATTCCACCAGCCATTCATCCGGCACGTAGTCGATGACGATGTGGGCAAAATCCGGCTGGCCGGTCATCGGGCAAAGCGAGGTGAATTCCGGCGCGGTGAACCGCACCAGGAAGTCCGCGCCCTGATTGCCGCTCGGCACGCGCTCGAGCACCGCTTCGTCGGGGCTCTGCGGCAGGTCGACCTTGGCGCCCAGTTGCGACAGGCCGGATACGTCAGTCTTGCTCATTTGCGTGGTGCTCCACTTACCTTTACGCGCACGCCGTGCGCCTTTTCACCTTCCGGCTCGACATGGATCGCGATCTTGGCGCCGGGCTGAACGGCGCGTATCGCGTCCTCGATGCGATCGCAGATATCATGCGCCTCGCCGACCGGCATCATTTCCGGCACGACCATGTGGAAATCCACAAAAATCACCGGGCCTGCCTGGCGGGTCTTGAGATCGTGCACTCCAAGCGAGCCCTTGCCGTTGGCGGCGATCGCCTGCTTGATCGCCTCCTCCTCCTCGGCCGGCACCGCCCGGTCCATCAACCCGTCAATCGACCGCGAGATCACCATCCAGCCCTGGAACAGGATATTGCAGGCGACGATGACGGCCAGCAAGGGATCAAGGATCGCGTAACCCGTGGCAATGGCAAGACCAAGGCCGATCAAAACGCCGATCGAGGTCACGACGTCAGACAGAATATGATGGCCGTCGGCGCTGAGAGCCGGCGAGCGATGCTTCCGACCGGCGCTGATCAGCACATAGGCCCAGATGGCGTTGACGACACCAGCAGCAAAGTTGATCGCCAGGCCGAGCGCCGGAGCTTCCAACATCACCGGCGCCATCATCGCCGGCACCGCTTCCCAGACGATCAGCAATGCGGCAACGACGATCAGCACGCCCTCGATAACCGCGGAAAAATACTCCGCCTTGTGGTGCCCGAAGGGATGGCCGGCATCCGCCGGTTTCGCCGCATAGCCGATCATCAGATAGGCGATCACCGCCGCAATCACATTGACTGTCGACTCAAGACCATCCGACAAAAGGGCCACCGAGCCGGTAAGCCACCAGGCAAGCAGCTTCAGCCCCAGCACAGCCAGAGAAAGCGGAATGCCCCAGAAGGCAAGCCGCAGGACGGTTCGGTTATCGGATAGAGACATCTTCTTCATTCCTCATGCAGATGCAAACGAGTTGCAAACGCAAGCCCATTGAAACGCAAAACGCCCGCGCGAATTTCGCGCAGGCGGTCAATGGGAAACATATGTGCCATCGATGCGGGCTTGTCAAAGGTGCGTTCGGCTCCTGCCCGTTTTTTAAGGGTCCGTAATCGTACCCGGCATCAGATCGGTTTCGGCGCTTTCGACTTCTTCGGCGCCCTTGCCGAGGTACAGGAAGACGACCACGGCCGTTGCCGTGGTAATGGCCGTCAACAGCCAGAGCAGCGTCCCGAACGCGCTGCTATAGGCTTGAAGCAGTGCAAGGCGCTCAACCGACGGCACTATGCTGCCGGCCGCAGCCACGTTGCCTCTGGGCGACATCGGCGGCGTGGCCGCCGGCTGCCGACCCCAATTTGATCTGCGTGAAGACAGAGAGAAGCGCTGTCACCACCGCAAGGGCGATCCCTTCGCCCGCAACACGGGTGGTGCTGAAGATACCCGTCGCCATTCCCGCCCGCTCCTTCGGCACCACGCTGACCGCCAGCCCATCCATCAAACCCCAGGGCAGGCTGATGCCGATGCCGACGAGCAGCAATGGTGGGACCAGCAGCCCCGGCGCCGAGCCCACGGGAAACTGGCTGAGCCAGCCAAGCCCGGCGGCTGAAACCAGCAATCCGGTCCCGCAGATGACGGCCGGCGCAAACCAGCGCGTCAACAGACCGGCGGCGATCGGCAGGAGGAGCAGCGGAGCCGAGAGCGCAATCATCATCCGCCCCCCCGGCAATCTCGCTCATGCCTTCGATGCCGATGAACCGCACCGGCAGAAGAATGAGCAGCACGACGAAACCATAAGCCGGCGCCGCCGCGAGCAGTTGTACGCCGACAAAGCGCGGATACTTGAACAAGGACAGATCCAGCATCGGCCGCGCCACGGAACGCTCGATTCGGTAGAAGACAAAGAAGAAGACAACCGCAGCTACCAGCACAGCGAGGACGAAAGGATCGCTCCAGCCGGCCTCGGGCAGCTGCAGGATGCCAAATGTCAGGAATGCCAGCGCCAGCGTGAACGTCACCGCCCCCTTCCAGTCGAGGCCGCCCGCATTCGGGTCGCGCGTTTCCCGCAGGAAAACGGCACCGAGCGCAAAGGCAAAGGCCGCGAGCGCGACGACAAGCAGGAAGATTGCCGGCCAGCCGAGCGCCTCGACCACGAGGCCGGAGGCAATGGGGCCAAATGCCAGGCCGACGCCAAAGCTCGCACCGACGACGCTGAACGCCCGCAGCCGTTGCCCCTCTTCAAACTCCTGTGCCAGTGAAGCCATGCCGCCCGAAAACGCTGCCGCCGCCCCGACACCCTGCAAGGCCCTGAGAATGTCGAACAAGACAATATCGTTGGCGAAGGCAAGGCCGAGCGAGAACAGGCCGAAGGCTGCAAGCCCGCCGAGGAACATGCGCTTGCGGCCATAGCTATCGGCAAGCGCGCCCGCCGCCATCAGGGTGCTGCCGAAGGTCAGCATGAAGGCGTTCGTGACCCAGTTGAGCGCCAGCGGGCTTCCACCCAGCGTCCGGCTGATCGCGGGCAGTGCCACCGCCGGCCCGGTGAAGGTCAGCGGCATGGCGGCGGCCGCACAACAAACAGCAACAAGAACGCACAACCGTCCGGCGTTGCTCCTACTCCTGGTCTTTTCTCTCATGTCTTGCAGTCCCGATGTGTTCGAGCAAGGAAGGACCCGCCGGTCGCACTTCGTGAGGCGACCGGTCGCCGGTCGGTGGGTATCGATTGACTTGAGGAGGATAGATTGGACAGAATGGCTGGGAAATACCGCCATCATTCCACTCTTGGCGGAAAAAAACGCTCGAATAGGAGAGGCAATGGATCGCTTGGGTGGACTGACGGCCTTTGTTCGAACCGCCGATCTCGGCAGCTTTGTCGCTGCCGGACGGGTCCTTGGCCTATCCGCTTCGGCCGTTGGCAAGGCGGTGACCAATCTCGAGAGACAGCTTGGCGTTCGCCTGTTTCAACGCTCGACACGCAGCATCCGGCTGACGGAGGAAGGGCGGCTGTTTCACGAGCGCTGCCGTCGCGTCCTCGACGATCTAGACGATGCCGAGGCATCGCTAGCCCAAGCCGTCGCGGCTCCACGCGGGCGCCTGCGCGTCAGCGTTCCGATCGTCAGTTATCACCTGCTGCTGCCGGTGCTGCCGGAATTCGTTGAGCGCTATCCCGAAGTCGAACTCGATCTCGATTTCAACGATCGCATCGTCGACCTGATCGATGAGGAGGTCGATGTCGCTATCCGCAGCGGCGATTTGCCGGATTCCCGGCTGATGTCGAGAGCCCTGCGCCCGTTCCGGCTTCTGCTTTGCGCCGCCCCAAGCTACCTCGCCGATCACGGCACGCCCGAATGCCCACGGGATCTCGATGGTCACCGGGCAATCCGCTTCCGGTTTCCCAACAGCCGCAAACTGCAGGACTGGCCGATTGTCATGTCAGGCACCATGCCGCCGATGTGCACAGTGCTGACCTGCAACAATATGGAGGCATTGCGTGGCGCCGTGATCAGCGGTCTCGGCATTGGCTGCATGCCGGACTTTCTGGCGCGCGGGCCGCTTGCCGACGGCGCGCTTAAAACGGTGCTCGACGCCCATCTCAACGCACCCGGCCAGTTTCACCTTCTCTGGCCCTCGAACCGGCACCTCTCGCCCAAGGTCCGGGTCTTCGTCGATTTCCTCAGCGAGCGGCTGTTTGCCGATCGCTGCGAAATTCCGGGCGCGCCAAGCGCCCCATGAAGGCACCTGCCAGCCCGACAACGAAAGCGCCGCCCTTTGATACGGAGGCGGCGCCTGATTGTCTGCGGTTCGTTTCTTAGGCGGCCTTGACCTTCGCCCGCTTGGCCAGATGCGCCACCACGTTTTCGATCATGCGCATGCCGGCATCGCCGCCGAGCGTCATGATCGATTCCGGGTGGAACTGCACGGCTGCCACCGGCTCCTTGGTATGCTCGATGCCCATGATCGTGCCGTCTTCACTTTCGGCGGTGATCATGAAATCGCGCGGCAGGCTCGACGGATCGGCAAAGATCGAGTGATAGCGACCGACGGTCACCTCCTTGCCGAGGCCGGAGAAGACGATGCCGGGTTCGAGCACGCGGATGCGCGACGGCTTGCCGTGCATCGGGATCGCCAGCTGCCTGAGATCGCCGCCATAGGCTTCGGCAAGCGCCTGCAGGCCGAGGCAGACGCCGAAGATCGGCAGATCGCGGGCACGCGCCTTCTTGATCGTTGCCTTGCAGTCGAAATCCTTCGGGTTGCCGGGTCCCGGCGACAGCACGACGAGATCCGGCTTCACCCGGTCGAAGATCTCTTCGGCCACCGGCGAGCGCACCGTCGTCACCGTTGCCCCCGTTTGGCGGAAGTAATTCGCCAGCGTGTGCACGAAGCTGTCCTCGTGGTCGACAAGCAGGATGTTGACGCCGGCGCCTACGGCGGCGACGTCACGGCCGGCCTTGCCGCTGTTGGCGGATTTCGCGTCACGAATGGCTGCGATCATGGCAGAGGCCTTCAGTTCGGTTTCGGCTTCTTCTTCTTCCGGGTTTGAATCGTAGAGCAGCGTCGCGCCCGCCCTCACCTCGGCAATGCCGTCCTTGATGCGGATGGTGCGGAGCGTCAGGCCGGTGTTCATGTCGCCGTTGAAGCCGACCATGCCGATGGCGCCACCATACCATGCGCGCGGGCTCTTCTCGTGGCCTTCGATGAAGCGCATCGCCCAGAGTTTCGGCGCACCGGTGACGGTGACGGCCCAGGCGTGGCTGAGGAAGCCGTCGAAGGCGTCCATATCGTCGCGCAGGCGCCCCTCGATGTGGTCGACCGTGTGGATCAGGCGCGAATACATCTCGATCTGGCGGCGGCCGATGACCTTGACGGAGCCGGGAACGCAGACGCGGCTCTTGTCGTTGCGGTCGACATCCGAGCACATGGTCAGTTCGGACTCGTCCTTCTTGGAATTCAGCAGCTTCAGGATCTGCTCGCTGTCGGCGATCGGGTCGTCACCGCGCTTGATCGTGCCGGAAATCGGGCAGGTCTCGATGCGGCGGCCGGACACGCGCACGAACATTTCCGGCGAGGCGCCGACCAGGTATTCCTGGTTTCCGAGATTGATGAAGAAGGAATAGGGCGACGGGTTGATCGCCTTCAACCGTTTGGAGATCTCCGACGGCTTGCTGTCGCAGCGCTCGAAGAACTTCTGGCCGGGAACGACCTCGAAGAGATCGCCGCGGCGGAAGCTTTCCTTCGCCTTGACCACAAGCTCGGCATATTCGCCGGGCCGGTGGTCCCCATGCGGCGGAATGATGTCGACGGTCTGGAAGGGTTCGCTGGCGATCTCCTCCGTCTTGCCTTCAGTCGAAACACCGTCCTTGGCGAAGTCATAGCGGTCGATCCAGGCCTTGGCGGCATAGTGGTCGACGACCAGGATCTCATCCGGCAGGAACAGAACCATGTCGCGCTGGTCGTCCGGGCGCTTCAGCTTCAGCTCGATGGCGTCGAACTGGAAGGCGAGATCGTAACCGAAGGCGCCATAAAGGCCGAGGCTCGCATCCTCCGCCGAATGGAAGAGGTTGGTGACGGCCCGAAGCACGGTGAAGACCGTCGGCATCTTCGAGCGCTCTTCCTCGGTGAAGACACGGTCGGGCGCGTTGATCGTCAGGTCGAGACGGGTCGCCGTCGAGGTGCCGAGCGTGATGTCGGCGACGGTTTTCAGATGGTCCGAAATGATCGACAGCAGCACTTCGCCGCGGCCGTTATAGGCTTCGATCCAGAGCGAGCGGCCGAAGGAGGAAATGCCGAGCGGCGGGTCGACGACGGCAGTGTCCCAGCGCGTGTAGCGGCCCGGATATTCGTAGTTGGACGAAAACACCGCGCCGCGACGTTCGTCCAGCCTGTCGACATAGCTTGAAATCGAATCCGCATAGGAGGCTTCGCGCCGCCTGCGGGTGACGACGATCCCGCCCCTGGTGGTATAGCTTTCCGCGCCGTCTTCGAGAATTACCGTTGCCATTCGTCTCGCTCCGTAAAAGCCCGGTTTTTCCACGCGGCCAGAATACGAAAAAGCCGCCTCGAAATCTCCGGGCGGCTTGATGTCTCAATCACGCATGACTGGTCAAGGCCGCCTCAGCGAGCCCACCACCAGATCGAAATGTTGCGTGCATTTGTCATGGGCGAAAGTGTTAGCGCGGGTTGCAGCCTTGCGCAAGCGGGAAAAAGTGCCGCCGCAGGAGCAAAAGAAAAGGCGGCCACGAAGGGCCGCCTTTCCGACTGGAGCTCGTCTGCGATCGATCAGAACTTGGCCTTCGCCGTGACCAGGAAGGTCCGGCCGCGACCGGTGTCGATCGTGCTGCCGGCAATGGTGCTCGACGACGGCGTGTAGGCCTTGTCGAACAGGTTCGTGACCGTTGCCGTCACTTCGAAGCCATTCTCGAACTTGTAGTTCGCGAACATATCGACCAGCCCGTAACCCGGAACGGTCGGCGGCGTGCGGTTGATCGCACCGACGTCGGCGCTCGAAACCGCGTAGAAGCGCGTGCCGACCGTCAGGCGCTGATCTTCGAGGAAGCGGGCGCCGAGCGTCGCGCTGACGATAGTGTCCGGCAGGTAGGTCTGCACGCCGAAACCGTTGATCTGCGATGGCAGTTTGCTGTCGGTATAGGTATAGGCGAGGTCGCCGAAGACGAAGCCTGCATCATAGGCCGCCTGCAGTTCGAAGCCCTGAACCGTCGACGTGCCAGGGTTGTTGACGAAGAAGATCTGGCGACCGCCACCAAGCATTGCCGCGGTGATGTAGTTGTCGATCCTGTTGTGGAAGTAGTTGGCCTTCACACGCAGGCTATCGCTGGAGTCGAGCAGACCGTCGAAGGAGAAGTTGGCACCAACTTCCCAGCCCTTGGAGATTTCAGGCTCCAGGAACGGATTGGGGAAGAAGGACTGACCGCTAGAGCCCGGGTGTGTTCCACCGGCAAAGGTTTCGTTGACCGTCGGCGGGCGCGAGGTCTCTGCGTAGGTCACGTAGGGCTGGAACCAGTCCGTAGGGTTGAGCGCAAGCGTGATGCTCGGATTGAGGTGTCCATCGGACTTGTCAACTGTGTAGGGACCTGCCGGAAGGCCGATCGGGTTGCCGGCGACAACGGCGCCCGAGCCGTCGAGGCTGTAGTGGTCGTAGCGCAGCCCGGCCGTCAGGTCGGCGATACCGTAGGTGAAGGTCGTCGTGCTGAAGACGCCGGTCGTGGCATTGCGACCGCCACCGTTGACACCACCGCTCGGCCGCGCCGTGCTGTTGATGACGTCGTAATCATCGCGGAAATACTCGACGCCGTAATTGGCCCTGACCGCAACGTCACCAAGATCGAACAGCGAGGTGTTGGAGATGTCGAAGCCCTTGCCGGTGTCGATGATCTGACGGCCGGCGGCAGTACCGCCACCTCTGACGTCGGTGTCGTACTTCATCTTCAACCGGTTCCAATAGGCGTTGGCGCGGAAATCTATGAGTTCGTTGTCTGGCGTATAGGAATAGCTTGCGGCCAGCGTCTGGTTCTTCACGTTCTGGAAGTAGGAGTTGGCGAAGAAGTCATTGTCATAGGTGATGCCGCTGAACTTGAAGGTATGATCCTCATCCGGCGTAATCTCGAACTTCAGCATGCCAGACAGCAGGTCTTCCTCGGTATAGGGCACCTGAACGCCATTGCCGTTGTCGTAATTGCCAGGGTCGGCCTTGCTGATACCGCCCAGTACCGAAAAGACGTCGTTGAAGCGGTAGGCGCCGATCAGCGATTCCGACCAGCCGGCACCGTTGGTGCCATAGGTGGCGGAGGCAATGCCGCCATAGGTCTTGCCGTCCTGGATCAGGTCTTCGATGTCATAGGTCCTAAAGTTGACCGAGCCGGCCAATGCGCCACCGCCGACACCGGTGACGCGCCGCGGGTGACGTCGATCTCGGACAGGAACGCCGGGTCGAAATAGGCGAGACCTTGCGCTTCGTGACCGGTGAAGCGGAAGTTCTGGCGCACGCCGTCGATCATCATGTTGACGCGACCGGAACCTTCGAAGCCGCGAATGTTGACGGCCACACCCGGGTTCTGCGGATTGTTCGCCGTCGACGTGCCGGGAACACCGCGCAGCAGGTCATCGGTTTCAAGCCCGGACTGCAGGTCGATCTGGTCGGTCGTCACCACGCTGACCGGGCCGGCCTTTGCATAGGGGTCGCTGGTGCGCGCGCCCTTGACGACGATCGGCGAAAGGAAGGTCTCGCCCTTCTTGGCGGCCTCGGCATTCTGTTCGTTTGCCTTCGGCGCGGTCGTCGCGGTCTGCGCGAAGGCACCAGAGGCGGCGGAAAGAGCAAGTGTAGTCGTGCACGCCAAAAGTGCCAGGCGACGGTGCCGGTTGAGCATGGACCAATCCTTTTGAATTCATGGGCCGGGCTTGCTGTTGAGCGGCGAACTCAAGGGGCTGGCTGGGCGTGGGGTTCGAATACGTGGCGACATTGCGTCGCCTCATTTATGCCGCATAAAAAACATGACTATTATTGTCAAGATAGAAACGCCTCCCCAACAATTTATGGGATCGTCCCAATTCGGGGCGTTGCCGAACTGCAACGCTCTTTGCATCAAGCCGATGAAACCAGATGGCTTCCCATGCGTTCCTCCCCGTCGAGGCCTGCCCTCGCGGACATGTGAAAGGAAACGCATGCGTTGCCATATCCCCCTGATTTTCCTGTCGACATTGCTCCTCACAGGCGCGAGCCTTCCCAAAACCGGCCCCCTTCCCCTACCCAAACCACCTGCGGACGCACAGGCCGAGGCGCCGGTACCCGCTCCTGAAAAGAAGCCGGAAACGCGGGTGAAGGAAGGTGACGAAGACAAGGACCAGCAGCCTCCCAGCGGTCAACAGGGCAGCCAAGCGCCAACGCCTGAGCCGAAGCCGGCGGAAGGCACAGAAACTGAGAAGGACGGCGACAAGGGAGCCGACGGCAAGAAGGGCGACGCCGCCAGCGAGGAGAAGACCACGGACAAGCCGACTGACTACAAGGCGGAAGAGCCCCCCGTCATCTACCCGCCGGTCGAAAACGAGAACCCGACCGAATACGCCAAGTGCCTATCGGAGCTGAAAGCATTGGGTGCCGTTTTCACCGAAGCCAAGCGGATCGACGATGGCAAGGGCTGCGGCATCGACAAGCCGCTTGATGTGACAAGCGTGTTGCCCGACGTGAAACTGGCGCCGAAGGGGCTGATGCGCTGCGAGGCGGCGTTGGCATTGGCGCGCTGGACCAAGGAAGCAGTACAGCCGGCGGCCGACGTGGCGTTTGCCAAGGGTACGACCGTCAAGATGTTGAACCAGGCCTCCACCTATATCTGCCGCCTGCGCAACAACGCCCCGACAGGCAAGATCTCAGAGCATGCCCACGGCAACGCCGTCGACATCGCTTCGTTCACGCTCAGCGACGGCAAGACCATCGAGATCCAGCCTCGCGACGAGGATGGCACCATGACCGGCGCCTTCCAGCGTGCGATCACCGCTTCGGCCTGCCTGTATTTCAAGACCGTGCTCGATCCGGGCAGCGACGCGGCGCATGAGACGCACCTGCATCTCGACGTGATCGAGCGCGGGAACGGATATCGTTACTGCCGATAGAGCGTTTCCGCCTTGTACGGAGTCGCTGAACCGCTCTATCGTTTTGCTTCACGCATTTCCTGACGGAAAACCGCTTCGCGCCTTATCTGGAACGCTTTAATCCGCACCATAGCCAAGGGCGACGAACTCGCCTTCGAAACGCCCGGCAAGCTCACCGTCATCCAGCAACTCGGCGGCAACGACGATCCTTGCCCTGCCCCGACGGTGAAACAGCCGCAGGAAGCTCGGCCATTGCCCCATGTCCGCAAGGGTTGACCGAGAGGAGAATGCACCGGCAACCGGCTTCAGATACTCCATCCGGTTGCTCTGGATCACGAGGCGGGCCGGAACGCCCGCGTGCGTCAGCCGCACGTGCAGCAGCGACCAGGCGGCAAGGATGGAGAGTGCGGAGGCACTGCCGCCGAACACCGTTTCGCGATGATTGATGTTGGGAGCGAGCGGCGCAGATAGCCGCACGTGCTCATCAATCGCTTCGTCGACATGAACCTGCATCGCTGCCGAAAGCGGAATATGGGCGTGAAGATAAGCTTCAAGGTCCAACGGGGTCATGGCGGCTCAGATCGATTTTGCTCACATCGTATCGGTGGGCAGGCACTCGCAACATCAGCACGGACGCACTGATCAGGACAATACCCTCTCCCTTTCGTCACCATCAAGCGAGCAACCCGCACGGCTTGCACGGCAACAAAGGTGGCGTAGATACCTTGCAGGATCAGGTTTCCTTCCCCAGATAGCAGCCCAGGAATATCACTGCCCCCCAAGCCCGAGGAAACCTCCATGGCGCTCACAATGTACAGGCTCTCCGTTCCCACCTTCGTCCATGGCTTCAATGTCCTCGGCAAATTGCTCGACAAGGCCGAGGCCCATGCCGGCGAAACCGGTCTTTCGCTCGACGATCTGGTCAACGCCCGACTGGTCGCCGACATGCTGCCGCTTGCAGGCCAGGTGCAGCGCGCCAGCGACACGTCAAAGGGCACCATCGCCCGGCTGACCGCGCTCGAGGTGCCGAGCTTTCCCGATGAGGAGAAGACGTTCGGGGAACTGCGCGAGCGCATCGGCAAGACCGTCGCATTCCTGGAGACCGTTCGACCGTCCGATCTCGACGGCAGCGAAACCCGCGAGGTCACCCTGACCTTCACCAAGCTGAAGATGACGTTGAGCGGCGAGGACTATCTGTTGAAATTCGTGCTGCCGAACTTCTATTTCCACCTGACCACGGCCTACGACATTCTCCGCCATAAGGGCGTTCCCGTCGGCAAGGCGGACTTCATCAGCCTCAACTGAGACGTGGCGCCTCGGGAAGCGAAACGGGAGCGGAAACGCTTTAAAATCAATCCATAACGCCTCAAATCGATCTCGGTTTGAGCGTTATGCCTACAGCGCCGCGCGTCTTGTTAGACGCGCCAAGGTCGCTGTAGCGCTTTAAATTGCCGCTGCTTTTATCCCTAAATCGAATGCGATTTACGGAAACTTACAGTAGCCGGGAGCTCAAGCGTTTCCGATTTAGACGGAATCGCATAAGCGCTCTATCTCTTTGTTTTTACGCATTTCCTGACGGAAAACCGCTTCGCACTTTTCCTGGAACTGCTCTAGAACAGGCCTTCGATATAGCCCTGCTGATTGAGGTAGATCTTCTCCGATGACGGCACCTTCGGCAGGCCCGGCATCGTCATGATTTCGCCGGTGATGACGACGATGAAGCCGGCGCCGGCGGCAAGCCGCACTTCGCGGATCGGCACCGTGTGGCCCGTCGGCGCGCCGCGCAGGTTCGGGTCGGTCGAAAACGAATATTGCGTCTTGGCCATGCAGATCGGCAGGTGGCCGTAGCCCTGATCCTCCCAGGTGCGCAATTGATCACGCACCGACTTGTCGGCGATCACTTCGCTGGCGTGGTAGATGTCCTTGGCGATCGTCTCGATTTTGTGGAACAGCGGCATCTCGTCGGGATAGAGCGGCGAAAACTGCGAGTGGCCGCCTTCGGCGAGTGCTGCTACCTTTCGCGCCAGTTCCTCGATGCCTACAGAACCTTCGGCCCAGTGGCGGCAGAGCACGGCCTCTGCACCGAGCGTTGCGACATAGTCCTTGATTGCCTGCACCTCGGCCTCGGTATCGGAGGTGAAGTGATTGATCGCGACGATCGCAGGCACGCCGAACTTCTTGACGTTCTGGACGTGGCGGCCGAGGTTGGCGCAGCCTTTGCGCAGCGCCTCGAGATTCTCCTTGCCGAGATCGTCCTTCTTGACGCCGCCATTCATCTTGATGGCGCGCACGGTGGCGACGATGACGGCGGCATCGGGCTTGAGCCCGGCCTTGCGACATTTGATGTCGAAGAATTTTTCCGCGCCGAGATCGGCGCCGAAGCCGGCTTCGGTTACCACGTAATCTGCGAGTTTCAGCGCCGTGGTCGTCGCGATCACCGAGTTGCAGCCATGGGCAATATTGGCGAACGGGCCGCCGTGCACGAAGGCCGGATTGTTCTCCAGCGTCTGCACCAGGTTCGGCTGCATCGCATCCTTCAACAGCACGGTCATCGCCCCGTCCGCCTTGATATCGCGGGCAAGGACCGGGCTCTTGTCACGCCGGTAGCCGATGATGATGTTGCCGAGGCGCTTTTCCAGGTCCTTCAGATCCATCGAAAGGCAAAGGATCGCCATGACCTCGGAAGCAACTGTGATGTCGAAACCGGTCTCGCGCGGATAACCGTTGGCAACGCCGCCGAGCGAGCCGACGATGTTGCGCAGCGCCCGATCGTTCATGTCCATCACCCGTCGCCAGGAAATGCGCCGGATGTCGATGTTCTGCTCGTTGCCCCAATAGATATGGTTGTCGAGCAGCGCCGCAAGCAGGTTGTGGGCGGATGTGATGGCGTGGAAATCGCCGGTGAAATGAAGGTTCATGTCCTCCATCGGCACCACCTGGGCGTAGCCGCCGCCGGCCGCCCCACCCTTGACGCCGAAACAGGGGCCGAGCGACGCCTCGCGGATGCAGACGATCGCCTTCTTGCCGATGCGGTTGAGGCCGTCGCCGAGACCGACCGTCGTCGTCGTCTTGCCCTCGCCGGCGGGCGTCGGATTGATCGCGGTCACCAGGATCAGATGGCCGTTCTTGCGGTCCTTCTGTGCAGCAATGAATTCCGCGCCGATCTTTGCCTTGTCATGGCCGTAGGGCAGCAGATGCTCCGGCGGAATGCCGAGCTTTGCACCGATCTCCAGGATCGGCCTCTTCTTCGCGGCACGCGCGATTTCGATATCGGACTTGACCTCCACCATGGGTTTTCCCCTCCCCCCAAGCTGCATTTCTGTGCCTGACCCCATTCGGGATGAGGCGTTTCTTGCACCTTCGCCGGAAGGCACAACTCCGGCTGGAGCTGCCGCCCATCAGGCGCTGATCTTTATCGCGCGAGAATGTCGCGCATCTCGACGATGTTGGAGCGCACCCGCAGGATATAGAAGCCCATGGTCGCCAGATGCGTCGGCATGATCCAGCCGGCCTCTTCGCCGTTGGAGATGATGAACGGCTGGATGCGAAGTGCCGAGCGCAGCTGCTTGATCGTTTCCGTCCAGATCGGCGTCAGGCCGCGCTGGGCGACGACGTTCTCGAAGTCGGCGCCGGCAGCCGAAAGGATGCCGTAGTAACCGTAGAGCTGTCCGTAGGCGAACCAGAAACGGTCGTCGGCACGCGTGTCGAACCAGCCGCCATTGTGGTTTTCCGAGCGCTCGCGAATGATCGCCGAGGTGTTGCCGAGATCGTTGGCGATGCGGTCGAGGAACTCCACCAGGTTATCGGCGCGACCGTCAAAGACGGCATCGCACTTGGCAAGCGTGGTGTTGAAGGTGCGCATGTCCCGCATGGCAGCGCGATAGAAGCTCGGTGTCGGGGTCTTCGGGCCAAACGGATTGAGGCCGAAGTACCAGGTCTCCTCGTCGAACTGGATGTTGCCACGCGCCCGCTGCAGATCGTTGTTGATGCCTGACGTGCCGCGAACGCGACCGAGTGAATCGACCAGTTCAACCGAGGTACGGCGAACCGCCTGGTTGATGCCGCGCTGGAACGATGCCTTGTTGTCGAGCCAAGGCGTATCGTCCCAATCGAGGCCGAAGAAGCCGACCTTGTAGAGCAGCATCGACGAAATCCAGGCATTCTCATTGACGTTGAAATCGATGAGATCGGCCGCGACATCGACGATCGCCGAGGTCTGGCACTGGGTCCCGGCGGGCAGTTGCACGGCGGCAAGTGCCTCAGGCGTAACTTCGGCCGGCGGCGTAACCGCGGCCGCCTGGTTGGCTGCCGCTGCGCCGGTCGTCGTTTGTCCGGTCGTGACACCGGGCCCCGCCACAGGCGAACCCGCCGGCACCTTGCGCTCGGCGAGCTTGTAGCGATCAACATAGTCGGCATCGAAATTCGTCCAGGCCTGGGTCTGCCAGATGAAATAGCCGTAGAAGAAGATCAGGCCGAGCAGGATGATGCCGATCGGCCCCTTGATGATCCAGTTGCGCTGGCGATACCAGTTTCCAAGCGCAACGAACGGCCACAGCAGCCAGGCAACGGCCAGGCCGATGCCGCGACCGATCGCGGTAAAGACACGCTGGAAAAACGCGACGATCGGATCAAACATGTCCTATTCCTCTCTGAGGCCGTAAAGCTTGCGGCGGAAGGCCGCCTTGTCCTTGAGATATGTGCCGGTCAAGGTCGTCACAACATATTCCCTGAACTTTTCGCTGTAACGCTCGTAGGCGTCATAAAACCCCTGCTTGTCGAAGACGAAGCGGGAAACGAAATCGCGGGGAACGAGCTGGGCGATCAAGCGGTTGACCAGCCACTGATCGGGATGAACGGGCGCGGCCCTCACCAGCATGAAGCGGTTTGCCGGCGCGACATCCTGCATCCGGATGCTGCCCGTCGTCTGCACCATGCGCTGCATCTCCTGCAGGAAGGGATAGGTGGCATCCTGGGCAACGAGTGCCGCGTTGCGATGCATCCAGGTCTGCAGCCAGATCCGGTCGGCGCGGGCAAGATCCGTCGTCGGATCGGCATCGTTGATCAAACCGCGCACCACCATGTCGGCGCGATGCTGGTAGAGCCCTGAGTCCTCGACCCAGGACGCCTGGGGCAGTTGCAACCGCTTTGTCGAGGCCAGGAAATCGTAGATGCGGGCGTGATCGTCGATCGCGATGTAGCTGACCTGCCAGGGCCGCGACCGGCGGAAACCGGGGACCGACGGGTCGCAGATGACGGTCGTCGTCTTCTCGTCGAGGAAGACATAGACGCCGCCGAAGTGATTGGCCCAGAAGGCATCGTGGCGGAAAACCAGCTGATCCGGCACCAGCGCGTTCTGGCGGATGTCGCCCGTCACCTTCGCCAGTTCGACCATGCGGTTCAGCATCTCGTCATCAGTCCAGGCGGTCGGCACCTTCTTCAGTCGGTCGACCAGGCTCCTGAGTTCGGCCGCCTTGCCCAGCATGTCTTCTGCGGAAAGCACCCGGAAGCGCACCTCGTTGATCGACAGCAGATCATCGATGTCGTCGACGATGGAAACCGAATCCTCGATCTCGCCGTAGAGTGCATCCTTGATCGTCACTGCGTTGATCGCCCGACTGTTGGCGTTGAAGAACTCGTGCATCAACGCCGCCGTGTTGGAAAAGCTTGTGTGCACCACCGGCAGTTCCGCCTGATCCGGCGTCATGATGATGAAACGGCGGTTCACCCGGTTGGGGTCGAGATAGTCGCGATCGCCAAGCTCGTCGGCAATCTCCGGCGAGAACCCCGTCATGTCGATGCTGAAGCGTTCCAGCGCCGTCGGACGCAGGCCAAAGCCCTCCAGCGCCTTGTTGTAGCGCGCGATCAGATGCGGCTCGGCGATATCGAGCAGGCGTCCATAGATAAGCTCGGCTTCGAGCAGACGTTTCATAGCTCAGCGCTCCCCGCCATCAGCCCTGCCACCGGCCGTCGCGTTTCATCGCCTCGATCTCGCGGATCGCCTTTTCGCGCTGGCGCTCGCGGCGGATGATGTCGGTGACGGCGGCATCGTCCGACTTGTCGGTGTAGCGGAATTCGCTGTCGGCGTAGCGGTTGATTTCCTGCAGCACCATCTCGATGGTGATCGGGCCGCGAAGCGCCTCGATCATCGCTTTCTTCTCGTCATAGCCCTTGTGCATGAACGAGCCGGCATCCTTGAACCAGTCGTCGGGCAATTCGACGTCCATCGCCCTGAGCTTGACCGCGTCGGTGATGTTCTTGATCGCCCGGCCGGTAAAGCGCGGCTCTGCCTCCTTGATCATGTGCAGATAGGCGCCGACATCGGCAAGCGTGGCAAGCGCGCCCTTCTCCTTCTGGTACCGCTCCCAGACGGAAACCAGCCCCTCCTCCTGCGGTCGCGAATGCGCCCCGTAGGATTGCGACACGGCGCGCTTGATCTCCTGTCCCTCGAACAGCGCGTGCTCGCCGAGTGGGATCTTGTGGTTCTTGCCGACGAGCAGCGCGAAGATGTCGATATAGTCGTCTTCCGTCTGCGGCCCGTCGACCAGCCAGCGGGCGCCGGCGCGCTGGCGCAGCGCATCGTCGACATTCTCGGGATAGTTGGAGAACATGCCGAAGGTGCAGTTGCCGCGCACCACCGTCGATGCGCCGGCAAAGCTTTCCATCAGCACCGCCGTCACCTCGTGCTGGCCGGCCGATGCCCGGTCGTCGGAGCGCTTGGCCGCAACCTGGTCGACATCGTCGATGGTGCCGAAGCCGATGGCGCGCGGGTTGATGACGTTGTTGACGAACTCCTTGCAGTTCTGGCCCGATTTGCCCTGATAGGAGGAGATCTGGTCGACGCCGAAGTTTTCGTAGTGGAAGGCGTAGCCGGCGATCTCGCAATATTCGTTGAGCATGCCGGCGAGCATCTGGATCAGGATCGTCTTGCCGGTGCCCGGCATGCCGTCGCCGATAAAGGTGAACAGGAAGCCGCCAAGTTCGACGAACGGGTTCATCTGTCGGTCGAAGTCATAGGCCATCAGCATCTTGGCAAGCTTCAGCGCCTGATACTTGGCGATATGGTTGCCGATGATCTCTTCCGGTTTCTTGAAGGTCATCACCAGCGGCTTGCGCTTCTGGCCGGGCGCGACGTCGAAGCCGTTCAGGGTGAAGTCGTCCTGGTCGAGCCGGATATGCACGTTCTCGAAGCTCTGCAGGCCGGTAAAGCGGCCCTTGCGCGCAATAAGCCCTTCGATGGCAACGCGCGAAAACGCACGGGCACGCGCCGTCAGCGCCAAATCGTCGGCCGCACCGGAAATGCTGCGGTCGAGCGCCGCGATCAGCCCCTTCAGGGCATCCTGCGGCGTATCGAACAGGAAGTCCGGCTCGACGGCATCGTCCACCGGCTCGCCCTCGCCCGACAGCGTCGAGCCGAGATAGGCGGCCAGCGTGAAGGCGGAGATATAGGCGGAAGCGTTGAGCAGCGCCTTGAACTGGTTGGCGTCCTCGCCGGCAAGCGGCGCGGTCGTGTTGCGCGCCTGCAGCTGTTCGAGGTTCGTCTGGCGCGCGAAGACGTCGGCGACAGCCAGCGCCACCTGGATGCCGCGACGGGTCCTGTAGAGAACCGCATGCTGCGCCGGCGACAGCATCTGGTCGCCCTGCCGCACCGCCTGAACCGTGCGCGCAAGCTCGACCTCGCGGGTGCGGCGCTGGCCGCCGGTCGAAACCGTCGAAACAAACCGTCGCCCGGTGCCGGCGAGCGGTGTGCCGGCTGATCCCTCGTCCCGCTCGAGGATCACCAGCTTGGTCACCAGCCCCTGCGCGACCGCCTGGTGCTTGGCGATCTCGTCCTCGTGCAGCGTCGTCAGCCCGGTATTGAGCGTCATGCTTAAACCTCGCTCACGACCTGGTTTCCGGAGATGACATGCACCTTGTAGTCACCGAACACCTGGGCCGCCTCGCCCGATGCATAGAGCGCCTGATAGGCGTCGTGCGGCACCAGCGCATGTTTCTCGTAGGACGAAACGCCCATGCGCGTGGCCTCCAGATTGTCGGTGTCGATGTGGAATTCCTCCTGCGCCGGCGTCGTCGACCAGAAGCCGCGCTGTGCGGCGCGTTCGGCCTTCGAAAACACCTCCTGCACGGTCCAGGTCAAGAGCCAGGCATTTTCGGGCTTGCGCACCTTGGACAGGATCTCGTTGATCTTCGCATTGTTCTCGGTGATCCCGGCCGAATAGAACGGGCCAAGCACGATGCGCCGCAACTGCTTGGGGTGCAGCTCGGGGAAATCCTTGTCCATATTGGTCGCGATCGTCACCGGCGTCAGCGAGTAGGTGCTGTTCTTAGAGGCGAAATCATCGAAGCGGCTGGCAAGCTCCGGATTGAGCAGGCCGCCGACCGGCAGCGGAATCTCGACCTGTGGGTTGAGCTTGCCATCCGCGGTGACGAGCATCTCGACGATCTTCTCGGAGGAATCCTCGATCGTCGCCATATAGACCATCGGCAGGGTCTGGGTGCCGTCGAAGGCGCCCCAGCTCACGATGTAATAGGGCCGCATCGTCTTCGGGTTGACGGCAACGCGGATCGTTTCCGGCAGGATGAACGGCGAAAAAATCTCGCCCTTGCCGATCTGCTCGAGATAGAGCCGCTCGGCCATGCGCGACTGCAGCGCCTCAGGAAAAGCCTTCTGCCTAAGGATGAAGTCGGCCATCTCCTCGCGCAGGGCATCGGCCGAGGGAATATCCGCAAGCCGCTTCGGCGCCGCCTGGCGGTCGTTTTCCAGTTCGAGCACGTTCTGGAAAACCGGGAAGCCGCTCTCGGCCCGGGAGATCCTGAACTGATCGACGAAGCCGATGCGGTTCTCCCAGCAGGCGATCGAAGCTTTCAGCCGGGCGAGATAGGGAACGATCACCTCACCGACCACCGTATTGCGATAGAGCGGCGAATTGCGGTCACCGAGAAACAGCTCGAGCCCGGCAAGAGCCGAATGGATCGAGGCGAAATACTGCGTCACGGCGGGGGATGCAGCCACTTTCATGCCGTTCCCCCTGGCGCGTGCCGCAAGGCAAACTCGGACCCTATCATGTGCATGCCCGTGCCCTGCCGCCGATCACTGCTTCACGTAGTTGGCGGTGTTGTGCTTGTCCATGACCGTCTGGAAGCGTCGGGCAAACGCATCGTCGGCCAGCTTCTTGCGGCGCTGGATATCCTGCGTCGACAGCATGTTCTTCTCGTGCATTTCGAGCAAGTCGCCGATATGGCGCTGGGCAGCGGCGCCGATGCCCGCCATCGTCTCTTCCGCTGCCGTATCGACCTGGCTTCCGAGCGTATTGATCTTGTGGGCGACATCCTGCTGGGCGGCGGTCTTCAACGAATCCTCGAGCGCCTTGTAGAGCACGATGCGCTGCTCGGTATCGATCGTCAGCTTGTTGATCAGAGTGTTTTGTGCGGCGATCTGGTTGTTGAGCGAATCGACGAAGGTCTGGAACATCGAGGTGTAGCGCTCGAGCGTCTGGCTCTCGGCCAGCAGCTCCTGCTCCTTCGCCTGCTTCTCGTTGTATTCCGTCGCCAGCGCCGAGCGCTCGCCTTCAAGCTCGGTGCGCACCTTCTGCTCGGTCGACGCAGCAATGCGGTTCTCGATGTCGAGCAGCAGCGGGTTGAGCTCCTCGATACGCTTCTGCACCGCTTCGAGATTGGACATCGTGCCCTTGCGGCGCTCGATCACCTGGATCAGGCTCTGCTCGGAGGTCTTGTAGCGCTGGTCGAGGATCGACTTCTGGTCCTTGAGGATGCCGACGATGGTATCGGATTTCGACAGCAGCTCCTGCAGGTTGCCGGCGAGCGACATGTTGCGCACCCGGTCGGTGCGCATGCGCTGCATCTTCTGCTTGGAGAACATGCCGATGAATTTCTCGTAGCCGGTATAGTTCTTCATGCTCTCGAATTCGGAGCCGAAGACGTTGGTCGCATCTTCGAGCCCGATGATCAGGTCGGCGATGTTGGCCTCCATCACCTTCTGCTGGCTGATGACGTCCTGGATGCGGGCGTTCTCGATATCGAAATTGACGTCGCCGAGCTTGGTCTCGGCCTTGGCGAATTGCTCCAGCACGACGCCGGATTGCTCAAGCTTGCCGCGCATCTGCTCGACAACGCTTTTCGTCTTCTCGATTTCCGCGTCAAAATTCTGAAGAGTCGCCATATCATCCCCCTGGATCGGTTGAGGCAACAGATGCCATCCGGGCCAAATTGTTCAGCCTTCGATTGCAGGTATATAAAGGGTGTTTATCGAAAGAGAACAAGCCTCGCCGGCCGGCTTTTTTGGTCAGCCGTCCCGTCGAAGTGATTGAGATATCGAAGGCATTGCCTATTTGGCCGCGGATGGGTCCTTGAGATAGGCGATGACGTCGGCAATGTCCTGCGGCTTCTTCAGCCCGGCAAAGCTCATCTTGGTGCCGCCGACCATCGCCTTGGGGCTGAGGAGATATTCGCTCATCGTCGCTTCGTCCCAGACATGCCCCTCGGATCCGAAGGCCTTCATCGCTTCCGAATAGCTGTAGCTGGAGACCGAGGCGGCCGGACGGCCGATCACGCCCATCAGGCTCGGCCCCACCCTATTGTTGGGCTCGGTCGCCGTGTGGCAGGCGCCGCATTTACGGAAGACTGATGCCCCCGCCTTGGCGTCACCGCCAGCATGGCCGGGCGTCGCTCCGAGACAGAGACAGAGCAGAAGATAGGGAAGCAGACGCGGCATCGCGAACCTCATCGGGGAAAACCGGGATCAGCATGGCATCCAGAATGCGTGGCTTTCAAGACGCCATGCAGTCGCACCGCGATGCCGCGCGTCCGATAGAACGAGCGAAGGATGCTGTAGCACTGCAAACTCGCGGCATAACGCCCTGAATCGAATCCGGTTTATCGGCTTCAGGCGGGGTCGCAGCGCATCTTGTCTTCCCAATGGCGCCGGCAATAGGAGACATATTTCTCGTTGCCGCCGACCTCGACCTGGGCGCCTTCGCGAACGACGTTGCCCTGCCCGTCGAGACGGACGACCATGGTCGCCTTGCGGCCGCAGTCGCAGATCGTGCGCACTTCGCGCAGCTCGTCGGCAATGGCCAGCAGCGCCATCGAGCCCGGAAAAAGCTTGCCTTGGAAATCGGTGCGCAACCCGTAGGCCATGACGGGAACGCCGATGCGGTCGGCGACCCGCGCCAGCTGCCAGACCTGCTCCTCGTCGAGAAACTGCGCTTCGTCGACGAAGACGCAGGCAATCTGGCCCGCACCATCGGTGTTGAGCTTTTCGATCAACGCGTAGAGATCGTCGCCACCGTGGAACGGAATGGCATCCGCATCGAGGCCGATGCGTGACGAAATGCGCCCGGTGCCGGCACGGTCGTCGAACGCTGCGATCAGCATGACGACGCGCATGCCGCGTTCCTGGTAGTTGTAGGATGCCTGCAGCAGCAATGTGCTCTTGCCCGCATTCATCGTCGCATAGCTGAAATAGAGTTTGGCCATATCCTGCCGTTCCCGGAAATCGTCTTGCCGGTTCATGACGAGGCTTGGGCCCGAAGGCCAGAGCCCGTTTGCGCGACCCACAGTTTTTCGCCCAACTTGACCATTTCGTGGGCATTGCGACATTCTGCGTCGCAGCGTGCATCCCGTCCGCGTATTGACGCAATACACTTCCTTCGACATCAAAGCGCTTGAATTCGCTATCCAATGGTGTTTGGCTAAAGCTCCAATGTGTTTGGCTAAAACAATAATAGAGGCAGGGGAACGACAACGATGAACAAAGCACTCTCTCTCAAATTCATGCTCGCGGGCGCCGTTTCGGTGGCTGCCCTTGTTGCCGGAAACGCCGCGGCAGCCGAGCCTGAAAACTGTGGCACCGTCCGGTTCTCCGACGTCGGATGGACCGATATCACCGCCACCACCGCTACGGTTTCCGCTGTCCTCAAGGGCCTGGGCTACGAGACGGATATCAAGGTTCTCTCCGTTCCGGTCACCTACACCTCGCTCAAAAACAAGGACATCGACATCTTCCTCGGCAACTGGATGCCGACCCAGGAAAACGACGTGCGCCCCTATCTCGACGACAAGTCGGTCGAATCCTTCGGACCGAACCTCGAAGGCGCGAAATACACGCTGGCGACCAACGCCAAGGGTGCCGAACTCGGCATCAAGGACTTCAAGGACATCGCCACCAAGAAGGACGCGCTCGAGGGCAAGATCTACGGCATCGAGCCGGGCAATGACGGCAACCGCCTGATCATCGACATGGTCGACAAGGACACCTTCGGGCTCAAGGGTTTCGAAGTTGTCGAATCCTCCGAACAGGGCATGCTGGCTCAGGTCGCCCGCTCCGAGAAGGATGGCGCGCCGATCGTGTTCCTCGGCTGGGAACCGCATCCGATGAACGCCAATTTCAAGCTCACCTATCTCTCCGGCGGCGACGACATCTTCGGCGCCAATTTCGGCGGCGCCAGCGTCTTTACCAATGTGCGCGCCGGCTACACCACCGAATGCCCTAATGTCGGCAAGCTGCTCACGAACCTCAAGTTCTCGCTGCAGATGGAAAACGAGATCATGGGCAAGATCCTGAATGACGGCAAGGAGCCGGACGCTGCCGCAACGGAATGGCTGAAGGCCAACCCGACGGCGATCGACCCATGGCTTGCCGGCGTCACGACCAAGGATGGCGGCGAAGGTCTCGCCGCTGTCAAGACCGCGCTCGGGCTCTGACCGGCAGCAAGGCGGGGGAAGTCCCCGCCTTTTTTCACCGCATCGCGCGATAGTGTTGATCTGACGAGACGGATTCACCCTGTGGAATTTCTGACAGAATACCGCATTCCCATTGGCGGCTGGGCCAAGGCGTTCGTCGACTGGCTGACGACGAACTTCGAGTTGTTCTTCGACCAGCTCGCTCGCTTCCTGTCCGGCGTCGTCGGCGTTCTGCTTTATATCTTGCAG
The DNA here is from genome assembly GCF_001976035.1 of Ensifer sp. 1H6. Lineage (NCBI taxonomy): Bacteria > Pseudomonadati > Pseudomonadota > Alphaproteobacteria > Hyphomicrobiales > Rhizobiaceae > Ensifer > Ensifer sp. 1H6. The sequence goes on along the minus strand of NZ_MOAI01000011.1, from coordinate 102,776 downwards.
ACGCCGCACCCGCTGATCGTCGTTGCGGTTATCACCGCACTCGCCTGGTGGTTCCGCCGTTCGCTCGGCGTGACACTGTTCACCGGCCTCGGATTGCTGCTGATCATCAATCAGGGCTACTGGAAGGAAACGACGGAAACGCTGGCGCTGGTGCTGGCGGCCAGCGTCGTCAGCATGGCCGTCGGCGTTCCGCTCGGCATTGCCGCCGCGCGCCGGGCCTGGGTCTACTCCGTCATGCGGCCGATCCTCGACCTGATGCAGACGATCCCGACCTTCGTCTATCTGATCCCCGCGCTCATTCTCTTCGGTCTCGGCATGGTGCCGGGCCTGATCGCAACGGTGATCTTCGCCATTCCCGCACCGATCCGCCTCACCCGTCTCGGCATCATCTCGACGCCGCCCTCGCTGGTGGAGGCGGCACAGGCCTTCGGCGCGACACCCGGCCAGGTGCTGCGCAAGGTCGAGCTTCCCTTCGCCATGCCGCAGATCATGGCGGGCCTTACCCAGACGATCATGCTCTCCCTGTCGATGGTGGTCATCGCCGCACTCGTCGGCGCCAACGGCCTTGGCGTTCCCGTGCTTCGCGCACTGAACTCGGTGAACGTCGCCAAGGGTTTCGAGGCTGGTCTCTGCATCGTCATCCTCGCCATCATCCTCGACCGCCTGTTCCGCTCGTCCGACGAAGGAGAGGGTGCATGACCGACGCCGTCGTTTTCAAGAATGTCGACATCATCTTCGGCAACAATCCGCAGACCGCGCTCCAGATGGTTGACCAGGGCAAGACCCGTGACGAAATCGGCGCCGCAACCGGCCTGGTGCTGGGTGTCGCCGGTGCGTCGCTCGCGATCAACGAGGGTGAAATCCTCGTGTTGATGGGGCTGTCAGGCTCTGGCAAGTCGACGCTGCTCCGCGCCGTCAACGGCCTTGCGCCCGTCGTTCGCGGCGAGGTCGAGGTCAAGACCGCAAACGGGCCGCTCAACCCCTATCGCACCACACCAAAGTCGCTGCGCGACTTCCGCATGCACACTGTGTCGATGGTGTTCCAGCAGTTCGCGCTCTTGCCCTGGCGCACCGTCGCCGACAATGTCGGCTTCGGCCTAGAGCTTGCCGGCATGCCCGACGCGGAACGCAAGGCCCGCGTCGGCGAGCAGCTAGAGCTCGTCAACCTGACGAAGTGGGCCGACCGCAAGGTCAACGAGCTTTCAGGCGGCATGCAACAGCGTGTCGGTCTTGCCCGCGCCTTTGCAACCGGCGCGCCGATCCTCCTGATGGATGAACCGTTCTCGGCCCTCGACCCGCTGATCCGCACCCGGCTTCAGGACGAACTGCTCGAATTCCAGCGCCGCCTGAAGAAGACAATCGTCTTCGTCAGCCATGACCTCGACGAGGCGTTCCGCATCGGCAACCGCATCGCCATCATGGAAGGTGGCCGCATCATCCAGTGCGGAACCCCGCAGGACATCGTCAGAAACCCGGCGAACCAGTATGTCGCCGATTTCGTCCAGCACATGAACCCGATCAGCATGCTGACGGCAAAGGACGTGATGCAGACCGGCATCCAACGCGGAGCGGCCGTGGCCGGCGTGACGGCGACCGCCAAGCCGACGACGCCGCTCGTCGATATCCTCGACGCCATGTCCCGACAGCCGGGCAGCGTCGGCGTCGTCGACAACGGCTCCGTCGTCGGCACGATCAACGCGCAAAACATCGTTGAAGGCCTGACGCGACACCGCAACAAAAGTTGACGAAAACGCACAAGAAGCCAATAAAAGCCCGGCACCAGTTCCGGGCTTTTTCGTCTGGAACCGCGCTTGAATTTCTGGAAGGACCGACGAATGACCGACAAACCGAACGTATTGCGCGAAACCGATGACGAGGCGCGCAAGCTTGCGCACACGCTTCTGCGCGGCGCACGCAGCGGCTCGCTTGCGGCGATCGAACCGGAGAGCGGTGGGTTTCCTTTCGTCAGTCGCGTTCTCGTCGGCATGGATGTCGACGGCGTGCCATTGATCCTGATTTCCAAGCTGTCGACCCATACCAAGGCACTGCTTGCCGACACGCGCGCCTCGCTGCTGACGGGCGACCCCGGCAAGGGCGATCCCCTCGCCCATCCACGGCTGACGGTTCAGTGCGAGGCCGAAGCGATCTCGCGTGATTCGGATGCCCATGCCCGCATCCGCGAACGATTCGTTCGCCGCCATCCGAAATCGAAGCTCTATGTCGATTTTCCGGATTTCGGTTTCTTCCGCCTGAACCCGTTACGCGCCAGCCTTAACGGTGGTTTCGGCCGCGCCTATGTGCTGACCGCGCAGGATCTGGTGATCGAATCACCCGCCACCGCATCGCTCGCCGCCATGGAAGCAGGCGCTATCGAGCATATGAACGCCGATCATGCCGAAGCGGTCAGATTTTACGCTGAAAAACTTTGCAACGGCCCGGAGGGTGACTGGAAAGTGGTCGGTATCGACGCTGCCGGCCTGGATCTGGCCCTTGGCGACCAACTGAAGCGGCTCGAGTTCCCCGCGCCAATGCGGGACAGCTCGGAGTTACGGCCACTTTTGCGCGAACTTTACGGTTAATCGCTCGCCAGATACCCCCATTTCTTGCAGTAGGTGGTTGCCCTTTTATGCATCACGACTAATTATCGTCCTTCGTCAACCATAACTACGTGTGATGTAATTTTCGCATGGAGCACGCAATGCAGCCACTTTCGCCTGAAAAACACGATGAAGCTGAGATAGCAGCTGGCTTCCTCTCGGCCATGGCAAATCCTAAGCGCCTTCTCATCCTCGATTCCCTTGTCAAGGAAGAGATGGCTGTCGGCGCATTGGCCAATAAGGTGGGCTTGAGCCAGTCCGCCCTGTCCCAGCACCTGTCCAAACTGAGAGCCCAGAATCTGGTCAGCACTCGCCGTGACGCTCAGACGATCTACTATTCCAGCTCGTCCGACGCGGTCATGAGAATTCTGGGTACGCTCTCCGATATCTACGGCGTCGAAGCAAATGCCGTGACAGAAAAGACTTTGGTCCGCCGCTCGGCCTGACCTACTCAGTCCGTAACAGGGATCATGCCCTGAAGTAGCCCCACACGAGAAATCGCGCGGGGCTTACTCTTTTCTGGAAGATCGGCAGACGGGGCAAGCCATTGCCCGGCCGAAGTGCCTCGTTGCCCAGGTAACATCGACCGTCAATGTTGCCAGGGGCTTGCCTGCGATGTTTACGCGGCCTTGAGGTTTCGGGGTCAGGATGCGCCCGGACATTACAGCGCCGCGCCTCAAATATGACGCGCAAAGGACGCTGTAGCATTTTGAACCTACTGCCGGGACATCGGGTTTCACGCAATGCAAGACAAGGTCCGTTGGGGCATCGCTGGTACCGGCGCGATCGCGAACAGCTTCGCGTCCGATATCCAGTTTACCGGCAATGCTGAGCTGGCCGCTGTCTATTCCCGGAGCAAGGAGAAGGCCAACGCCTTCGCCGCCCGTTTCGGCGGCATCGCCAGCCATTCCAGCATCGATGCCTTTGCCGCCGATCCAGGTATCGATGCCGTCTATGTCGCCTCGCCAAACGCCGTGCACCTGGAGCACGCGATCGTCTTCCTGTCGGCGAACAAAACTGTGCTGGTCGAAAAGCCGCTGGCAACGTCGTTCGACGATGCGCGCTCACTCGCAGCCTTGGCTGCAGCCAAAAACCTTTTCGCCATGGAAGGCATGTGGACCTGCTTCCTGCCAGCGATCGCCAAAGTCCGGACCCTGCTCGGCGCAGAGGCTCTCGGCGGCATCCGGCATGTCATAGCCGAGCTTGCCTATGAAAAACCATTCGATCCCACCAGCCGCTTCTTCGACGCAAGGCTCGGCGGCGGATCGCTGCTCGACCTCGGCATTTATCCACTGTCCCTGTGCCTCAACCTGTTCGGACAACCACGGGCGGTCGACGGACGCTGGCAAAGCGCGCCCACCGGCGTCGATCTTTCGGCCGAAATGCGGCTTTCCTACACCGGCTTCCAGGCCCATCTTTCCTGCGGCTTCGACCGCGACGGCGACAATCGGTTCATCATCGACGGCGATCGCGGCACCCTCGTCATCGACGCGCCGTTTCTGAAGGCGAGCCGACTGTTTCTTGGCGACAACGGTCTTGTCCGCAAAGTCATCGCACCTCGGGGCCAGGGCCCGTGGGCAAAGATGCTGACGCGCATTGCCAGGCGCGTCTCCTTGCCCGGCCTTCAACGCTTCGATCTGCCGTTCCCGGGCAACGGACTGCAATTCGAGATCGAGGCGGCAAGTGCGGCGATCCTGGAGGGCTGGCACGAGCACATCCTGATGCCGACATCGCGCAGCATCCAGGCGATCGAAATCATCGAGACGATCCGTGCTTTACCGCCGTCATAGATCGAGCGGGCGATAGCCCTGACGACCGCTGTTGAGCGCAAGCACGATCTCGGTCAGATGGCGCGCGGTCGCGCCGGAGAAGTACGGCGTTTCCCCACGAGCGATCGCCTCGGCCTGGGCGGCAATCCCGCCAACGAAATCGATCTTCGAGGGATAGGCGGGCAATTGCGACGCCACGACCCGGGCAGGATAGCGTACCTTCCGGCCGGCATAGAGCCGGAGCGGCAGCTTGCGGCCGACCTTCCACTCGACCCAGTCGAGGATACGGTGTTGCAGCGGGCGCTTCGCCCCGAAGGCCTCCAGATGTATGGGCGAGCGGTTGTCCCAGAGATCGCGCACGACGATGGTGCCCTTGTCGCCGATGATGGTCAGCGAGCGGTCGCGCGGAGCCGCAAGCCCGCAGGTCACACGAGCCGTCACGCCGGAGCGGAAGGAAAGGCAACCGACCGAAAAATCCGGGCCAAGGCTTAAGTTTTCCGTGCCCGGCCCCTTGTCCGGGAAGGTCAGGGCGGAAATGGCGCTGACTTCGGCAACCGGTCCGAACAGCGAAACGAGCCAGCTTGCGGCATAACCTGCATGTTCGAGTGTGCAGCCGACTTCGAACTCATGCACGCCGGGCCAGCGGGCGCCGGAACGGCTGCGCCACTCGCGCCAGTTGGCTTGGAACACCGGACCATCTTCCATTTCCGCATAGACGAGGCGTGGCGTGCCGATGGCGCCGCTCGCAAGAAGCGAGGTGCAGAGCGCGTGCGCTTCGCTGAGCGCATTGGCCGGCGCACCGGCAAGCACCATCCCCCGCACTCGCGCCAGATCCACCAGCTCGCTGGCCTGCTCGACATCCATGGCCAGCGGCTTTTCGCAATAGACATGCTTGCCGGCCAGAAGTGCTGCGCGATTTACCATGTAGTGGCTTTCCGGCGTCGTCAGATTGACGACGATCGTGACCGCGGGATCCGCCAGCGCCGCGTCCAGTGAAGCGTAGCGGTTGACCTTCCAGTAGCCGGCAAACGCCGCCAGGCGGGCTTCATCGCGATCCCAGACGCCGGCGAGGCGCAGTTGCGGATGGTTGGCAAGCGTCGTCATGTAGTAGTCGGCAACGAAGCCGGTTCCGACAAAGGCTATCCCGGTCATTGCTGCAGCCCCCTAGCGTGCGTCGGCAAGGAACGACGCGACATAGACGAGCGGCGCATTCCAGTTGATGGTGATCTCATTGGAGCCATAAGCCTCGATATCGTCGGCATAGCAGGTCTGCGGCGCACAGCCCTGCAGCCGCTGCTTGGCGATCGCATCCACCGGCGTCGAATTCGGCCCGCCGGCAAGCGAGCCAACCGGCGGATTGGGCAGGGTCGGGTCCACCTGGTGCGCGTACCAGCGGCTGTGCTGGTTCTCGGGCGAGCGCGCGCCATAACCTGTAATGTAGGACATCGCCATGGCATTGCGGCCGAGAATGTAATCCATGCTTTCGCGCGCGGCATTGAGGAAGGCCTTGTCGCCCGAAAGGTCGAAGGCCGTCGACAGGACGATGATGTTTTGCAGGATCAATTGGTTCGATCCCCAGTCGTACTGGTGGTTCGCCGGGCGGTAGATCTGCCCGAACGGTTCCGCTGCCTGCAGCGACAGGAATGTCCGCGCGGCCGTCAGAACCGAACTTCGCACCATGTCGAGTTCGGCCTTGGGCAGGGCTACGCCGTAGAGCGCCAGCTGCAGCCGGGCGAAACCGGCAACATTGCGCCAGTGGAACGCGCCGGTCGACGGCAGCACATCGCCGGACCAGTGCGGAGAAGCGCGCAGCGCATCGAGGTACGTCGCCTCTCCGGTTGTCAGGAACAGTTCTGCCGCGGCCCAATAGAGTTCGTCCGACGCGTCGTCGTCATCGTAATCGCCGCCGCCCGAATTGCCGTCGGATTTCGGCGCGAGCAGGACCGGATTGGCATTGGCCGCCACCCATGCCTTGCGCGCTGCCGAAAGCAGCGTTGCGGCAAAGGTCGGGTTGTCCTTCGCGAACAGCCGCGAGGCCTGCGCGGCAACGGCCGCCACATCGAAGGTCGCCGCCGTCGAGGGCCGGTGCAGCGCCCGCGGTTTCGGATCCTCGCTTGGCAGCATCGGCGGCGACGACCACTCTGTGTCATGGATCTTGTGGTGCACCATCCCGGCAAGCGGCTCACCGTCCGGCACCATCATTGCAAGCAGGAACTGCAGCTCCCATCGCGCCTCGTCGAGCAGATCGGGAATGCCGTTGCCGCTTTCGGGAATGTGCGAAAGCCGATCGCCGAGGACGGGCGAGGCAGCACCGCCAAAGACACGGCCGCGCTCGAATGTCGCCAGCAGCTGCGCGACCGAGACCGCACCGTTGACCGCGTATTTGCCGTGATCGCCGGCATCGTACCAGCCGCCGGAAACGTCGAGACGATAGGAGCAGGACCAGTCGCCATAGAGCGCCTTGGCCTCGTCGCCAGTCAAGCAGCCGACTGATTGGTCGCCCTCGTTCGGCGCGACGCCGATATGCCCAGCCGGCCTGGCATAGGCCTTGCCGGCGATATCGCCGCGGATCTGGATACCGCTGCGCTGCGGGTAGAACCAGGAGAGCGCGTCTACGCGCAGGCGGCCATAGAGATCGTCAGAGATCGAAAAGCGATCGCTAGTCCAGTCACCGGAGACCAGTCGGTACCCGTTGCCGGGAACGGCATAGGCGGAAAAGTCCGCCACGTGCGTCCTGACGCCGGCGGACGGATCAAACCCGCTCGGTCGCGTTGTCCCCTCGCCGACGACGGCATCGCCTGCATCGATCAGTTGGAAGGAAATGGCGCGGCGCGCATCGGAGATCACCGTTGCCCGCTTTGGACCATCGGTGAAATAGCCGAGCTGGTTCACCCGAATGGCCGGCCCCTGGTTCGCTCGGCTGGCCGCACCAGCAGAGGCCTCGATCTCCACCAAGGACAAGTCATCGATGCAGAAGCGCCAGGATTTTTCAGCGCCGCCGAGCGGGAAAATCAGTTGGGCCTCATCCTCTTCGGAGGCCATGAAATCTGCCGAAAACGGCGCACGCTCCGGCGCGCCTGCGATGCTGAACTCGCTCTGCACCGTCCAGGGCTCGGCGCCACGCTGGATGCGGGCGGACACGGCACGGGCAGGATCAGCCGCGGTCGACAGCGAGAGCCTGTAGTGAAGGCCGGGCTCGAGTTTCAACCCGTTGACACCAATGAGCCTGTCCCAGGTGTCACCGCCCGCCGAAACGTCGGCACAAAGCTGCCTTCCGCTCCGGGTCAGAGCCACGCCTTCCCCGGCCCAAAAAGTGTCCCGGCCTTGCTCGAAGCGTCCGTCGACGATCAGGTCGGCGGCCGCGGCCATGCCTGGCAGAAAGAGGACGGCAATGGCCGCCAGCGCTATCCCCAACCTCGACACTGTCTCGCCACTCCGCATCTTTCGCCACCGGACCGCACCGTCGGGGGACGGCGGGAAACATTGCCATGGATCCGGCGATACACGGCGCGGTAGCGTTGACGCAAACAGGTTAAACTTGAGAAAACGTCTGAGCCGATAACGGAAATTCCCACTCTTGGGACGCCTCGGATAGGCGGGCATTTGCCACCAGCGGAATATACCGCACTCGAATTCCGGGGCGCGCCCTGAGCGATAACGCGCCGGCGCTCCAGACTTGACCCGAACCGGCGCCCTGATAGTTTGACCAAAGGGTAAAAGAATCCAAGCGGGCGCGATCGCCCGACACGGGACCATGCCGAGGAGAACTGGAATGTCGAACCGCCTCAACACCACGCCGAACGACCTGCGCGCCTTCTGGATGCCGTTCACTGCCAACCGGCAGTTCAAGAAGGAACCGCGCCTCTTCGTCGGCGCGAAGGACATGCACTATACGACGCATGACGGTCGCACGGTCCTCGACGGCACGGCGGGTCTCTGGTGCGTCAATGCCGGCCATTGTCGCCCGAAGATCACCGAGGCGATCCGCGAACAGGCAGGCGAACTCGACTATGCGCCGGCCTTCCAGCTCGGACATCCAAAAGCCTTCGAACTGGCGAACCGCCTGGTCGATATCGCGCCTGAGGGCATGAACCACGTTCTCTACACCAATTCCGGCTCTGAATCGGTCGAGACCGCGCTGAAAGTGGCGCTCGCCTATCACCGTGCCAAGGGCGACGGCTCGCGCTTCCGCCTGATCGGCCGCGAGCGCGGCTATCACGGCGTCAATTTCGGCGGCATCTCGGTCGGCGGCATCGTCTCCAACCGCAAGATGTTCGGCACGCTCCTGACCGGCGTCGACCACATGCCGCACACGCACCTGCCGGCCCAGAACGCCTTTACCCGTGGCGAGCCCGAGCATGGCGGAGATCTGGCGACCGAGCTTGAGCGCATCGTCACCCTGCACGATGCCTCGACGATCGCTGCCGTCATCGTCGAGCCGGTTGCAGGTTCGACCGGCGTGCTGATCCCGCCGAAGGGCTATCTCAAGAAGCTGCGCGATATCTGCACCAAGCACGGCATCCTGCTGATCTTTGATGAGGTCATCACCGGCTTCGGCCGCCTCGGCACGCCGTTCGCCGCGCAGTATTTCGACGTGACGCCGGATATCATCACCACCGCGAAGGGGCTGACCAACGGCGTGATCCCGATGGGCGCGGTGTTCGTGACCTCGGAAATCCATGACGCCTTCATGAACGGCCCGGAACACCTGATCGAGTTTTTCCACGGCTACACTTATTCCGGCAACCCGATCGCCTCGGCTGCAGCGCTTGGCACCCTCGACACCTACAAGGAAGAGGGCCTGTTGACACGCGCCGCCGAGCTTGCCTCCTATTGGGAAGACGGCCTACATTCCCTCAAGGATTGCCCTAATGTCATCGACATCCGCAATGTCGGCCTGATCGGCGCGATCGAACTGCAGCCGATCGCCGGCGAACCGACCAAGCGCGCCTTCAATGCCTTCCTGAAGGCCTACGAAAAGGGCCTTTTGATCCGCACCACCGGCGACATCATCGCGCTGTCGCCGCCGCTGATCATCTCCAAGGCAGAGATCGACGAGCTGTTCGACAAGCTTCGCGACGTTCTCGTCAACAATATCTGATTGCGTCGTCCATCTGCGAATAGGGCCCTTTCCCCGGCAACGGGGAGAGGGTTAATCTTATCTACGGGTCTGAAGTGAGGGGTGCAGAGATGTCTAGGGCTTTGGAACGAATGATCGACCAGGGCGTCGGCCGCGAGCCGGCCGACATCGTGCTCAAGGGCGGGCGCTTCTTCGATCTGGTGACGGGTGAACTGATCGCCTCCGATATCGCCATATCGGCCGGCCGCATCGTTGGCACCTATGGCGATTATGAGGGACGCGAGGAGATCGATATCTCCGGCCGCATCGTCGTTCCCGGCTTCATCGATACGCATCTGCACATCGAATCCTCGCTCGTCACCCCGCATGAGTTCGATCGCTGCGTGCTGCCGCTCGGCATCACCACAGTTATCTGCGACCCACACGAGATCGCCAACGTGCTCGGCACCGAGGGCATCCAGTTCTTTCTCGATTCCGCTCTCGAAACCATCATGGATATCCGCGTGCAACTGTCGTCCTGCGTGCCGGCGACGCATCTGGAGACCGCGGGCGCCGACCTGCCGATCGAAAGATTGCTGCCCTTCCGGGATCATCCGAAGGTGATCGGCCTTGCCGAGTTCATGAATTTCCCCGGCGTCATCCACAAGGATCCGGTATGCCTCGCCAAGCTCGAGGCGTTCCAGGGTGGGCACATCGACGGGCACGCGCCGCTGCTGCGCGGCAAGGACCTCAACGGCTATCTCTCGGCCGGCATCCGCACGGAACATGAGTGCACCACCGCGGACGAGGCGATGGAGAAGATCCGCAAGGGCATGCATATCCTGGTGCGCGAAGGTTCCGTCTCCAAGGACCTGCACGCGCTGATGCCAATCATTACCGAGCGGCTTTCGCCCTATCTGGCGCTCTGCACCGACGATCGCAATCCGCTCGATATCGCCGAGCAGGGCCACCTCGACCACATGATCCGCACCGCGATCGCCGCCGGCGTCGAGCCGCTGGCGATCTATCGCGCCGCCTCGATCTCGGCCGCGCGCGCCTTCGGCCTTCGCGACCGCGGCCTTGTGGCCCCCCGGCTGGCGCGCCGACCTCGTCGTCGTCGACAGTCTCGAAAGCTGCCGGGCGCAGATGGTCTTTTCCGGCGGCCGCCGCGTCACCGACGCACTGTTTGCCACCCGCAAGCCGGTCGCCCCCGTCGGCCTCGACAGCGTCAAGGCCGGCCATGTCAATGCCAGCGACTTCGGCGTGCCCTACTCCGACAGCGAGACATCCGTCATCGGCGTCCTGCCGGGCAAGATCATCACCGAGCACCGCCGCTACCGGCTGCCCGCGGATGGCAACGAGACCGGCGTCGACCTCGGTCGCGACATCATCAAGGTGGCGGTGATCGAGCGCCACGGCGTCAACGGCAACCACGCCAACGGCTTCGTACAGGGGTTTGGCCTGAAGAAGGGCGCGATCGCCTCGACGGTCGGCCATGACAGCCACAACATCTGCGTCGTCGGCGTCAACGTCGAGGACATGGCGACCGCCGCCAATCGCCTTGGCGAGATCAAGGGCGGCTTCGTCGTCGTCGAGGATGGCAAGCTCACCGGCGAGATCGCGCTTCCGGTCGCGGGCCTGATGAGCCTGGAACCGCACGAATCCGTGCGCGACACCCTGCACCATCTGCGCCAGGCGGCATTTGCGCTGGGCGCCACGCTGGAAGAGCCATTCCTGCAACTTGCCTTCCTGCCGCTACCGGTAATCCCGCACCTGAAGATATCAGACCGCGGCCTCGTCGACGTCGACAAGTTCATGCTGATCGGCTGAAGCGCGGCTCGCTCAGTTATCCGCGGCGACCGACAGCTCTTTGCGGAAATAGACGACGCGTTCGGTTTCCTCGAAGCCGAGCGCCATATGCAGGCCATGGCTTTCCAGATTGTCGATATCGGTGTCGGATGCAAGCTCGCGGCAGCCGCGACTGATCGCCCAGCGTTCCGCCGCGGTAATCAGCGCCCGCGCAACGACATGGCGGCGATAGCCCGGAAGCACATAGATGCCTTCGAGGAAGGCAACAGGCGATGTCTCGCAGCCGTTGACGTAGTCGGTGCGTAGCGACACTTCGGCGAAGCCTACCGCGACACCGGCATCGTCCTCGCAAAGAAACGCGGCCTGTCGCTCGGCTGCAGCCAGACTGCTATCGATCTCGTCGCGGTGCACGGCGGCCGGCGTGTCGGACCAGAGCGCAAGCCGCATCTCCAGCCAGCGGCCGACCATCTCCCCGTCCATTAGCAACACACGCATCAGAGCTTCCCGCAATAGGCACTCAGAGCATCGAGTTTCAGCACGCCGCCGGCGACCCGCACCGATTGACCCGGCAACGGCACGCCTTCCATCGCCGCGTCGGAAACGAGAAATTCCTGCGGCACGCGCGTCAGGTTGAAGACGAAGAGCAGCCGCTCGCCATCCTTCTCGCGGATGAATGCCAGCAGGTCGCGGTTGCTCTCGATGAACGACATGTCACCATCGTGCAGGGCCGCATGCGACCGGCGAAAAGCCAGCATGGCGCGATAATGGTTGAGCACCGTGCCAGCGCCAGCCTCCTGCGTATCGACCGCCAGGCGGGCCTGCTCTGTCGGCACCGGCAGCCACGGTTTTCCGACGGAGAACCCGGCATGCCTGGCGGCCGCCTCCCACACCATCGGCGTGCGGCAGCCATCCCTCCCCTTGAACGACGGCCAGAAGCGGATGCCATAGGGATCGCGTAAATCCTCGAAGGCAAGATCCGCTTCCGTCAAACCCAACTCTTCGCCCTGGTAGAGGCAGATCGAGCCACGCAAGGTCGCCAGAAGCGTGATTGCCAGCTTTGCGACCACTTCCCGTTCCGCATCGCTTCGCGCAAAGCGGCTGACATGGCGCATGACGTCGTGGTTGGAAAAAGCCCAGCACACCCAGCCGTCGGTGACAGCCTTCTGGAAATTGTCGACGCAGCGGCGGATATGACCTGCAGTGAAATCCGGGCCGAGCAGATCGAAGGTATAACACATGTGCAGCTTGTCGCCGCCGCTGGTATAGGCGGCCACGGTCTTCAACGATCGCGCGCCGTCCCCCACTTCGCCGACCGTCGTTCGGCCGCCATAACCATCGAGCAAGGCCCGGAACCGCTGGAGAAAGGCGACGTTTTCCGGTTGGCTCTTGTCGTAGAGGTGATCCTGCATGCCGTAGGGATTGACGTCGGGCGCATCATTGCTCGTCGCATCCGGATCCGGCACCAGCGGCGGATTGTCCCTGAGATGGCGGTCGTGGAAATAGAAGTTCACGGTATCGAGCCGGAAACCGTCGACGCCACGGTCGAGCCAGAAGCGCGCTGCATCCAGCACTGCATCCTGAACATCAGAATTGTGGAAATTGAGGTCCGGCTGCGAGGCAAGGAAGTTGTGCATGTAATATTGCTTGCGCACCCCGTCCCACTCCCAGGCCGGTCCGCCGAAGATCGAAAGCCAGTTGTTGGGCGCGGTGCCATCAGGCTTCGGATCGGCCCAGACATACCAGTCTGCCTTCGGATTCTCGCGGCTGGTCCGGCTTTCGACGAACCAGGGATGGCGGTCGGATGAATGCGAAATCACCTGATCGATGATCACCCTGAGGCCGAGGCGGTGCGCCTCCGCCAGCATCGCGTCGAAATCGGCAAGCGTGCCGAACATCGGGTCGACGTCGCAATAATCCGAGACGTCGTAGCCCATGTCGGCTTGCGGCGAGGTGAAGAAGGGCGACAGCCAGATGGCGTCGACGCCGAGCGAGGCGATGTGGCCGAGCCGCCGCGTGACGCCCTTCAAGTCGCCGATGCCATCATCATCGGTATCCTGAAACGAGCGCGGATAGACCTGATAGATCACAGCGCCGCGCCACCAATCGTCACCCGAAACCTGCTGAGACGCCATGCCCTGCCCCCGTGAAACCGATCTGTGCGCCAAGATGTAACCGCGCCCGGCGCGGGAGTAAACGCCGGAGGGCAGCCAAGTCATCGCTCAAATCTCAAGCGCCCTAAAAACAACTCTTGCCGAGACCGGTCTTGAACCTTATCCCGTCAGCACGGCAAAAACCAAAGGGAGAGAAGACGTTGGCGGGAACGATGCTTTCGATCGGGGAGTGCATGGTCGAACTGATGCAGGCCGAGGGCGGCCTGTTGCGCAAAAGCTATGCCGGCGACACCTTCAACGCCGCCTATTATGCACACCTGTTCCTGCCGATCGACTGGTCCGTCGCCTATTGCTCTGCCGTCGGCACCGACACGGTTTCCGACGAAATGCTCGCCTTCATGGCCGAGAAGGGCATCGACACGGCGGCCGTCCGCAAAATCGAGGGTCGCACGCCGGGCCTCTACATGATCCATCTGAAGGACGGCGAGCGTAGCTTCTCCTATTGGCGCTCGGCTTCAGCAGCGAGACTTCTCGCCGATGACCCAGAGCATCTGCGCCGCGCCATCGAGGGCGCCGATCTCATCCTGTTTTCCGGCATTACCCTTGCGATCCTGGCGCCCGAGGCGGTGGAAACGCTGCTTGCCGAACTGCGCCGCGCCAAGGCCGCGGGTAAACGCGTCGTCTTCGACCCCAATATCCGTCCTCGCCTTTGGGACGACGCCGAGCGCATGCGCCAGACACTGACGGATGGCGCCCGTGCCGCCAGCCTGGTGATGCCGAGCTTCGACGACGAGGTCACGCATTTCGGTGACGGCTCGATCAAGGCGACGATCGAGCGCTACAAGGCGCTGGGTGTCGCCGACGTGGTCGTCAAGGACGGGGAAAAGGGTGTGACGCTGGCGTTCGAGGGATCAGAAGCAAGCCACGTCCCGGCAACGCCGGTCGAGCGCGTGGTCGACACCACCAGCGCCGGCGACAGCTTCAACGGTGCCTTCCTCTCGCGTCTCGTCACGGGCGACACGCCGAGTGAATCTGCAGCCTTTGCCGCCCGCATCGCTGCCGGCGTCATCGGCCATCACGGCGCGCTGGTCGACAAGAACAAGCTCGTCGACTGAGGCATCGCCGCAGCCGACCGCCGCTTGCGGATTTTGGGCATGATAGCATCCCTTGCGCGTCAAAATCGACGCGAGGGGCTGCAAAGACACAGACGCTGCCGCCGATGGCTCAGCGCTTCTTGCGCTTATTCTCGAAGGGATTTTCCGACGCGCGATAGTGGATGCGGATCGGCACGCCCGGCAGGTCGAAATCGTTGCGCAAGCCATTGATCAAGTAGCGGGTATAGGATTCCGGCAGCGCGTCGGGCCGCGTGCACGAGATCATGAAGCCCGGCGGGCGGGCCTTCACCTGCGTCATGTATTTCAGCTTCAGGCGGCGGCCGGAGACAGCCGGTGGCGGATGCTGCACCTGCTGGGAATCGAGCCAGCGGTTGAGACGCGCCGTCGAGATACGGCGGTTCCAGGTCTTGTCGGTGTCGATGATCGCCTGCATCAGGCGGTCGAGGCCGTAGCCGGTATGGCCGGAGATCGGTATGGCGCGAATGCCGCGCGCCTGCGGCAACAGCCGCTCGGTCTTTTCGCGAAGATCGGCAAGCACGGCCTGCCAGTCCTCGACCAGATCCCATTTGTTGAAGGCAAGCACGGCGGCCCGGCCTTCGCGAATGATGAGATCGACGATCTGCAGGTCCTGCTTTTCGAACGGAATGGTCGCGTCGAAGACGATGACCACCGTTTCGGCAAAGCGGATGGCGCGCAGCGCATCGGCGACCGAGAGCTTCTCCAGCTTCTCCTGCACCTTGGCCTTGCGACGCATGCCCGCGGTGTCGAACATCTTGATGGTGCGGCCGCGCCAGTCCCATTCGACCGAAATCGAATCACGGGTGATGCCGGCTTCCGGCCCGGTCAAAAGCCGGTCTTCACCGAGGAAGCGGTTGATCAGTGTCGACTTGCCGGCATTCGGCCGGCCGACGATCGCCACGCGCAGCGGCTTGGTCTCGTCATAGGCAGGCTCGGCCTCGTCGTCCTCTTCCGCCGCTTCGCCGGTGGTCGGGCGCAGGTCGATATCGGTCTCGGCAACGTCGTCTTCCTGAGGATAGGCACGGTCTTCGCCGATCGCAGCGACGATCGCGTCGCGCAGATCGAGCATGCCCTGGCCATGTTCGGCCGAGATCGGGCAAGGATCGCCAAGACCGAGCGTGAAGGCGTCATAGAAGCCGCCGTCGGAACCGCGGGCCTCGGACTTGTTGGCGACGAGCACGACCGGCTTGCCGCGCCGACGCAGCATCTCGGCAAGTGTGTTGTCGGCCGGCGTCAGGCCCCCTTTGGCGTCGACCACGAACAGCGACAGGTCGGCCTCGTCGATCGCGGCTTCGGTCTGCGCCCACATGCGGCCCTGAAGGCTGTCGGGTGCGGACTGTTCCAGGCCGGCGGTATCGATGATGCGGAAGCGCAAGTCGATGAGCTTGGCATCGCCCGGACGGCGGTCACGGGTGACACCCGGCGTATCGTCGACGAGCGCCAGCTTCTTGCCAACCAGACGATTGAACAAGGTGGACTTGCCGACATTGGGGCGCCCGATGATGGCGACGGTGAAACTCATGAACGTATCCGTTTCCGTCCTGAAGCGCTGCACGTCGTCAAGACATACAGCGCTCCAACACTTTGAAAATCAACATATCCTTTCCAAAGGCCGGTGCCGGCCTTCAGGGATATGCGCTTAGGCTTTGCCGCTCGCGGCAATCACGTCGAGCAGCATCTGCGCCCGGCCTGCAACATTGCGCGGGCTCTGGGGATCATCGACGATCTGTTGGAACCAGCTCTTCGCCTTGGCGGTATCGCCGGCCTTGTAGGCAGCAAGGCCAAGCGCCTCACGGGCCGAGTGGCGCATATTGTTCTGCGGCACGGCCAGTTGTTCGACTTCGGCCGAAACCTGGTCATAGGTGCCGGTATCGACCAGCAGATAGGCGGCGCGCAGGCGGGCGGCGTCGCGAAGCGCCTCAGGCAGGCCGGTGTCTTTGCCGATCTCCGAGAACGCCTTGATGGCGGCATCGGTCTCGCCCTTCTCGGCCTGCAGCGTCGCCGCACGAAGGCGAGCCAGCACCGGATAGGCGCCATAGCCGTCCTTCTGCAAGTTGTTGAGGGCGGCCAGCGCCTCGTCGGCCTTGTTTTCCTTGGCGAGGTTCAGCGCCTGGAGGAACTCGTCGCCGGACTTCGACGACGCGTTGTCACGCCAGTAGTCGTAGCCGACCTTGCCGATGGTTCCGAGAACGATGAGCACGGCAATCGCCACGATGACGCTGCCGAAACGGGCCCAGATGTTCTTCATCTGGTCCGAACGCAGTTCTTCATTCACCTCGCGGATAAAGCTGTCGTCTTGGTTCGCCATCGATTGCCCCGGCCTCTCGGCCTTCCCTGCACGCTATTAGGATTTTGCGCCTTCTACCCGATTTTGCGGCTGTTGTAAGGGGGCGCGCGTTATTTAGCCGACAACCATAGGCGAAACACCGATCACCAGTTCGTGCAACTTCCACACAATCACGCCATAAAGGGCCGCACCAAGCACGATGGCGATGAGGTCGTAGCGATAGGAAACGAACGCCGGATAGGTGATTTCGCCGGCGCGCCAGCGCTTTTTCATCGAAATGCGCAGGATCACCGCCCAGACGAGGAAGGTGCCGAAGAGCAGCACCGACGACGTCTCGCCATTGGCAAGCAGGTGGGCAAGTGCCCAGATCTTGATTGCGAGGATCGCCGGATGTTTTGTGGCCGCGCGGATCTTGCCCGGGGGCAGATAGGCGGCCACAAGACAGATGCTGGCGATCAGCATCAGGGTCAGCGCGATGTGTGCAAGAAAGACCGGGGGCGTATAGAGCATGCCGGTGGTGGCGCGCGCCTGATCGAAGCCATAGGCAATCAGACCGAGGCCAACAAGCGCACAGATACCGTGGATCGCATGCCAGGCGCCGGTGCCGCTGCTCGATATCACCGATGCGCGCAGGCCGGGTGCAAAGCTGCGAACGAGATGGATGCCCAAGAAGATCACGATACCCAATATCAGTAGCGCCATGTCGTCACCCGTCCTTCATTATTGTTCTGTCGGCTATCGACATAGCCGGAGTGCACAGAAATTTCCAGACAGATCAAAGGATTGCCGCATTCCTGGATAAAGGGACGGCATACGCAAATCGTCGCAGATATCATGATCCGAACATTTATTGCCCTTTCCCTCGCCCTTTGCCCTGCCCTCGTCGCGGCTGCCGAACCCACGCCCGATATGGCCGCACCGACCGTTCCTGCCAAGGACAAGCAGCTCGTCATCGTGTCTTTCGATGGGGCGCATGACAACGCGCTGTGGGAGAAAAGCCTGGCGATGGCCAAGCGCACCAATGCGCATTTCACCTATTTCCTCTCCTGCACGTTCCTGATGACGCGCGCCGACGGCAAGCAGAGCTACAGACCGCCGGGGCTGAAACCGGGTCGTTCCAATGTCGGCTTTGCCCAGAGCCGAGAGGAAATCGCGGCCCGCGCCGGTCACATCTGGCAGGCCCATCTCGACGGTCACGACATTGCCAGCCACGCCTGCGGCCATTTCGACGGCAAGGGCTGGACGAAGGCCGATTGGCAAAGCGAATTCTCGACATTCGACATCGCCCTGCGCGATGCCTGGAAGAAGGCCGACAGGCCGGATGCCGAGCCGCAAGGCTGGGCGGAATTTGCCCGCACCGGCATCAAGGGTTTCCGTGCGCCCTACCTGTCGCTGAGCGACGGCCTGCTGCCAGCCCTGAAGGCATCGGTCTTTACCTATGACGCGAGCCTGGTGACCAAGGGGCCGGGCTGGCCGATGGAGAAGGACGGTCTGCCGCGCTTCGGCCTGCCGCTGATCCCGGAAGGGCCGTCCAAGCGGCCGGTGATCGGCATGGACTACAATCTGTTCGTGCGCCATTCCATGGGTATCGAAAACAAGAAGGACAGCGCCACCTTCGAAGCGCGCACCTACGAGGCCTACAGACAAGCCTTCGACAAGGAATATGCCGGCAACCGCATCCCGCTGCAGCTCGGCTTCCATTTCGTCGAGATGAATGGCGGCGCCTACTGGCGCGCGCTCGACCGGCTGCTGACCGAGGTCTGCAGCAAGCCTGATGTCGCCTGCGTCAGCTACGCCCAGGCGCTGCCGATGATCGAGCAGGCAAAAAAGAAGGCGGATCGCTCCGCCTTCTGATTGGTCCTCTCCTGGCCCAGCTTAGGCCAGTTCTTCCTCGCCACCAACCGCGATGAACTTCTGCTCGATTTCCGGCAGGGGCTCATCGTCGATTGCCGCTTCGAAGGCGCGCAGACGCTTGTAGATCGAAAGCAGTTCGACAATCGTCGGCCAGGATGAAACCAGGTACTGAAACGACGACGTCACCTGCCCGAAGGCACCCGAGATCTGGTTCAACGCGCCGAGTGTGATCTTGCCGGCGATGATCGACGGCGCCAGGATCAGCAACGAGAAGATGCCGTTGATCTGCAAATAGAAAATGCGGGCGATGTTGAAGTAGAGATAGTGGAAATAGAGCCGGAAATAGTTCCGGCGAACGTTTTCGAAGAGATCGGCGACCGTCGGCGGCTGAGCGCGATCGGCGTGGTCCTCACCATAGACCAGTTCCTTGCGGTAGGCCGCTTCCACACGCTGGTTGCGGAACTCGAGGCCCGGCAGCTTAATGCCGACGAGCGCCAGGAACACCGTGCCGAACAGCGACCAAAGCACAGCGGCCGTAACCAGCGGATAGGGAATGTCACCGACGATCGGCAGTTCGGTGACATTGGCCGAAAGCCGGATCAATACCGGCGTAAACGCAATCAGCGTCATCACGCTGTCGATCAGGCTGACGCCGAGGCCCTCCACCGTCGTGGAGAAGCGCATTGTGTCTTCCTGGACACGCTGCGAAGCACCTTCGATACGACGCAGCTTGCCCCAGTGGGCCATGTAGTACTCGTTCATCGCCGTGCGCCAGCGGAAGATATAGTGGCTGACGAAGAAGCGGGTCATGACCGCGACAGCGACAGCGACCAAGGCGATACCGAGGAAGACGGCGATTTCTCCGTAGAACTCTGCCGCGGTCACCACCTTCGTCTTCGAGACGATCGCCTGAATCAGATCCCAGAACGGCCCGTACCAATTGTTGATCGCGACGCTCACCTGCACCTGGAAATAGGTGACGAAAAGAATGAGGGCTGAGCCGAGGATCGACCAGTTCTGCCAGGGATGTGGCGAATAGACATACCAGAATGCTGCGAACAGCCCGACGACCAGCCCGAAGTAGAGATAGAACCAGAGGAAGGCGGGCGACCAGAAGGCAGAAATCCCGGTGATCGGCGGCGCATCCGAGGGCAAGGGCGGCATTCCGAAGACTGCACCCAACTGCTCGCCTTCACCATACCAAAAGGCGATGGCGACAAGCGACCAGACGACAAAGGAAATGAAAAAGAGCTTCGGCTTCGGGAAGAAAGATAGGAACAAAGTACGGCACTCTCGTTTCGGGGGAGGAGAACAACTCGCCTCTCGAAGCGCCGAAACTAGGGCAAAGCACCTTTTTCAACAATCAGGTAATATGAACGTTACCGTTATTTCATCATGTGTTACGGCAAGCGGCGCAACCTTCCCGCCGCCGCTCAGCGCGGCAGCGCCGCTGCGATCCGCCTGAGTTCGGCAACGATCACCCCGCCGCAGACGAACAGCACCGCGGCCGCGATCAAGGTCGGCGCTGCAAAGCTGCCGGTGCGCTGGGCCAACCAGCCGGCAACCACCGGACCGATGATCTGGCCGATACCGAAGGCCGCCGTCATCAGCGCCAGTGCCTTGCGCGGACTTTCCGGCGCCAGATGCCGGCCGATCTGCAGGCCGTAGGCGGTGATCATCATGAAGGTGGCGCCCAGCATCAGGCCACCGGCAAGCGGCGCATAGGGCAGCGGCAGGCTGACGGTGAGCACAAGGCCGACAGCCTCGGCCAGAAGACCGATCGCGTAAACACCGGCAAGCCCGAAGCGCGGCACGGCGAAGCGCCAGAGATAGACCGACAGCGCTGCACTTAGGCCCGTCAACAGCCAGGCAAGGAACTCGATGCTGTGGCCGCCGCTCGCGTCGCGGGCCATGGCCACCAGGAACGTGGCCGTGATCACGTAACCGAAGCCGAACAACCCATAGGTCAGCGTCACCACCGTCAGGGGGCGGGTCCAGGTCAGCGGCTTTTCACGTGCGGCGCCGTTGCCGGAGACGGGACCGGCCGGCAGCATCAGAGCGACGACGACCGTGCCGACAAGCGCGACAAGAGCGCCGGTGAACCAGTCGGCTTGCGACGCTGAAAGCCCGGCGGCGCCAGCGAGAGGTGCCAACCAGACGCAGAGCGAGGAGAAGGCGATGCCGAGCCCGACGCCGCCG
Organism: Ensifer sp. 1H6; assembly: GCF_001976035.1. Classification (NCBI taxonomy): domain Bacteria; kingdom Pseudomonadati; phylum Pseudomonadota; class Alphaproteobacteria; order Hyphomicrobiales; family Rhizobiaceae; genus Ensifer; species Ensifer sp. 1H6. Next base: position 81,958 of record NZ_MOAI01000011.1, on the reverse strand, counting down.
AAATGCATGGCCGGCACATGTTCAGACCGCGCCAACAGCCCGTGACCAAGGACGATGCCGGAGATGAAGATCATCGAAAACGCGCTGGCAAGGCCGGCGAGAAAGCGGATGAGACTGAGCACCAAGACCGAGGACGTCAGGCCCATCGCCGCCAGCAGCAGTGTGGTTGCCGCGAGCGAAGCAAGCCCGATCCTTCGCTCCTGCCCATGCGCCCAGCCGTAAGCGCCAAGCACGGCGCCGGCGAGATAGCCGACGAAATTGGCCGAGGCGATGAGGCCGGCATCCGCCGGCGATAGGCCGAGGTCCGTCATCATCGCCGGCAGGATCGGCGTGTAGGAGAAGCGGCCGAAGCCCATGGCGACCGCCATGGCAATGGCGCCGGCGGTAGCGGTGGAGGCGAGGCTTGCGTGATGTGGTCTGTCGATCGTGGTCATAAGCAGTTTTATTGCACTGCAAAACGAACACCACAAATCACTATAATTGAATGTCCTATTGAAGGAATCGAACGATGGCCCGTCAGCCGGGCAGCGTCACCACCAACGGACCGCCGCGCGTGACGACGACCGTGTGCTCATATTGCACGGTCGGTGCCCGCGGTTCGCTGTAGAGCGTCCAGTCGTCCTTGTCGCCGCTCTCGGCCCAGTCCGCGCCCATCGAGAGGAACGGCTCGACGGTAAAGACCATACCGTCGGTCATGCGCCGCCGCTCGCTCGGATCCGGCCAGGTCGCGATCTCCTTCGGCTCCTCGTGCAGCGAGCGGCCGATGCCGTGGCTGGCAAGGTTGGTGACCAGCGAATAGCGGTTCTTGCGGGCGAAATCGCCGATCGCATTGCCGATCGCTGCAAGCGACTGGTCCGGACGCACTTGATTGAGGCCGACCCACATCGCCCGCTTGCCGTCACGGCAGAGGCGGTCGATGGCTGCCGAGACCGGCGGCACCGGAAAGGAAGCGCCGGTGTCGGCGAAGATGCCGTCTTTCTCAGCCGAAACGTCGATATTGACGAGATCGCCGGCGCGGATGATGCGGCTGCCGGGGATGCCGTGGGCGATTTCCTCGTTGACGCTGATGCAGGTGGCGCCCGGAAACTGGTAGCAGAGTTCCGGCGCAGAGCGCGCACCTGCCTCTTCCAGCACCTTGCGGCCGATGGCATCCAGTTCCGCCGTGGTGATGCCCGGCTCGAGCGCTTCGCCCATAGCCTGCAGCGCATTGGCGCAGATGCGGCCGATTTCCTTCAGCCGCAGCAGATCTTCTTCGTTGTTGAGGGTCATCCGTGTCTCGCTTTCGTGCCCACATGTAGCCGGTCGGTGCCGGATTTTCCAGCGCCGACAAGCGAGACATGAACGGCCTGTGGCGGCTCAGGCCGAAACGGTCTGTCCGGCCCCCTGCTCGGCAAGCGCCTTGCGCACCAGCGGCGCGACCTTGGTGCCGTAGAGTTCGATGCCGCGCATGATCTGGGCATGCGGCATCGGGCCGATCGCCATCTGCAGCAGGAAGCGGTCGTTGCGGAAGAGCTTCCAGTTCTCGACGATCTTCTCCGCCACGGTTTCGGGGTCGCCGAGGAAGAGATTGCCGGCAGGGCTGCGCGCCTGGTCGAAATGCGCCCGGTTCGTCGGCCCCCAGCCGCGCTCCCGGCCGATGCGGTTCATCACCTCGGCCTGCGGGCGATAAAACTGGTCAGCGGCAAGATCGGTCGTATCGGCGATGAAGCCATGGACATTGATGCTGGTCTTCAGCTTTGCCGGATCCTGGCCGGCACGACGGGCGGCCTCGCGATAAAGATCGAACAGCGGAGCGAACCGGCGCGGCTCTCCGCCGATGATCGCAAGTGCCACCGGCAGCCCGAGGGCACCGGCACGGGCAACCGACTGCGGCGTGCCGCCGACGGCGATCCACAGCGGCAGCACCTCCTGCAGCGGACGCGGATAGACGCCGCGATCGCTGATCGCAGGGCGCATCTCGCCCGCCCAGGAGACCTTTTCCGCTTCGCGCAGCGCCATCAACAGGTCGAGCTTTTCGGCAAAGAGCTGGTCGTAATCGTCGAGCGACTGACCGAAGAGCGGGAAGGACTCGATGAACGAGCCGCGCCCGGCCATGATTTCGGCCCGGCCGTTGGAGAGAAGGTCGAGCGTGGAAAACTGCTGGAACACGCGCACCGGGTCGTCCGAGCTCAGCACCGTCACGGCACTCGTCAGCCTTATGGTCTTCGTCCTCGCGGCGGCTGCCGCAAGGATGACGGCTGGTGCCGAGGCTGCATAATCAGGGCGGTGATGTTCGCCAAGGCCAAAGACATCGAGGCCGACCTGATCTGCCAGTTCGATCTCTTCCAGCAAATTGGCAAGCCGACGCTGGCCTTCCCGGCCCTTGTCGGCAGCGTTCGGATCGACATCCGCAAATGTGTAAAGCCCGAGTTCCATGATGCCCATCCTATCGTTGTTCTACCGACAGATAGTTGGCCCCGGCGAAAGCAGCAAATGCGCGTCCGGGAAACACTGTGTTTCCCGGATGATGCCAAACGGCGCTTGGATCAAGCCAAGGGTCCGGGGCGAGAGCGTTTCCGGTTTAAGCGGAGTCGCAGAAACGCTCTATCTCCTTGTTTTTACGCATTTCCTGACGGAAAACCGCTTCGCACTTTTCCTGGAAATGCTCTAGGTCAGCGTGCGCTTGACCGCATTGCGCCAGCCCTTGAGCTTCGTCTTGCGCGTCGCTTCGTCCATCGCCGGCTCGAAACGGCGATCGCGCGCCCAGGACTTGGCGAACTCCTCCTGCTTCGGCCAGACGCCGGCGCGGCTGCCGGCGAGCCAGGCAACGCCGAGCGCCGTCGTCTCGAGGATGGTCGGCCGGTCGACCGGCGCATCGAGGAGGTCGGAAAGCCGCTGCATCGTCCAGTCCGAGACGACCATGCCGCCGTCGACGCGCAACACGGTTTCCTTGCCGTTGCTGCGCCAGTCCTTGTGCATGGCTTCGAGCAGATCGCGCGTCTGGTAGCAGACCGCTTCGAGCGCGGCACGCGCAAACTCGGCGGGCCCGGTGTTGCGGGTCATGCCGAAGATCGCGCCGCGAGCGTCGGGATCCCAATGCGGCGCACCGAGACCGGTGAAGGCCGGGACGAGGTAAACCTCCTGCGACGGGTCGGCGCCTTCGGCAAGCGTGCCGGTGTCCGGAGCCGCCTTGATGACCTTCAGGCCGTCGCGCAGCCACTGCACCGCCGCGCCGGCAACGAAGATCGAGCCTTCGAGCGCATAGGTGGTTTCGCCATCCAGCCGGTAGGCAATGGTGGTGAGCAGCCGGTTCTTCGAGCGCACCATGTCCTTGCCGGTGTTGAGCAATGCGAAGCAGCCCGTGCCGTAGGTCGATTTCAGCATGCCCGGCTTGAAGCAGGCCTGGCCGATGGTGGCGGCCTGCTGGTCGCCGGCAACACCGAGGATCGGGATCGCCGTGCCGAAGCGCTCCTTGTCGGTGACGCCGAAATCGGCGGCGCAGTCCTTCACCTCCGGCAACATGGCGCGGGGAACGCGCAGGATGTCGAGCAACTCGTCGTCCCAGGCATTGTCGGCGATGTTGTAGAGCAGCGTGCGCGAGGCGTTGGTCGCATCGGTGACGAAGGACTTTCCGCCTGTCAGCCGCCAGATCAGGAAAGTATCGATCGTGCCGAAGCAAAGCTCGCCCTTGGCAGCTCTGGCCTGGGCGCCCTTCACATTCGACAGCAGCCAGTTGAGTTTGGTGCCGGAGAAATAGGGATCGAGCAGCAAACCGGTCTTCTTGGTGAAGGTCTTTTCGAGACCCTGTTTCTTCAGCTTGTCGCAATAGGCTGATGTGCGGCGGTCCTGCCAGACGATGGCGTTGTGGATCGGCTTGCCGGTTTCGCGATCCCAGACCACCACCGTTTCGCGCTGGTTGGTGATGCCGATGCCGGCGATATCGCTTGGGGAGATCCCCGCCTTCCTGATCGCCTCGTTGACGGTGACGACGACGCTATCCCAGATTTCCTCCGGATCGTGCTCGACCCAGCCGGATTTCGGAAAGTGCTGCCTGAATTCCTTCTGGTCGAGGCCTGCTACCTGCTGCTTGCCGTCGAAGACGATCGCCCGGCTCGATGTCGTGCCCTGATCGATCGCGAGAATATATCCGCCCATATGCCCCTCCCCGGCCTCACATCACGTGTCTCGACGCCCTTCCTCTTGGGCGTGGCGTCCATTTCGAAAAACTTCAATACGATGGCAAAACGAATGTCAAACGAAAACAAAACGCAAGAAATCGTGACAAGGCCTCCCGCCGCAACTCTGCGTCGGCGGCCTGAAAAACACAATTGTCACCTCAGCGGTTTTACGCGTAGGTTGACGCTGTTGCGCCGCAAAAAACGGGCAAGATCAGCGGCGCTGCAAAGGGAGAGATCAGGAATGACGAGAACTGCGGTCATCACCGGTTCGACGAGCGGCATCGGCCTTGCCATTGCCAAGGCTTTTGCCAAGGGCGGCGCCAACATCGTCTTGAACGGCTTCGGCACGCCGGACGAAATCAAGGCTGCGACGGACGAAGTCGGGGCGCTCACCACGGGAACGGTCATCTATCACCCGGCCGACATGACGAAGCCGGACGAGATCGCCGACCTGATGGCAACGGCGGCAAAACGCTTCGGCAGCGTCGACATTCTGGTCAACAATGCCGGCGTTCAATATGTCGAGAAGGTCGAGGATTTCCCGGTCGAGCAATGGGACCGGATCATCGCCATCAACCTCTCCTCCTCTTTCCATACCATTCGCGCCGCCCTGCCCGGCATGAAGGCAAAGGGCTGGGGCCGCATCGTCAACATCGCCTCTGCCCACGGGCTCGTCGCCTCGCCGTTCAAATCGGCCTATGTCGCCGCCAAGCACGGCATCATGGGGCTGACAAAGACCGTCGCGCTCGAAGTTGCGGAAAATGGCATCACCGCCAATTCGATCTGCCCGGGTTATGTGCTGACCCCGCTGGTCGAAAAGCAGATCCCGGATCAGGCCCGCACCCGCGGCATCACCGAAGAGCAGGTCATCAACGACGTAATGCTCAAGGGCCAGCCGACCAAGAAATTCATCACCGTCGAGCAGGTAGCGTCGCTCGCCGTCTATCTCGCAAGCGATGATGCGGCGCAGATCACCGGCACGCATGTTTCCATGGACGGCGGCTGGACGGCGCAATAGAGAGCCGCCCGTCCATTGAGACGAGGCGGACGACGCCCTAACTCTATGAAAATGCGCATGGTCCGTCGCCGGGAACGCTTCCGGTTTTTGCGGCCATGCATCAGCAGGAATGAATGGCATGCCTAAGGTTAGGGAACGCAAGGACGACGACAGCATTCGCTTCATCCTCAATGATAGCGAGGTGGCGCTTTCCGACGTCGCGCCGACCGCGACCCTGCTCGACTATCTCAGGCTTGAGCGCCGGCTGACAGGAACCAAGGAAGGCTGCGCGGAGGGCGATTGCGGTGCCTGCACCGTGCTCGTCGGCCGGCTCGCCGGCGAAACGCTGGTCTATGAAAGCGTCAATGCCTGCATCCGCTTCGTCGGATCGTTGCATGCGACCCATGTGGTCACCGTTGAGCATCTCGCCGCCAGGGATGGAACGCTTCATCCCGTGCAGCAGGCGATGGTCGATTTCCATGGCTCACAATGCGGCTTCTGCACGCCCGGCTTCGTCATGTCGCTTTATGGCCTCTGGCTTTCGAACGACAATCCCAGCCGGGCCGACATCGAAAAGGCGCTGCAAGGCAACCTTTGTCGCTGCACCGGCTACGAGCCGATCGTCAAGGCGGCCGAGGCCGCCGCAAGCGCGCGGCCTTCTGCTATCTTCGATCCGATCACGGCTGCGCGCGAGGCCACCATCGCCCGCCTCAAGGCGCTTCAACCCGAGAAAACGATCACCGTCCGCCACGGTGAAAGCTGTCTGATCGTGCCGGCGGATGCCACCGGCCTCGCGACCGCTCTTGCCGAGCACAAAGGCGCGACGGTGGTTGCCGGCGCCACCGATGTCGGCCTCTGGGTCACCAAGCAGATGCGTCCGATCGATCCCGTCGTCTTCATCAACGGCATCGCCGAACTGCAGCGCATCGAGGAAAGCGACGGCGGCCTGACCATTGGTGCCGGCGTCAGCTATTCAGCCGCCTTTGCAGCGCTCAGCAAAGCCTATCCAGCCTTCGGCCGGTTGATCGACCGTATCGGCGGCGAACAGGTGCGCAACATGGGCACGATCGGCGGGAACATCGCCAACGGTTCGCCGATCGGCGACAGTCCACCGCCCCTGATCGTGCTGGGGGCAACTGTCACGCTGCGCTCGACGGAAGGGACGCGCACGCTGCCGCTTGAAGATTTCTTCATCGCCTACGGCAAGCAGGACCGCAAAGCCGGCGAATTCGTCGAGAGCGTCTTCGTGCCCGCGCTGCCGGCGGGTGAGCTGTTTGCGGCCTACAAGCTCTCCAAGCGCCGCGACGAGGACATTTCCGCATTACTCGGCGCCTTCCGCATTTCGCTTGACGGCAACCGGGTAGAGACCGCCCGCATCGCCTTTGGCGGCATGGCCGGCACGCCGAAACGCGCTGCAACCGTCGAGGCCGCGCTCATCGGCAAGCCCTGGACCGAGGAAACGGTGCGCGCCGCTCAGGCAGCCTTCGAGGCCGACTATCAGCCCTTGAGCGATTGGCGCGCCACCAGCACCTATCGCATGCTGGCGGCGAAGAACCTGCTGATGCGCTTTTTCCTGGAAAGTGGCGGCCAGCCGGCGGAGCTCGTGCGCTACGCGGCGGGAGAGAGGTAATCATGGACAAGTCGACCTTCGAAGAACGCAAGGCGATCAAGGGGCAGATGCATTCGCACCAGCGCCATGACAGCGCCCACAAGCACGTGACCGGCACCGCCGATTACATCGACGACATGCCGGAACCGGCGGGCACGCTGCACGGTGCGCTGGGGATGACCGACCGCGCCCACGCCGAAATCACCGCCATGGACCTCTCGGCCGTCGCCGCGGCGGCCGGCGTCGTCTGCGTGCTGACGGCGAGCGACATGCCGCATTCCAACGATATCAGCCCCAGCCACCTGCATGACGAGCCGGTGCTTGCCGACGGCATCGTGCAGTTCCACGGCCAGCCGGCCTTTGCCGTCATCGCCGAGACGCGCGACATCGCCCGTCGTGCTGCCCGGCTGGCGAAGATCAGCTATCGCGACCTGGCGCATTTCACCGATATCACCGATGCGGTAGCCCATGGCGGCGAGCTCGTCACCCAGCCCCTGACCTTGCAGCGGGGCGATGCCGACGCTGAACTGGAAAAGGCGCCGCGCCGGCTGAAGGGCCGGATGCGCATCGGCGGCCAGGAGCACTTCTACCTCGAAGGCCATATCGCCCTTGCCATTCCCGGCGAGGACGACGAGGTCACCGTCTGGTCGTCGACCCAGCACCCAAGCGAAATCCAGCACATGGTCTCGCACGTGCTCGGCGTTCCCTCCAATGCGGTCACGGTCAATGTGCGCCGCATGGGCGGCGGCTTCGGCGGCAAGGAAACGCAGGGCAACCAGTTCGCAGCCCTTGCAGCCGTGGCGGCGAAAAAGCTCGGCCGTGCGGTCAAGTTTCGCCCCGACCGCGACGAGGACATGACCGCCACCGGCAAGCGTCACGACTTCCTCGTCGACTACGATGTCGGCTTCGACGAGGAAGGCCGCATCCACGCCGTTCACGCCAATTACGCTGCGCGCTGCGGCTACTCCTCCGATCTCTCCGGACCGGTGACCGACCGCGCGCTGTTCCACGCAGACAGCTCCTACTTCTACCCGCATGTAAAACTGACGTCGCAGCCGCTGAAGACGAACACCGTCTCCAACACCGCCTATCGCGGCTTCGGTGGCCCGCAAGGCATGGTCGGCGGCGAGCGCATGATCGAAGAGATCGCCTACGCTCTCGGCAAGGATCCGCTCGAGATCCGCAAGCTCAATTTCTACGGCGAGAAGGGTTCCGGCCGGGATATCACCCCTTACCACCAGCAGGTCGAAGACAACATCATCGCCCGGATCGTCGCCGAGCTTGAAGTCGACGCCGATTACCAGGCGCGCCGCATGGCCATTATCGAGTTCAACCGTGCGAGCCGTGTCATTCGCAAGGGCATCGCGCTGACGCCGGTGAAGTTCGGCATCTCCTTCACCATGACCGCATTTAACCAGGCCGGCGCCCTCGTGCACATCTATCAGGATGGCTCGATCCACCTGAACCACGGCGGCACGGAAATGGGCCAGGGCCTTTATGTGAAGGTCGCGCAGGTCATCGCCGACAGCTTCCAGGTCGATCTCGACCGCGTGCGCGTCACCGCGACCACGACCGGCAAGGTCCCCAACACCTCGGCGACCGCTGCATCGTCCGGCTCCGACCTCAATGGCATGGCCGCCTTCGATGCGGCGCGCCAGATCAAGGAACGGCTCGTCGCCTTTGCAGCCGAGCGCTGGCAGACGACGGCGGAAAACGTCACTTTCGTTCCCGATCACGTGAAGATCGGCGAAGAACTGGTACCCTTCCCGGAATTCATCAAGCTTGCCTATACGGCGCGCGTGCAGCTTTCGGCCGCCGGCTTCTACAAGACGCCGAAAATCCATTGGGACCGCGCGACCGGACGGGGAACGCCCTTCTACTACTTCGCCTATGGCGCCTCGGTGTCGGAAGTATCTGTTGATACGCTGACCGGCGAATACATGGTCGATCGCGTCGACGTGCTGCACGATGTCGGCCGCTCGCTCAATCCGGCGATCGACCTTGGCCAGATCGAAGGCGGTTTCGTCCAGGGCATGGGATGGCTGACAACGGAGGAGCTGTGGTGGGACGACAAGGGCCGACTGCGCACGCACGCACCCTCGACCTACAAGATCCCGCTCGCCTCGGACCGGCCGAAGATCTTCAACGTCAAACTGGCCGAGTGGTCGGAAAATGCGGAAAAGACCATCGGGCGGTCAAAGGCCGTGGGCGAACCGCCCTTCATGCTGCCGATCTCCGTGCTCGAGGCGCTGTCGATGGCGGTGGCGAGCGTTGCCGATTATCGCGAATGCCCGCGCCTTGATGCGCCGGCGACGCCGGAGCGCGTGCTGATGGCCGTCGAACGCCTTCGACAATCGTCTTGATTGATGACATCGCCGCGCATCCCGTTCGACGCGCGGCGTGTGAGAGCTCCGGTCAGATCCGGGGCAGCTCGTCGATGTTGACGAGGCGGTGCGCGTCGGCCTGCGCCTCGACATCGTCCCCATAGGGGCCACGGCCATCCATGAAACCCATGTCTCTTTTGATATGGTCGGACAGCGCATTGACGTCGAGCACCGGCTTGGCGACAACGGCACGGCCAAACAGGGTGGACGTGAGCCGCACGACCGCATCCAGCGAAAGAAGCGGTTTTCTTTCAGTATGTTCGATAACGTCGCAAGTCATTTTGAGCACCTGTTCGTCTTGGGAAGTTGACTTGCAGGATGCCGTGGAAGAGGATTGAGTTCCAATCGAACATCCGTCTGCATGCATCAAGAGAACTTATCCATGAAGATGTCCAAGCAGTTTCCGCTGAATGCGTTGAGGGTCTTCGAAGCCGTCGCCCGGCTCGGCAGTTTTACCAAGGCCGGCGAGGAGCTGGGCATGACCCAGACCGCCGTCAGCTACCAGGTCAAGCTGATCGAGGAGAGCGTCGGCGAGCCCTTGTTCCTGCGCCGCCCACGCCAGATCGCGTTGACCGATGTCGGCCAGCGGCTGGCGCCACGGGTCACCGAAGCCTTCGAGATGCTGCAGGAGGCCGTCTCCTCAGCGCGCGGCGATATCGACAGCACACTGTTGATCAGCTCGACCCCGACCTTCGCCTCGCAATGGCTCGCCCGCAACATCGGCTCGTTTCAGCTCGCCCACCCCACCATCGCCGTGCGCCTGGACACCAACGACAACCTCGTCGATTTTGCCAAGGAACCCACGGATCTCGCCATCCGCTCCGGCGCCGGCGTCTGGCCGGGCCTCGACACACATCCGCTGATGCGCGTCGAGTTCAGCCCGATGCTGAGCCCGGCACTCGCCGAAACCGTTGGCGGCATCCGCGAGCCGCGTGATCTCCTGAAGCTCAGGATCATCGATGCCGGCGACCCCTGGTGGCGGATCTGGTTTTCGGCCGCCGGCGTCGACGATCCGGATCTCGAGGGCCGCCCGACAAGCCGGCTCGGCGCGCAATCCTTCGAGGCGCGCGCCGCCGTTGCCGGCCAGGGCGTGGCGATCCTGACACCGGAATTCTACGGTGACGACGTAGCGCTTGGCCGGCTCTACCAGCCTTTCGACCTGCGCTGCAGCGACGGCTGCGACTACTGGCTGGCCTACCCGCATGCGCGCCGCAACACCCCGAAGATCCGCATCTTCCGCGACTGGATCCTCAGCGAACTCTGCCCGTCGGTTCAGTTCGGGGCCGATTGGGTAGAAGAGCGCAAGGCGGCTTCCGCGAGCTAGGGTAACCCATTAGAATCCATCAGGTTTATCATTCCGGGTGAATTCACCCCGAAATCGTCCCGATCGCGGCAATTTACGCTTGGAGGCGCATTCGCCCCCTTCCCCAACTCCCGGTTTTTGCGCAAGGTGCGCTGACGGAGAGAATAAAGGGGACCTGAATGTACGAGTTCGCCATCGCCTGGGAATGGCTGGCCTTTGCTGTGCGCTGGCTGCATGTCATTACCGCCATCGCCTGGATCGGCTCATCCTTCTATTTCATCGCGCTCGACCTCGGTCTCGTGAAGCGCGACCACCTGCCTGTTGGAGCCTACGGCGAGGAATGGCAGGTGCATGGCGGTGGCTTCTACCACATCCAGAAATATCTGGTCGCCCCCGCCTCGATGCCCGAGCACCTGACCTGGTTCAAATGGGAATCTTACGTGACGTGGCTTTCGGGCTTCGCCATGCTCTGTCTGGTCTATTACGGCGGTGCCGATCTTTTCCTGATCGATCGCCACGTGCTCGATATCTCGGCAACGTCCGCGATCCTGATCTCGCTCGCCTCGCTCGGCATCGGATGGGTCTTCTATGACCTGCTCTGCAAGTCGCCGCTCGGCAACAACACCTGGGGCCTGATGGCGCTTCTTTATGTGGCGCTGGTGATCATGGCCTGGGGCTATACCCAGGTGTTTACAGGCCGCGCCGCCTTCCTGCATCTGGGCGCTTTCACCGCCACCATCATGTCGGCCAACGTCTTCTTCCTCATCATTCCCAACCAGAAGATCGTCGTTGCCGACCTGATCGCCGGGCGCACGCCCGACCCGAAGCTCGGCGCCCAGGCCAAGCAGCGCTCGCTGCACAACAACTACCTGACCCTGCCGGTCATCTTCTTCATGCTGTCGAACCACTATCCGCTGGCTTTTGCCACCGCCTTCAACTGGATCATCGCGGCGCTGGTGTTCCTGATGGGTGTCACCATCCGGCACTGGTTCAATACGACCCATGCCCGCAAGGGTAGGCCTACCTGGACGTGGCTCGTCACCGTCCTCCTCTTCATCCTGATCATGTGGCTGTCGACCGTGCCGAAGGTGCTGACCGGCGAAGAAAAAGCCGAGGTCGCGCCGGTCTTTGCCCGGTTTGCGGAGAATGCGCATTTCCCCGCCGTCAAGGACGCGATCTCGACCCGCTGTTCCATGTGCCACGCAGCCGAACCGGTCTATGAGGGCATCGCCCGGCCGCCGAAGGGCGTGGTGTTAGAGAGCGATCAGGAGATTGCCGCCCACGCCCGCGAAATCTATATCCAGGCGGGGCGCAGCCATGCCATGCCGCCCGGCAACATAACCGACATGACGACGGACGAGCGCCAGTTGCTGGCAGCCTGGTTCGAAAGCGCCGTCGAGGAAGGCAAGACACAATGACAACGACGCTCATCCGCGGCCGCCTCTTGAGCTTTCACCGCGCGCCAATGGCAATCGAGGACAGCGCCGCCTACACCTATGAAAGCGATGGCGCGCTGCTGGTCGCAGACGGCCGGATCAAAACGTCTGGCACCTACGCGACTGTGAAGGCCGAGGCAGCGGATGATATCGTCGAGATCGATCACCGCCCGCACCTGATCGTGCCGGGCTTCATCGACACGCATCTGCATTTCCCGCAGATGCAGGTGATGGCCTCCTACGCCGCCAACCTGCTGGAATGGCTCAACACCTATACCTTCCCGGAAGAGTGCCGCTTCGTCGAGACCGCCCATGCCGAGCGCATCGCCAGCCGTTTCTTCGACGAAATGGTCCGCCACGGCACGACGACGGCGGCCGCCTATTGCACCGTGCATAAGGCATCCGCCGACGCCTTCTTCGCCGAGGCGCTACGCCGCGACATGCGCATGATCGCCGGCAAGGTGATGATGGACCGCAATGCCCCGCAGGGGTTGCTCGATACGCCGCAGATGGGCTACGACGAGACCCGCGCGGTAATCCGCGACTGGCACGGCAAGGGCCGCAACCATGTCGCCATCACTCCGCGCTTTGCCATCACCTCGACGCCGGAGCAGATGGACGTCGCAAAATCGCTGGTGCATGAGTTTCCCGACCTGCATGTCCAGACACATCTGTCGGAAAACCGCGACGAGATCGCCTTTACCTGCGAACTCTATCCGGAAGCCACCGATTATACCGACGTCTACGCCCGTTATGGGCTGCTTGGGCCGAAGAGCCTGTTCGGCCACTGCATCCACCTCTCAGACCGCGAGGCGGACGTGATGTGCGAGACGGGATCGGTCGCGGTCTTCTGCCCGACATCCAACCTCTTCCTCGGCTCGGGCCTTTTCCCGTTGCGGGCGCTCAACCGGCGCGAAAAGCCGGTACGCACCTCGGTCGCCTCGGATATCGGCGGCGGCACCAGCTATTCGATGCTGAAGACGCTCGACGAGGCCTACAAGATCCTGCAACTGCAGGGCGAGCGGCTGAACCCGTTCGACAGCTTCTTCATGATGACCCGCGGCAACGCCGAGGCGCTGTCGCTGGTCGATCGCATCGGCACGCTCGAGGCCGGCACCGACGCCGACTTCATCGTGCTCAACATGGCGGCAACACCGGCGATGGCGCTGCGCGCCGAAGTGGTCAACTCACTCGCCGATGAACTTTTCCTGCTCCAGACCATGGGCGACGACCGCGCGATCGTCGAGACCTATGTGGCGGGAAAACCGGCCAAGGCGGCACTCGCTGCTGCCTGACTTCACCGTCATTGGCAAAGAGGTCAAAAAAATTGACCTCTTTGCGTCCGCGCTATTAACAAGCCTCCGGCAAACATGGTAAGGCCTCGGTAGTCATCCCAAGAGTTGGGTGCGGAAAAGTGTCCGCGGCTTTCCGCCCGCATCCCGCTCTAACCTGTGTTTCAGATGAAGGCCGTTTCCATGACGCAAATCCTCGAAATCAGCGACCTCAAGGCCCTTGCCAAGCGCCGCGTACCGAAGCTCTTCTTCGATTACGCCGACAGCGGCGCCTGGACCGAGGGCACCTATCGCGCCAACGAGGAAGACTTCGCCAAGGTGAAGCTGCGCCAGCGGGTGCTGGTCGACATGACCAACCGCTCGCTGGAAACGACCATGATCGGCCAGAAAGTGTCGATGCCGGTGGCGCTGGCGCCGACGGGGCTGACCGGCATGCAGCACGCCGATGGCGAGATGCTGGCAGCCCAGGCGGCCGAAGCCTTTGGCGTTCCCTTCACGTTGTCGACCATGAGCATCTGCTCAATCGAGGATGTCGCGTCGGTCACAACCAAGCCCTTCTGGTTCCAGCTCTACGTCATGCGCGAGCGCGAGTTCGTGCTGAACCTCATCGACCGGGCCAAGGCCGCCAAGTGCTCGGCACTGGTGCTGACGCTCGACCTGCAGATCCTCGGCCAGCGCCACAAGGACCTGCGCAACAGCCTGTCGGCCCCGCCGAAGCTGACCCCCAAGCATCTCTGGCAGATGGCGACACGTCCCGGCTGGTGCATGAAGATGCTCGGCACCAACCGCCGCACCTTCCGCAATATCGTCGGCCACGCCAAGAGCGTCACCGACCTGTCCTCGCTCGGCGCCTGGACGGCAGAACAGTTCGACCCGCAACTCTCGTGGAAGGACGTCGAATGGATCAAGGAGCGCTGGGGCGGTCCGCTGATCCTGAAGGGCATTCTCGATCCGGAAGACGCAAGATGGCGGCGGCGACCGGCGCCGACGCGATCATCGTCTCCAACCACGGCGGCCGCCAGCTCGATGGCGCCCATTCCTCGATCAGCATGCTGCCGCGCATCGTCGATGCGGTCGGCCACCAGATCGAGGTGCATCTCGATGGCGGCATCCGCTCCGGCCAGGACGTGCTGAAGGCCGTCGCCATGGGCGCCAAGGGCACCTATATCGGCCGCCCCTTCCTCTACGGCCTCGGCGCCATGGGGAAGGAAGGCGTGACCAAGGCGCTGGAAATCATCCGCAAGGAGATGGACATCACCATGGCGCTCTGCGGCAAGCGCGATATCAACGACGTCAACCGCGACATTCTCGCGGATTGATCGAGCGCGCCAACCGGCGAAGCCGGATTGCCTGAAAAGGGCGGCTTCGCGGCCGGCCTCCAACACGTGTGTGGAATGCCTGCAGTTCCAAATTGGTCGCATAAACTAAACGTATGCGATCGTTTCTTGCGGCGAACCGTCCTTTGAGACGGGCGGTTCAGTCGTAAGCTTCAGGATTGATGCAGGTCGCCTTTACAGCGCCGCGCGTCAAATATGACGCGCAAAGGACGCTGTATCGCTTCAAACTTGTTGCATAATTCTATCCTCAAATCGGATCAGATTTGAGGAATTATGCAGTAGATCCAAGAGTTTGCGGCTCTCCGATCTCTATTGCGTGCCCGTCGGGATCATAAAAACGGAACACCCGCTGTCCCCAGGCTTGCCGCTCAATCGGGTGGATCAGCTCCACCTGCGGCGCAATGCTTTCGAAGGCCGCTTCGATATTCTCATGCTCGAAGTAGAGCAGCAGGTTCCCTCGCCCATAGGGTTCTTCCGCGGGACCGACTTCCCGCCAGACTGTTTGTTCCAGCGAACGACCCTCGTGGATCGCAAAACCGGTCTCGAAGAGAACGAAGTTTCCGAAGTCCTTCAACACCGTCAGACCGAGTGTCTCCCGGTAAAAGTCCCTGGATCGATCGATGTCGCGGACGAAAGGGATCGGATTGATGAAACGCATCGAATTCCCCTCGTGAGTCTCAAAATCGTCTCACACAATCCCGATCAAGGCGACGGTTTTCGACTGAATTTTACGCCGCGAACACTCATCCACCCACGCTCAGCTGCCGCGATAGGTCGAGTAGCCGTAGGGCGAAAGAAGCAGCGGCACGTGATAATGGCTGGCCGGATCGGCAATGCCGAAGCGCAGCGGGATCAGGTCGAGGAAGGCAGGCTCCGGCAGGTCCGCACCGACACGACGAAGATAGTCGCCGGCGTGGAAGACCAACTCGTAGCTGCCCGCCATGAAGCCGATGCCTTCGACCATGGGCCCATCGACGCGTCCGTCGCTGTTGGTATGAACGGTGCGGATCAGTTGCCGCTCGTCGCCTTCGAGCCAAAAGAGGTCGATGCGCAAGCCTTCGGCCGGCGTGCCGAGCGCAGTGTCGAGGACATGGGTGGTCAGGCGGCCGGTGCTGCTCATCGCTGCTCTTCCTTCATATTGCGCTCTCGATGACGAAGGGCTCGTCGTAGACATATTCTTCGAGATTGTTTCCCGGCCCATCCCGATCGACGACGATGAAGTCGCTGACCGCGCCCACCGACATCAGCGGATGGTGCCAGACATTGCGCCCGTAGTTGACGCCCTGCCGCCCGTTCGCCCGGAACACCCGCGGCATTCCCGGTCGGCCCCCCTCGTCTTCGGCAACGACGACGAGCCAGGGCCGGTCCTCGAGCGGCGAAAAGCTCTGGCTGCCGAAGGGGTGTCGCTCCATCATCGCCACCGCGTAAGGAAAGGCGCGCGGCTGGCCGCGAAAGATATTGATGATGACATCGGCACCCTCGCCGACAACATCGGCACGCGCCAGGCCATGGAAGCGTTCGGTGGTCCCGCCATTGATGTACCGCATCGAAGCCGGATCAGCCTCGATGACCGTGCCGAACGGCGCGAAAGCATCCTGCGTCAGGGGTTCGATCGAAAGAATACGCGACATCAGGCCATCGCCCCGCGGTGCTCATTGCCGGCGGCGTCGGCATGGTCCGGTTCGACTGCCCTCGGTAAAGATGAGCGCAGATAGCGAACGGGTATGTCAGGCATTTTCGTCTCCTGGAAGCATGGATTGCAGCCGCAGGCGGGCGATCTTCTCCACCTGCGCACAGGCGGTTTCAAATTCCTCTTCGGTCGAATTGTCAATGCGCCTTTCGAACGAGGCGAGAATGTCGTTCTTCGTCAGGCCCTTGACCGCGATGATGAAGGGAAAGCCGAATTTCTGCGTATAGGCCTCGTTCAGCGCCGTGAACCGGGCATGCTCGTCGGCCGAAAGGCGGTCGAGGCCGGCCGACGCCTGCTCCGCCGTCGAGTCCGCCGTCAGCTTGCCGGCGATCGCCAGCTTGCCGGCAAGATCCGGGTGGGCGCGCAGCACCGCCAGCCTTTCGCGCGGCAGACCGGCGCGAAAGGCCTGGCAAAGTGCCGAGTGCACGTTGCCGGCCGAAAGTCCCGTTGCGGCCGCCCGGTCGTAGGCCCGTTCGGCAACCCATGGAGAATGCTCGAACACGCCGCCGAAGCGGCTGACGAAGGCGTCGCGATCGGACATCAGAGAGCCCCTTCCGGCTTGTGGTGTTCATACCAGTGACGGGCGATGTCGATGCGCCGCGGCACCCAGACCTTGTCGTGCGACATGACATAGTCGATGAACCGCGCCAGCGCCGCGGCGCGGCCTGGACGCCCAACGAGGCGGCAGTGCAGGCCGATGTTCATCATCTTGGCGTTGCCTTCCTTGCCCTCCTCATAGAGCACGTCGAACGTGTCTTTGAGATAGGTGAAGAACTGGTCGCCGGAGTTGAAACCCTGGTTCGTCGCAAAGCGCATGTCGTTGGCGTCGAGTGTGTAGGGGATGATCAGATGCGGCTTGTCGGCCGTCAGCCCCGCCACCCAATAGGGCAACTCATCCGCATAGGAATCGGAGGAATAGAGGAACCCGCCCTCTTCGAGAACGAGCTTCAGCGTGTTGCTTGAAGGCTTGCCCTGGTAAAGGCCAAGCGGGCGCTCGCCGGTCAGTTCGGTATGCAGCCGAACGACTTCGCGGATATGCTCGCGCTCCACCTCTTCGGGGAAATCCTTGTATTCGAGCCAGCGCAGGCCGTGGCTGGCGATCTCCCAGCCCGCTTCCTTCATGGCGGCGACCGCTTCGGGATTGCGAGCCATCGCCAACGTCACGCCGTAGACCGTCAACGGCACGTCGCGGCTGGTGAACATGCGCCAGAGCCGCCAGAAACCGGAGCGCGAACCGTACTCATAAATCGATTCCATGTTGAGGTTGCGCTGGCCCTGCCAAGGCTGTGCACCAACGATCTCCGAGAGCAGGCTCTCGGAGGCCAGGTCGCCATCGAGGATGCAGCTTTCGCCGCCCTCTTCATAGTTGAGCACGAACTGCACGGCGATACGCGCATCGCCCGGCCAGTTTGCCTTGGGCGGGTTGCGGCCATAGCCGACGAGGTCACGCGGATAGGAAGTCTCAGACATCAAATCACCCTTCGAATTTTCCGGAACGGTATCACCGCCGACCGGATTGTCGAGACAAAATGACGTCGGTGCAGACGGTTAGCGGCCGGCCATCAGCGAGGCGACCATCCGCGACAGTGGCGGGATAGGGCCTGGCGCAAGCGTCGCCTCGGCTGCCGGCCGCTTGATCCGTTCGGCCCGCTTGGCCGCCGAAATCTTGCCGAGCGGGTGTTGCGAGTGGACGCGCATCGGCGCGCCCGATTCCTGCTCCACGAACAGCGCCAGGCTGCCGATCGTCAGCGGCGGCGCCAGGCATGGTTCGAACAGGTCGCGAAGCGGTGCCTCGATGCTGCGCATCGCGTCCAGATTGAGCGGCCCGGTCAGCATCATGTGAAAGCGATATTCATCCATCACATGAGGATCGCCCCAGCGATGCAGGTTGGAAAATTGCGGCGCCGTCAGCCTGTCGGGGTCGGAGCGCTCGATGTCGTCTTCGCTGAGCGGCGCGCGGAACGCGTCGAATTCCTGGATGATGCTGGCGGCCAGCAGATGCATCGCCGTGCTCGGGATCTGCGGCATCAGTCCCCAGCAGTGGCCGAGCCGGGCCACTTCCAGGCGCTCGATCTCGAACGGCGTCTGGGCGCCGGCAAAATGCATCAGCGCCTTGAGTAGCTGCGCCTCGTCCATATCGGGGTGAAGCCGGAAGGGCGACATCACCACCGCCTGAAAGCCGAAGCGACGCGGGACAGCCGTATGGAAGGCGATCTCGGATGCGGTCAATCCGGAGATCGATGGTAACTCGGTGGGCTCGCCGGAATAGACATTGCGGCCGAGCCAACTGGCGGCAACCGTTGAAAGCGGGTCGGCCATCGGCGGCGTGAAACAAATCGCGTAACGCATGCGCATGCTCCGGAAATCCGTTCTGGCACAGACCCGCGACAATCGATCTCGATCGTCGCCAGGGTGCGCAGGTTCAAAATCTTAGAGCTTCAACAATACCCTCCCCGGGAAGACGCGACGCTCTATTGCCCGCGTCTTAGGTGATTTGCGTGACAGCTTGACGAAGTGGAAGGGGCAATACCACGCGATTACCGTCCGGATCGCGCCCGCAGCTTTTTCGGAACCATCCCACCGACCAGCCGTTCCCCTGAGGTAGCAAACAACGATGGAGAAGAAGCGTGACCTATCACAATGCGAACCTTCAGGACGCCGGGATCAAGGAAACCCATGACCTGATCGCCAGCGACAAGGTTGAAGGCACGAAGGTTTATGGCGCCGACAACAAGCACATCGGCTCGATCGAGCGCGTTATCCTGGAAAAGCGCAGCGGTCGCGTGGCCTATGCCGTGCTCGGGTTCGGCGGTTTTCTCGGCATCGGGGAAGATCACTATCCACTGCCTTGGGCCAAGCTGACCTATGATGAGAACCTCGGCGGCTATCGGACTGATGTGACTCGCGAACAGGTCGAGCGGGCGCCGAAATATCACGGCAACGAGGAATACGACTGGAACAGCGAGAACGGACGCCGGGTCTATGACTATTACGGCGTGCCGCCTTACTGGATGTAAGGATCGGGTTTACGATCGTCCCGACATGGCTCCGCCGATGGCGGGGCCGTTCTTATGCCGCCAGCTTAAAGATGTTTCTCGCGAAGTGCCGCTATGTGATTCTGGCACAAGAAGGATCCCGGAATGTCGATCAACGGCTGGCCGGTGATCTCGTCGACGACGAAGCGCGCGAGGCGGTGGGCGATGCCGAAGCTCACCTTGAAGCCGCCTGTCAGGACCGACAGGTTTTCGTGATCCGGATGGCGCCCGGCGATCGGCTCCCGGCCGGTCGATTTCGGCCGGATGCCGGCCCAGCGCTCGACCACCTCCGCCCCGCGCAAGGACGGGACCAGCGCCTCGGCGCGCACCAGCAGCTCATTCAGCAGTTCATCCGTCGACTGCGGATCGGCATATTTGTTCTCGCTGGTGCTGCCGACCGCGATATGCCCGTCGTCATGGGCGACGATATAGACGCCGTCGGTGAAGATGACGGGCAATTGCGGATCGACATCGGCCAGAAGCAGCGCCGCCTGGCCCTTGACCCCCGTGCCGCTCGGTCCACGGAGAGGTCCCGACAGCGCATCGACGAGCGGAAAGCTGTCGACGCCGGCAGCAACTATGCAATGGCCGAAGGCGATTTCCGTGGCGTCATCGAGTTCGGCGCGGCCCTGGCCCGGATGGATTGCTCGAACGCCCGTCCCCTCGACGATCCGCACGTTCGGCGATTGCGCCAGTGCCGCACGCAGAACCGCCAGCATCTGGCGTGGAGAAAGCCGACCGCCAAGCGTATCGAACACCAATCCGCAAGCCGCCGCCTCGGCACTGAGCCATCCGGACGGCAGCTCGTCGCGCACGTGCCAGAAGAACTGGCGGTCGCCTGCCCGCCAGTTGCGCGTCGCATCCTGCTCGTGGCGAAGAGCGATCTCGCGCAGATGCGGCTTCGCAAGCGGCATGATCCGCCCGCTGCGGCGGTAACCTGCCGAAAGTCCGGTTTCGGCCTCGAGCGTTTCGATCTCGCTTTCGAGCGACACCAGGGCGTCGAACTGGAATTGTTTCTTGGCGTTCCATTTGTCCGGCATGTGCGGCATCAGCGCGCCGAGTATGCCGCCACTGGCGCCGGCCCCGATGCGATGCTCGTCGACCAGTTGCACGTCCATGCCGGTCCGTGCTGCCGTAAGGGCTGCCCAGAGCCCCATGATGCCGCCGCCGACGATCAAAAGTTCGCTCATCGATTGACCTTCTCCGGTGGCGGGATTATCGCCATCGCATGACAGGATCCGCCGCAGAACCGAACCAGCCCCCGGCCCATCAAAGCCTCGATTGGCACGAGGGCGATATGCCCTATTCCAGGGAGTTTGGCGATCATTTTTATTGCCGCACCGACGGTCGGCTCGAATGCGGACATGTGTTCCTCGCCGGCAACGGCCTGCCCGAACGCTGGGCCTCCGGCGGGGCATTCACCATCGGCGAACTGGGCTTCGGCACCGGCCTCAATTTCTGTGAAACCTGGCGGCAATGGAAAGCTACGGCGACCACGGACGGCACGCTGCATTTCGTCAGTTTCGAGCGCTTTCCCATGCAGGCGGAGGAAATCTCCCGCGCCTTGTCCCATTGGCCGGAGATCGACGCCGAACGGCTGGCCCTCACCGATCGCTGGCCGGCAACCAACGACGGCAGGATCGAGATCGATCTTGGCGATGGCGTTCGCCTGACCGTCGTTTGCGGCACAGCACTGGAGGGGCTCGCCCAAGCGAAGGAGCGCTTCGATGCCTGGTTCCTCGATGGTTTTGCACCGTCCCGCAATCCCGACATGTGGTCGGAGGAGCTGATGCGGCTGGTGTTCGACAAGACCGCGGCCGGCGGCAGCTTCTCCACCTATGCCGCCGCCGGCTTCGTTCGCCGCAATCTGCAGGCGGCCGGCTTTGCCGTCGAGAAGCGCAAGGGCTTCGCCGGGAAGCGCGAGATGCTGCGCGGAGACAAGCGCTGAGCGAGGCGAGCAGTCGGCGTCCGCGGGCATTTTGACGGCCTTTACTCCACCAGAGAACTGAACTGTCGCAAATGGCAGGGGCATGACCGCGAAAAATCTGCGACAGAAATCCATCGGCAACGCGGTGGGTTTTTCATGAACGACGATCAGTTTCCGGATGCTGCCACAGGTGAAACTTCCTCAGCCCCGCTCGAGCGGCGACGCCGGCCCGGCGGCCGCAGTGGCGAGCGCACACGAAAATCCTCAGGCGGTAAATATCTCAATCTCGTCAACACCCAGAGCAAATCCTCGGTACTGTCAGAAGACGCGCTCGAGGCGATCCATCAGGCGTCGCTGACGATCCTGGAAGAGATCGGCATGGATGTCATCCTGCCCGAGGCGCGCCAGCGCATGAAGGCAGCGGGCGCCGATATCACCCCCGGCACCGACCGCGTGCGCTTCGATCGCGGGCTGATCATGGAGATGATCGCTTCGGTTCCCTCCTCCTTCACCATGCATGCGCGCAATCCGGCCCGCAACGTCGCGATCGGCGGCAACAATCTGGTCTTCGCCCAGATCGCCAGCGCCCCCTTCGTGGCCGACCGCGAAGGCGGCAGGCGCACCGGCAATCAGGAGGATTTCCGCAAGCTGGTGAAGCTCGCCCAGTCCTACGACATCATCCACACCACCGGCGGCTATCCCGTCGAGCCGGTCGACCTGCACGCATCCGTGCGTCATCTCGACTGCCTCTCCGACATGGTGAAGCTCACCGACAAGGTCTTCCACGTCTATTCGCTCGGCCGCGAGCGGAACACCGACGGCATCGAGATCGCCCGCATCGGTCGCGGCATATCCATGGAGCAGATGGAGCGCGAACCGTCGCTGTTCACCATCATCAACACCTCCTCGCCGCTGCGCCTCGACGGGCCGATGCTGCAGGGCATCATCGAAATGTCGTCGCGCAATCAGGTGGTGGTGGTCACGCCATTTACGCTCGCAGGCGCCATGGCGCCGGTCACGATCGCCGGTGCCCTGGTGCAGCAGAATGCCGAGGCGCTGTGCGGCATCGCCTTCACCCAGATGGTCCGGCGCGGCGCGCCGGTCATGTATGGCGGCTTTACCTCGAATGTCGACATGAAGACGGGCGCACCCGCCTTCGGCACGCCGGAATACATGAAGGCGGTCATTGCCGGCGGCCAGCTCGCCCGCCGCTACAACATTCCCTACCGCACGTCCAACACCAACGCCGCCAATACGCTCGATGCGCAGGCAGCCTACGAGTCCGCGCTATCGCTCTGGGCACTGACGCAAGGCGGCGGCAACTTCGTCATGCATGCGGCCGGCTGGACCGAGGGCGGACTGACCGCCTCGTTCGAAAAATTCATCCTCGACGTCGACATGCTGCAGATGGTGGCGGAATTCCTGACGCCGCTCGATGTCAGCGAGGATGCACTCGGGCTCGACGCGGTGCGCGACGTCGGCCCCGGCGGGCACTACTTCGGCACGCTGCACACGTTGCAACGCTATGAGACAGCGTTCTATTCGCCGATCCTTTCCGACTGGCGCAACTTCGAAACCTGGACGGAGGCGGGCCGGCCGACGACCTATGACCACGCCAACCGTGTCTTCAAGCAGAAGCTCAACGAATACGAACGGCCGCCGCTGGACCCGGTGATCGAAGACGAACTCGACGCCTTCGTTGCAAAACGCAAGGAGGAAGGCGGCGTCCCGACGGATTTCTGACGGGACGCCTTGTTACATCAAGATGCGGCATGCGTATGAGAGCATTTCCGCCCTCTGCCTTACGCATGCCCAGACGGGAAACCGCTAAGCACTTTCCCTGCAAAAGCTTCAGGGATAAACGGCCGAGCGGGCGGTGGCGATCAGTTGCTCGATCGGCACAGTGACGCAGTTGCGGTCGATTTCGGCCACCGTCTTCTGCCTTACATTGGCAGAAAGCAGCTTGCGCAAATCTCCGAGCGTCCTTGGCGCCGCGCAGATCACCAGGCTGTCGAAGGCGTTGTCGTTCAGATAGCCTTCGAGCCTGCTGGCCACATCGACGGCAAAGCGATGCTTTTCCTCGCGTACCGGATCACTGCTGTATTCCATCGCCGACCGGCCATGACCGACGGACGAATGGCTGCGTCCCGGCTTGTCGGCCATGATATCCTGGGCGCGTTTCGGGTCGGTGTGAATAACCTCTTCTTCCGGGTGCTGACGTTCGTCCTTCCGCAGGTTGACGCCCTTGACGAAGCGCGCCGTATTGCCATCCGCGGCCAGTATCCAAGTCCGGTTCTGCACGATTGTCTCCCATGCAATGATGTTGCTCGTGGGCAGGCCAGAATAAGCCCTTAATAGAAACGGATGAAGCCCGATCCGGTTCCATCTTTTCCTCGATCGCGCGCACTTTTACGGTGTCATCCTACATGCGCGAGAGATAGGCGTCGAAGCTGCGCTCTGGTGACGACTGGAAATGATCGCGCTCGAGTTTCATCTCCCGGATGCGATCCACCCGGAAGTCGCGAAAGTCCTGGCGCAGCTCGCACCAGGTGGTCAGCAGCCAGTGATGGCCGAAGACGCTGAGGCCGAGCGGCCAGACGGTGCGCTCCGAGCTCTGATCGGCGAGGCTTTCATAGGCCATGCGCACCTTGCGCTCCTCGGCGATCGCCCGGCGCAGGTCACCCAGCATCGGCGGCGGCTTCGGCTGCAGCGCCGAACGGAAGGCGCGGATCGGGGCGCTGCGCAGCCGCGCCACGTGCTCGGGCGGAAGTCCGTGTTCGATCTTTTCCATGGCCTCGCGCGCGGCCTGCGCCAGCCGGTGGTCGCCAAGCATCTGCACGGCCCGCGCGCCGAAGGCCAGCGCTTCGAGCTGCTCGAAGGTGAAAGCGAGCGGCGGCGCGTCAAAGCTCTCGCGCAGGAGGTATCCGACACCGCGCTCGCCGTCGATCGGCGCACCCGAAGCCATCAGGTGTTCCATGTCGCGGTAGATGGTCCGCCGCGCCACCTCCATCTTGTCGGCGATTTCCTGCGCCGTCATCGCCCGGCCGGTCGCCCGCATGAGCTGGATGATTCGAAACAGCCGGTCGGCAGGTCTCATTCGCGTATTCCCATCGCATGTCGATGTAAGGCTATGGCCATAAGGCTGTCAGTTGCACTGTGCTTTAGTCAAGCGGCAATCAACATGGAGCATGACATGACCACCAAGAGCATCCTCGAACTCGCCGTCTGCATCGTTGTGGACAAGCCCGCGGCCGCAGCCGCGCGCCATCGGGCGATGCAGGCCGTTTCAAACTATCCGGGCTTCATTTCCTGGCGCGCCGTCGGCTCGTGCGAAAAGCCCGACATGCTCGCGGATCTGGTCGAGTGGGAAACGCTCGATGATGCCAGATCGGCAGGCGAACGCGTGCGTCGCGACCCGGATTTCGCCCCTTACATGGCGGCAATCAGCGCGGTAATGCTGATGCAGCATTTTGCTGTCGAACAGCAGATCTGAGCCGGGAGAGTACCGAGAGATGGCGGAGCCACTGAAAAACCTGTTGCATCCGGGCGTCGTCACCGCCATCGCAGACCGCCTGAGCGCGGTCTGCCCGACATTCGACCGCAAAAGGTTCGAGGCGCTTGCCAGCGACAATCTCGAGGCACTGGAACTGATGCAACGATCGCTGCAGATCCGCGATGCGCTCATCGAAACCCTACCGCAGTCCTTCCCGCAAGCCGCGGCAAAGCTTGGCGATTGTCTGCACACCGACGAGAGGCCCGGCCTCAGCGGCTGGACCCTGTTGCCCGTCAGCCAATATGTCGCCGCACGCGGGCTTGGCGATTTCGAGCTATCGCTGTGGCTGCTGCGCGCTTTGACGCCGCACTTCACCTCCGAGTTCGGTATCCGCGTGTTCATCGACACGGACCAGGAGCGGGCGCTCACGATCATCGGCTCATTGGTAACGGACGCCAATCACCATGTCAGGCGTCTGGCGAGCGAAGGCACCCGCCCGCGCCTGCCCTGGGCAATGCGGCTGCCGAAGCTCATCCGCGATCCCCAGCCGATCCTGCCGATCCTGCCGATCCTGACGGCCCTCCTCGACGACCCCGAGGACTATGTGCGCCGCTCGGTTGCCAACAGCCTCAACGACATTGCCAAGGATCACCCGGATCTGGTGGCCGGTTTCGTGGCCGAACACATGGTGGGTGCCTCGCCGGAGCGGCAGCAATTGCTGCGCCATGCCTCGCGAACGCTTCTGAAACAGGGACATGAGGCAGCTCTTTCGAACTTCGGCTTTGCCGCACCCGCCGGCATAGACGCAGCCTTCTCGCTCGACCGGTCGGACATCGCGCTCGGCGAAAGCCTCGTCTTCAAGCTTTCGGTCAGGCACACCGCGAAGACCACCCAGAAGATCATGATCGACTACGCCGTACACCACCGCAAAGCGAATGGCACGACCTCGCCCAAGGTGTTCAAGTGGACATCGGCGACGCTGGAGCCGGGCGCGACGATCAGGATCGAAAAGCGTCACGCGATTCGGCCAATCACAACCCGTCGTTACTATTCCGGCACCCATCGCGTGGTGATCCTCGTCAACGGCCAGGAGGCTGCCGACGCCGATTTCGAGCTGTCGGTCGCCGAATAGCCCCCACCTCATTTCGCACCTGCGAAAAGATGGACCTTGACTTTTGGGGCCAAAACGACGACATGGACGCAGCGTCACCTTCAGGCCGCCGCGTGAGCGCGCCCTCGGCAACACAGAAAGCCGTGAAGAAGGAAAAGCGCAACCATACGCCGTAACCGGCGACAGCACAGGCGCTTGACGACTTTTTTCTTAACCCACAAGTTCCCAATTCACGCGGGGTTCTTGACGCCAAACGACACCGGAACAGCAGATAGCGGTTCCGGCGAATGCGTTTGGCGCCCCCAAAAGGTATATACATTTGTCCACCTTCAAAGATCTTGGTCTTTCCGAACACATTCTGGAGACCCTGTCCGCCAACGGCTTCGAAAAGCCGACGCCGATCCAGGCGCAGGCCATTCCGCTGGTGTTGAAGGGCCACGACCTCATCGGTCTCGCCCAGACCGGAACCGGCAAGACGGCCGCCTTCGGCCTGCCGATGATCGAAAAGCTCGTTGCCGACGGCAAGCGCCCCGACCCGCGCAACATCCGCGCCCTGGTGCTGGCGCCGACCCGCGAACTGGTCAACCAGATCGCAGCCAACCTCAAGCTGTTCGTCAAGAAGTCCCCGCTGAAGATCGGCGTTGTCGTCGGCGGCGTCTCGATCAACAAGCAGACCGAACAGCTCGCCCGCGGCGTCGACATCCTGGTCGCAACGCCGGGCCGCCTGCTCGACCTCATCAACCGCAAGGCCGTGACGCTGACCCAGGGTCGCTACCTCGTGCTCGACGAAGCCGACCAGATGCTCGATCTCGGCTTCATCCATGACCTGCGCAAGATTTCGAAGCTCGTGCCGAAGAACCGCCAGACGCTGCTGTTCTCGGCGACGATGCCGAAGCTGATCGCTGAACTCGCCGGCGAATATCTGACCGACCCGGTCAAGGTTCAGGTGACGCCTCCGGGCAAGGCCGCCGACAAGGTCGAACAGTATGTTCATTTCGTCCCCGGCAAGGACCTGAAGACGACCATCCTCAAGAAGACCCTGACCGACAATCCGGATGGCCTGTCGCTGATCTTCAGCCGTACCAAGCATGGCGCCGAGAAGCTGATGAAGCATCTCGACCACGTCGGCTTCAAGGCCGCCTCGATCCATGGCAACAAGAGCCAGGGCCAGCGTGAGCGTGCGCTCAAGTCCTTCCGTGACGGTGAGATCCGCGTGCTCGTGGCAACCGACGTCGCTGCCCGCGGCATCGACATCCCCGGCGTCACCCACGTCTACAACTACGACCTGCCGGAAGTTCCCGATGCCTACGTTCACCGCATCGGCCGTACTGCCCGCGCCGGCCGCGACGGCATCGCGATCGCTTTCTGCGCACCGGACGAAATCCGCCTGCTTCGCGACATCGAGAAGCTGATGGGCATCAACATCGCGGTTGCCAGCGGCGAAGCGCCTGCCGACCAGGCCCGTCCGTCCAAGGGACGCGGCGGTCGCGGCAACGGCAATGGCAACGGCCAGCACCGCGGCAATGGCGGCGGCGGCCAGCGTCAGGACGCCCGCCCGCGCCGCGAACGCCCGGCTCGCCAGTCGGCACTGGCTCCAAGCAGCTTTGCCGGTGACGATCTTCTGCGCGACGACCGCCCGAAGCAGGACCGCCGCGATCAGCGTCCGGCTGGCCAGCCCCACGCCGACGGCCGTTCGGAAGGCAACCGCAACCACGAACCCAAGAAGCACCACGGTCGTCCCGGCCAGAAGCCGGGCGAATGGCGCAACAAGGGCCCGCGCCCTGAAGGCCAGGCCGGCGACCGCCGCGAAGGCGGCCAGGGCGGCATGCGTCGTGGCGCCGGTGGCGGCAACCGCGGCCAGCAGGGCTGATCGGCAAGACATTGCCTAGCGCATTTTCAGAAAGCCTGCGAAGCAGGTTTTCCATCAGGAAATGCGTAAAAACAAAGTGATAAGAACGGCGGGTCGCTTCGGCCCGCCGTTTTTTATGCCTGCTGTTTGCGGTTGGTGAGATAGACGCCGGCAACGGCAATGACCGTGCCGATGATCATCGGCAGCGTCAGCGCCTCGCCGAAGAACAGCCATGCCTGCACGGCCGCAAGCGGCGGCACGAGATAGATGAGCGAGGCTGCGCGCGATACCTGGCCGCGGCGGATCAGATAAAGCAGCAGCGCGATCGCGCCCATGGAAAGCCCCAGCACCGACCAGGCGAGTGCCGCAAAGATCTGCAGGTTCCAGGTGACGTGCAGATCCTCCAGCACCAGGGCCAGCGGGACCGTGACGATCAGGGCGCCGAGATATTGAAGCGCTGCGATCGTACGGATGTCGCCGCTCTGGAGGTGCCGCTTCTGGTAGAGCGTGCCGTAGGTCACGGCGGCCATGCCGAGCACGTTGATGATGACAGGGAAAAGGTGGATCGGCGTTGCGCCGGTGTCGATCGAAAACACCTTGGGCAGCACGGCAAGCGCGATGCCGAAGAAGCCGAGCACCAGTCCGAGTTTCTGCTGAACGCTGAGCTTCTCGTCGATGACGACGGAGGCGGCGACGGCCGTCATCAACGGCTGCAACCCGGCGATGATGCCCGAGATCGCAGCCGGCACGCCCTGCCCGATCGCCCACCAGACGGCGCCGAGATAAAGCCCGTGCAGAAACATGCCGGAGACGACCGCATGGGCCGCGGCCGACCACGACTTCGGCCATTTCGCCCCGGTCACCAGGCAGAAGCCGATGAACAGCAGGATCGCCAGGGTGTAGCGCAGCACCAGAAACGTCAGCGGATCGGCATAGACGGCCGCATATTTGGCGACGACCCAACCGGTCGACCAGAGCAGTACGAAGATGGCCGGAGCCAGGCGGGCGAGTGTCATTGACCTATCCGAATGGGCAAAGGGAGGTCAGCCGCGATAGACGCGGGGGCGTTGATGGTCAAAGCAATTTTTCTGATACTGACGATCAGCTACTGCATAGTTCCTTAAATCGGAATCGATTTAATGGCAAACTTATGCAGCAAGTTCAAAGTGTTACAGCGTCCTTTGCGCGTCATGTTTGACGCGCGGCGCTGTAATCGGAACCATCAACCTGAGCGACGACAGCGAGAGAGAGACGAAGCCCGGCTCGTACTCTTCGCGATAGTGCAGCCTGCCGGTATCGACCACGAGCCCTTCAGACCCGATCCAGTCAAACATGTGCTGATAATGCGCGAAGACGTCGCCATCATCAGGGTGGTGCATGGCGCTGACGAAACGCATGGCCGGTAGGTCCACATGGCCAGGGTGACGCGTCGTTTCCGCCGTCTGGGAAACAAAGCCGACGAGATAGCGGAAGCCATCAGGACGGTCGTTCCACGACAGACCGACGAGCGTCGGATGGTCCTTCGGATGGACACGCAGGTGATGCTCCTGCATCTCAGCGATCAGCCGGCGAACGGCCCCGTCGGCCGCCTCGACGAAGGTCCCCTCCCAGAAGGAGCCGGCAATCCGCTGCGCCGGCCTTTCGACGATTTCGAACACGGTGCACCTCCTGGCAAGACCAGAACCGGCCCGCCCGGGACCGGCGCGACTATTGTTAGGGCAGCCGAACCGGATGGCAATCGCCTTCGCGTTCGCCTAGAGCAGATCGACGAAAGCGCGGGCCGCGCGGCTGAACTGGCGGTCGCGATGCGTCAACAATTCGAAGCTGCGCTCGGCAAGTTCGAACGGCAATTCCACCAACCGGCCGCTATCGGCGAAAGGCTGGGCGGCGAGCCTGGAAACGGCGGTGATGAAGGGACCGCTCTCGACGGCCGTCAGTACCGCCTCGTTCGACGGCAATTCGAGTTCGACCTTCAGCTGATCGATATCCGCACCATGTGCCCGCATCGATTGCAGGAACATTGCCCGCGTCCCCGATCCTTCCTCGCGCAACACCCACCGTGCGGCAAGCAGCGCTTCGAGATCGACCGGCCTTCCGGCAAGCGGGTGGCGGGGTGGCGCATAGATCGCGATGCGGTCGACCGCCACGCTGCGATGGTCCAGCTTTTCCGCATCGACCCTGCCCTCGACGAAGCCGAGCTGCGCCGTTCCCTCCTCGACCGCCTCGGCGACCACCGCCGTGTTGCGCACGGTCAGCTTCACGTCGATATGCGGATAATCATGGGTGAAGCGGGCGAGACGTGCCGGCAGCCAGTAGCTTGCCACCGTCTGGCTTGCGGCGATCGCGAGCGTGCCGCGGCGCAGATGCGAGAGGTCGTTGAGGCAAGCGGTCGCAGCCGTCGCGCGCGCAAGCACGGCTTTCGCCTCCGGCAGAAACGCCTTCCCCGCCTCCGTCAGCGCCAGCCCGCGGCCGATGCGATCGAACACCCTGACGTTGTGTTGCGTTTCAAGCGCCGCGATCGCCGCGCTGGCGGCAGACTGCGTGACGTTCATTGCCTCGGCCGCGCGTGTCATATGCAGACGCTCGGCGACAGCCACGAAAATGCGAAGTTGATCAAGGGTCATGGAAAATCAATCGCAAAAAGCGATCGAATTGACAAGAACAATCCGTTAGACTGATTCATCAATCGGACTAGGTTGCGGCCATGTCCAGATCGCATTCCCCATCGGCCGCCCCCGCACCCACGCTCTCTTCCCGCATAGCGCGCATCGCGCCGGGTTTGATCCTCTGTTGTCTCGTAGCACTCGCCGCCTTCGGCCTTGAGCGCCTCGAGGCAAGCTGGACCGGCCGGCCATGGCTGGAAGCGCTTGTTATCGCCATCCTTCTCGGTGCCCTGCTGCGCACCTTCTGGACACCGGGCGATCGCTGGATGGCCGGCATCCGCTTTTCCTCCAGGCTGCTGCTGGAGGCGGCGATCGTCCTCATCGGCGCGACCCTCAGCTTCAAGGCGATCCTGGCAAGCGGCCCGGTGCTGCTCGCAACCATCGTCGGCATCGTCTTTCTGTCGATCGTCTCCGGTTATCTGATAGCGCGGCTGCTCGGCTTGCCAAAGCGGATGGCGACCCTGATCGCCTGCGGCAATGCCATCTGCGGCAATTCGGCGATCGCCGCCGTCGCGCCGGCCATCGGTGCTGAGGGCGATGACGTCGCCGCCGCCATCTCGTTCACCGCAATTCTCGGCATTGCCGTCGTTCTATCCCTGCCGCTGATCGGCGGCTGGTTCGACATGTCGCCCTATGGCTTCGGCGTTCTGGCCGGCATGACCGTCTACGCCGTACCGCAGGTACTGGCCGCTGCCGCTCCGTTCAGCGCCCTGTCCGTCCAGGTCGGCACGCTGGTCAAGCTCGTGCGCGTGCTGATGCTCGGCCCGGTCGTCTTGTGCTTCTCGATCATCAACCGCGAGAGCGAGGCGCATCCCCTGGCGCCTAACCTGCCTGCCGGCAATCGCCGCGTGCGCCTTGCCACGTTTGCGTATTTCGTGCCCTGGTTCATTCTCGGCTTCCTCGCCGTGGCGGTCGCCCGCAACAGCGGGATGATCCCCGACGCGGCCGCCGCCGGTGCTGCTCACCTCGCCACATGGCTCACCGTCATCGCCATGGCGGCACTCGGGCTGGAGGTCGACATCCGCAAGCTCGCCGATGCCGGGCCGCGCGCCAGCGCCGCCGCCATGCTGTCGCTGCTGGTTCTGGCCGGTCTGGCAGCCGCCGCAATCACCGTGTTCGGCCTGGGCTAGCTTCCCAGACACGCCCAAATTTCAAGCATTTGCTTATTTTCTAAGACGCCAAAGTCGGGGCCGATCGGGTGACTGGCCGTCCCCGCCCCATTGTTGAGCATCGCCTTGCCCGGAAGCGGCGGGATAACGCGCCAAAACTTTCTTGTCCCGCGACTGTGCACGCTTCTTGCATTGCATCCAGCGTTGTACTCAAATGGTCAAAAATAAGGGGATCACGCCTTTGGCATTTGACGAAATGATGAATGCGGACAGCAGTCCGCGCCAGCCATATTCGACCTATCATGAATGGTATGCCAGCCAGGACAGAAATCGGCTCATAGCGAAATCAAAGGACGCCGAGAACATCTTCCGGAAAACCGGCATCACCTTCGCGGTCTACGGACACGCAGACAGCTCCGAAAAGCTCATCCCCTTCGACCTCATCCCCCGCATCATTTCAGGTCGAGAATGGCGCAAGCTCGCCCAGGGCATCGAACAGCGGGTCATCGCCCTCAACGCCTTCCTCGACGACATCTACCACAAGCAGGAGATCATCCGCGCCGGACGGGTGCCGCGCGAGTTGATCGAGAAGAACGTGGCGTTCCTGCCGCAGATGATCGGCTTCCGGCCGCCGGGCGGCGTCTACACCCATATCGTCGGCACCGACATCGTGCGCACCGGCGAGGATCAGTTCTACGTGCTGGAGGACAATGCCCGCACGCCGTCCGGTGTCAGCTACATGCTGGAAAACCGCGAAACGATGATGCAGATGTTCCCCGAACTCTTCCATCAGAACCGCGTGCGCCCGGTCGAGAACTATCCCAACCTGCTGCGCCAGAGCCTGGCGTCGCTGGCGCCCCCCGGCTGCAGCGGCAAGCCGCGCGTCGCCGTTCTCACCCCCGGCATCTACAATTCCGCCTATTACGAACATGCCTTCCTAGCGGACATGATGGGCGTCGAGCTGGTCGAGGGATCGGACCTGCGCGTGATCGACGGCAAGGTGAAGATGCGCACGACCCGCGGTTACGAGGCGATCGACGTCCTCTATCGCCGCGTCGACGACGACTTCCTCGATCCTCTTACATTTCGCCCGGAGTCCGCGCTCGGCGTTCCCGGCATCATGGATGTCTACCGCGCCGGCAACATCACCATTGCCAACGCGCCCGGCACCGGCATCTCCGACGACAAGGCGATCTATTCCTACATGCCCGAGATCGTCGAGTTCTATACCGGCCGCAAGCCGCTCTTAGAAAACGTGCCGACCTGGCGCTGTTCCGAGCCGCAAAGCCTGAAATACGTGCTCGAACACCTGGAAGAACTTGTCGTCAAGGAGGTGCACGGCTCCGGCGGCTACGGCATGCTGGTCGGCCCGACAGCCAGCAAGAAGGAGCGCGCGCTCTTCGCCGAAAAGCTGAAGGCACGCCCGACCAACTACATCGCCCAGCCGACACTGTCGCTGTCGACCGTTCCGATCCTCGTCAACAAGGGCATCGCGCCCCGGCATGTGGATCTTCGTCCCTATGTCCTTGTCTCCGACAAGGTGCAGATCATTCCCGGCGGCCTGACGCGCGTCGCCCTCAAGGCTGGTTCGCTTGTCGTGAATTCCAGCCAGGGCGGCGGGACCAAGGACACCTGGGTGCTGGAGGACTGAGACCATGTTGGGAAGAACTGCAAACGGTCTCTACTGGATGTTCCGCTACATCGAACGCGCCGAAAACAGCGCCCGGCTAATCGATGCCGGCCTGCGCATGGCGCTGACGCGCAGCGGCGCAACGGAAGGCGATTGGGACGGCGTGCTGCAAAGCGCTGGTGTGCGCGAACTCTACGACGAAGTGCACGAGGCGCTGACGAGCATCGATGCCATCGACTTCCTGCTGCGCGACCGCAGCAATCCATCGAGCGTGATGTCCTGCATCGAGGCGGGCCGCCACAACGCCCGCATGGTGCGCACGGCGCTGACGCGCGAGACGTGGGAAGCGACCAACGAATGCTACCTCGAGATGAAGGCGATGCTCTCCAGGAAAGCGCGTCCGACCGACATGCCGGAGATCATCGACACGATCAAGCGTCGCGCCGGCCTCATCCGCGGCGCCTTCCACGGCACGATGCTCAGGAACGAGATCTTCAATTTCTCACGCATCGGCACTTTCATCGAGCGGGCCGACAACACCGCGCGCATCCTCGACGTCAAATACTACGTACTGCTGCCGGCGGTCGCCGCCGTCGGCTCGTCGATGGACAATGTGCAGTGGGAATCGATCCTGCGCTCGGTCTCGGCCCACCGCGCCTACGGCTGGGTCTATGATGCCGAACTGAAGCCGGCGAATATCGCCCATTTCCTGATCTCCAACGGTCGCATGCCGCGTTCGCTTGCCTATTGCTATGAAAAGATCGCCAGCAACCTCGGCTATCTCGAGCGCGAATATGGCGAGCGCCACGAGGCGCACGAAACGGCGGAACGTACGCTGGCCGCGCTGCGCAGCCGCTCGATCACCGACATCATGGACCAGGGCCTGCACGAATATCTCGAGGATTTCATCAGCCAGAACAATCTTCTGGGACAGGAAATCTCCGACGGCTATCGTTTCAACTGAATTTCGGGAGGACAGCATGCACCTGAAAATCAGCCATACGACCGAATACCACTACGACGAGCCGGTGCAGTATGCGCTGCAGCGGCTGCGCCTGACGCCGATCACCGGGGTCGGCCAGACCGTGCTCGGCTGGCAGACGCTCGTCGACGGTGCTGTGATGGAGGTGAGCTACGACGATCACTTCGGCAATCGCGTCCATCTCGTCAGCGTCGATGGCGACCGCGAGGCGATCCGCATTACCGCCAGCGGCGAAGTCCACACCGAGGACCGCCACGGCGTCTTGGGCCCGCATCAGTCCTACGTCCCGCTTTGGCTTTATGCCCGCGAAACGCCTTTGACCAAGGGGGGCAAGCTGATCCGCGACCTGGCGAAATCGGCCGAGGGCGACACCGATCTTGCCCGCATGCATGCATTGATGGCGATGATCCATGAGGCGGTGGAGTACAAGGCCGGCGAAACCCACGCCGAGACGGCGGCCGAGGATGCGCTCGAGGCCGGCCACGGCGTCTGCCAGGACCATGCCCATATCCTGATCTCGGCGGCACGTTCGCTCGACATGCCGGCGCGCTACATCTCAGGCTACCTGATGATGGAAGGGCAAACGGAGCAGACAGCAAGCCACGCCTGGGCCGAGATCCATCTGCCGGGCCTCGGCTGGGTCGGCTTCGATGCCGCCAACAAGATCTGCCCGGATGACCGCTATGTGCGCATCGCCTCCGGCCTCTGCTACCGCGATGCGGCCCCGATATCGGGTCTGATCCATGGTGAGGCCAACGAGACGCTGAAGGTATCGGTGACCGTCGAGCAGCAGGCGCAAAGCCAGAGCCAGACGCAAAGCCAATAAGGTTGGCGATGGGGCGCACCGCAGTGCGCCCCATCGAACTCCGTCCGGCATCAATTCTCGATCTCGTTCGACGATATCGAATGCCGAAAACGCCGGTGCATCGGGCCGACACCCTCTTTGCAGATCGGCTTCCACAGCACGCCATTGGGGGCCTATGCCCCTGAAGACCTTACCAACGGCCCGAAAAAGCCCACGACCCGTGTTATCCGCTCCTGCCCAGGGTGGAGGAAGATGATGTCCAGCCCCTCAGGGAAGGATGATCCGTCCGGCATCACAAACCTCCACGCGAAGCGTGCGATCCCATGATGAACATCCACGTCGCTTGTCCGTGCAATGCGTGCACCAGGATGCTTGGCCTGTATTCCTGCGATGTGCGCGAGCAGTTCTTCTGCGCCAGCAGCATGAACTGTTGGATCCGTATACGTTGCGCCGTCGGCCCAGATCGGCAGCAGCAACGCCCGCCGCTGCTCGCCGTCCTCGTTCGACCATGCAGCGCAGTACGAATCGATGAGATGCGCTAAAGGCATTTTATTCTACTCCTATGGATCATTGGTCTGACTACAGCGCCGCGCGTCTTATTTGACGCCCAAAGGTCGCTGTAGCACTTTGAATTGCTGCGCAGGCAACAAGACCCGAGCGCGTCCTCCTTCTTTTGCCGGAACCAGCTGGCCGTCATGGGGTCGGCTGGCTGGCCGCAAGATGCTGTTCGGTCCCTCGATCCCATGCGTCCGGTCCCCAAAACACTGATTGCAGGCCTCATTCCGACACCCCATATTGGTCGGCACAACGCTCGGTACGCTTGCCGTTGAGAGAGCTACGATGTGAAGAGTACTGTGCCAATACGCACAGAAGCGTAAGTGGTTACCCGCAGGTAAGGCGAATGGGACGGACTGGCCTATGGACAATGGTTTTTCGACAGCGATGAAGATGGTCGCCGGCAAGTGGAAGATAACTATCCTTTGCGAGCTCGGCACAGCGCCCCGTCGATTTGGCCGGCTGCGGCAGTCTATCCCTGCGGTCAGTGAAAAGATGCTGACGCAGCAATTGCGTGAACTGGAGGCCGACGGGCTTGTGAACCGAAAAGTCTATCCGGGTTCCCCGACCAAGGTCGTCTATTCACTGACGGAAAGCGGGACAGCGCTCAACCATTGGGCTGAGCAATTCCATCTCGTGCCTGTGCCTAAAGGTCCCCCAGAACCATCTCCTGAAACGCCGTAAATTCAGCTTAGGGTCGTCCGCATGACGCGGCTTTCCGGATTTGGCCGGCGCCAGCGCGCCGACGGAAAAATGAAGCCGTACGATCGCGGCGCAGCTGTTTTTCCTGGGGTCGGATGAAACTTTGAGAAGGATTGCGCTGGCTGGTGCGTCGACCGCCCCAGTCACCGACAAGCTATCCGCCAACCACCTGCAGCAGATGGTCGGCGAGGCGGTGGGCGAGCGCCACGACGGTAAGGGTTGGCGTATCATTTCCAGCCGTCGGAAAAACTGAACTGCCAGCGATGAAAAGGTTATCCGTTCCGTGGACCTTGCATTGCGTATCCACGACCCCTTGACCGGGGTCCACGTGCATCCGTGTCGTGCCCATGTGGTGCCAGGTCCACATCGGCTTTTCGAGCCCGGTCAATTCCTCTGGTTTCACGATCAGCTTGCCCAGGCCGGTCTTCGTCAACTCGCTGCCTAAAATTGTGATCGTACGCATGACGGAATCGACCGTTTTGGCCGAAAGCTGCCAGCGCAGATTGACCATCGGCAATCCGAAACGGTCCTTCTTGTTCGACAGCATGACGCGGCTTTCCGGTTCCGGTTCCGGCTCCACGATGTGAAGCAGGCGAAAGGAACGCAGAAGGCTTGAGGGCCGCACGAGATGCATGAGCCAGGTCCAACTGACCAGACCCTCCTTGCCCGCCGCGCGGACCGCCGACTTCGCCTCCACGCCATGCAGCCGCTGCTCCCTGTAAGCGAGCAGTTTCTCTTTCATCGCCTGCAGCTTGGCTGTGTCCTGGCCGATGAAGCATGGCTCGAGCCATGCTCGATAATTGAGAAGCTCCTCGCGCTGCTGCAATTCCGCCGGCAGCGTCAGCCCGTTGACGAGATACGGGCGCTGTCGCGTGTAACTCAACGCATCGCGGATCCGCTGGCCGCGCGCGATCCGGATTCGATCAAGAGCGTTGAGAGTTCTCAGAACACTGCCATTGGCCGGCACCAGCGTGCCGATGGAAAATCGCGGATGATCCATGAAAAACCGCCCAGTGGTTCTGTCGTCGCTCCCCGGTCCGCCGCTCAGCAACAAGAGACGCGCGTTCTCGATGCCACCGGCGGCAAGCACGAACGTCCGCGCTCGGATGTGAATGGTTTCGTCAGCCCCGTTTTTGACGACAGCCGATCCGACCGTGCGCTTTTCTTCATCAAACGAAAGATAGAGCAGCGTGGAATGCAGAAGGATGCTGATATTGTCAGCGTTTTCGAGGGCATGACGCAGGCGTTTGCCGGGCCGATTGTGCCGACAGAGCTCGAGATGATCGACGGAGATGATGTCGGACCTCCCCGGAAACAGCGGCTGCCGCTGGCCAAGCGCCTCGACATCCGCAATCCCTAGCGTTTTCTGCGCGCGTCGGTAATAGGGAAGGAGATGCTCGCGGCCGAAGGGCCAGCCGCTGTGCCGGACCCAGGGGCGTACCGCGAAATCCTGCTCGTCGAGCGGCTTGCAGAGACCACCCCAGCCCAGGGCCTGGGTGCTGCCGCCCAAGCCGCGCAGCCTGCATGTATCGAGTTCGGCATAGGTGAGCCCGGTGCTTTCGCCCGCCGAGAGATCACTGGCCGTCGGGATCGCATCGGCCCCTCCGCTTTCGAGCACGCAGACGGAAACGCGTCCACCGGCGAAATCCGACGCGATCGTCAATCCACTCGCACCGGCCCCGACGATGCAAATGTCGAACGTTTTGTCGGCAGGAATATCGATCCGTTCACGTAGGATCATGCATCACCCGCTTTGCTGCAAGTGAACGACCGGCACCACGGCAGAGCAACACACACCTCCCGCGAATACAGACGAAGCTTAAATCAATAGTCTGAGATGCAATGCTGCGACGCTCGTCTGCCTCCTGCGGACAGGAAGAGAGCAAAGCGTCACGGTCCCCAAAATTCTACTCCGCTTGCATCATTACACCGGATACCGGCGGCGTGAAACTCGCGAACTCGACAATCTTAAGAATGCGCTAAAATAAAGCCACCACGGCCCGCCGAAGCCGGGATAAATCGGCATCGGCGGGGCGTGGCGGCTCAAACTGCTAGTGGCTGTCGCGTTCGACGACAGAACCGCGCGTGCCGACAAGGAAGTCGAGGTCGGCGCCGGTGTCGGCCTGCATCACCGTGTTGACGTAAAGGCCGCCATAACCGCCCTTTTGCGGCTTCACCGGAGAAACCCACGCCGCCCGACGCCGAGCCAGTTCGTCATCGGAAACATCGAGCCGGATGGTGCGGGCGGGAACATCCACCGCAATCATGTCGCCGTTCTCGACCAGCGCCAGCGGGCCGCCGTCCGCCGCTTCCGGTGCGGTGTGTAGGATGACGGTGCCATAGGCGGTGCCCGACATGCGCGCATCGGAAATGCGGATCATGTCGGTAATGCCCTTCTTCAGCACCTTCGGCGGCAGCCCCATATTGCCGACCTCGGCCATCCCGGGATAGCCCTTCGGGCCGCAGTATTTCAGCACCATGACGCAGGTCTCGTCGATGTCGAGATCGTCGCGGTTGATGCGGGCGTGGTAGTCCTCGATGCTTTCGAAGACGACGGCGCGGCCCGTGTGCTGCATCAGGTGCGGCGACGCAGCCGAAGGTTTCAGTACGCAGCCCTTGGGCGCCAGATTGCCGCGCAACACGGCGATGCCGCCCGACTGCGTCAACGCCTTTTCGCGCGGCACGATGACATCGTCATTGTAGTTGGTGACATCCTTGACGCCGTTCCAGATCGTATCGCCGGTAACCGTCAAGGCGTCCTTGTGGAGGAGGCCCATCTCGCCGACCGCCTTGATGACCACCGGCAGACCGCCTGCATAGTAGAACTCTTCCATCAGGTGCTTGCCCGACGGCTGCAGGTTGACGATCGTCGGCACGTCGCGGCCAAGCCGGTCCCAGTCGTCCAGCGTCAGGTCAACGCCGATACGACCGGCGAGCGCCAGAAGATGCAGCACGGCATTGGTCGAGCCCCCGACGGCACCGTTGACGCGGATGGCGTTTTCGAAGGCTTGCCTGGTCAGGACATCGGACGGCTTCAGATCTTCCTTGACCATGTCGACGATGCGGCGGCCGGAAAGCTGGGAGATCACCCGCCGGCGGGCGTCGACAGCGGGAATTGCCGCATTGCCGGGCAGCGTCATGCCGAGCGCTTCGGCCATCGACGCCATGGTCGAGGCCGTGCCCATGGTCATGCAACTGCCGGCCGAACGGGCCATGCCCTGCTCCGCATCCATGAATTCGGCCAGAGACATCTCGCCGGACTTCACCATTTCGGAAAACTGCCAGATGGCGGTACCGGACCCGACGTCCTTGCCGCGCCACTTGCCGTTCAGCATCGGGCCGCCGGAGACCAGAATGACCGGGATGTCGACGCTCGCCGCCCCCATGAGCAGGCTCGGCGTGGTCTTGTCACAGCCGCCGAGCAGCACGACGCCATCGACCGGATTGCCGCGGATCGCCTCTTCGACATCCATGGCCGCGAGGTTACGGAACATCATCGCCGTCGGCCGTAGCGTGCTCTCGCCCACGGAAAACACCGGGAATTCGACCGGGAAACCACCCGCCTCGTAGACCCCGCGCTTCACTCGCTCGGCGAGATCGCGCAGATGCGCGTTGCACGGCGTCAGTTCCGACCAGGTGTTGCAGATGCCAATGATCGGCCGGCCGTCGAACGTATCGGCGGGCAGACCCTGGTTCTTCATCCAGGAGCGATGCATGATGGCATTCTTCCCCGTGCCACCGAACCATTCCTGCGAACGCAGCTTGCGCGGCCACTCAGCTTTCTTCTTCATCTTATCCTTCCTTGAGCGGCCCGCGCCGTAACGCGGGCTGCGACGGCGCCCATTAAGCCAGGGTGTATGCGGTCTTGACGGTTGTGTAGAATTCGGCGGCGTAGCGACCCTGCTCGCGCGAGCCATGGGAGGAGCCCTTGCGGCCACCGAAGGGCACGTGGAAATCGACGCCGGCGGTCGGCAGGTTGACCATCACCATGCCGGCCTCGGCATTGCGCTTGAAATGCGTCGCATGTTTCAGGCTGGTGGTGGCAATGCCCGACGACAGCCCGAACGGCGTGTCGTTGGCGACGGCAAGCGCCTCGTCATAATCCTTCACCCGGATCACCGAAGCGACCGGTCCGAAGATTTCTTCACGCGAGATGCGCATCTGGTTGGTTGCCTCGGTAAACAGCGCCGGCTGCAGGTAGAAGCCGGGCGTGTCGCGCTTCAGAAGCTCGCCGCCGAAGGCGAGTTTGGCGCCTTCCTGTTTGCCGATGGCGATGTAGTCGGTGTCCTGGTTGAGCTGGCTCTGGTCGACCACCGGGCCGATATGGGTGCCGGCCTTGAGCGCGTCGTCGATGGTGAGCCCCTTCATGCGCTCGCCCATCGCCGCCACGAACCGGTCGTGAATGCCTTCGGTCACGATCACCCGCGACGACGCGGTGCAACGCTGGCCGGTGGAGAAGAAGGCGGAGTTGACGGCGGCTTCGACGGCAACGCTAAGATCGGCGTCGTCGAGCACCACGAACGGGTTCTTGCCGCCCATCTCCAGCTGGTACTTGCGATTGTGCTCGACCGAGGCCAGTGCCACGCGTTTGCCGGTGCCGGTCGAGCCGGTAAAGGTGATCGCCTGGATGTCGGGGCTGTCGAGCATCGTCTGGCCGACGACCGAGCCCTTGCCCATCACCAGGTTCAGCACGCCCTTCGGCAGGCCGGCGCGATGGAGAATATCGACGATCGCCCAGGAGCAACCGGGCACCAGTTCGGCCGGCTTGAAGACGATGGTGTTGCCATAGCAGAGCGCCGGCGCGATCTTCCAGGCGGGAATGGCGATCGGGAAATTCCATGGCGTGATGATGCCGACGACGCCGACCGGCTCGCGGGTGATCTCGACGCCGATATCAGGGCGCACCGAGGGGATGACCTCGCCAGCCAATCGCAGCGCCTCACCGGCAAAGAAGTCAAAGATCTGGCCGGCGCGCACGGTCTCGCCGATGCCTTCCGCCAGCGTCTTGCCCTCTTCGCGCGACAACAGTCGCCCGAGCTCGTCCTTGCGCGCCAGGATCTCGTCTGCGGTCTTTCGAAGGATCGCATGACGCTCGAGGATGCCGAAGCGCGACCAGGCCGGAAAGGCCGCCTTGGCCGCAGCAATCGCCGCCTTCGCATCCTCGGCCGAGGCGCGGGCATATTCCCCGATCACGTCGTTGGTGTCGGACGGATTGATATTGGCAACGCCATCACCGCCAACCCATTCGCCGGCAATCAGGTTTTGGTGCAATGTCATGGGCCTCAGCCTCCTTCATCTACTTTTCGCGGGCAACCGCGCCTGTCGCGGCCTGCCACTGGCATACCGCATATGTCAGAGCTGATGTATGGCGACCGGTTCGGCGGCGGCGATTGCGAGCGGATTGCGCAAGGGAAGGCCGAATTCGGCAGCCTCGATCTCGAAGACATCCCCCTCTTCCGTGCGGATACCATCGCCGAAGGAGAGCGTCGCCGTGCCGAACATGTGGACGTGGATGTCCCCCGGCTGGCGGAACAGGCCATATTTGAAATGGTGATGCTCGAGGTTGGCAAAGCTGTGCGACATGTTGGCTTCGCCCGATAGGAACGGCTTTTCCCACAGAACCTTGCCGCTCCGCAGGATACGCGAGGTGCCTCTGATATCGTCGGGTGCTGCGCCGACGCGGATTTCCGGCCCGAAGCTCGCCTGGCGCAGCTTCGAATGCGCGAGCCAGAGATAGTTGACCCGCTCGGTCTTGTGATCGGAAAACTCGTTGGCGACGGCAAAGCCGATACGGAACGGCATGCCCTTGTCAGAGATCACGTAGATGCCGGCCATCTCCGGCTCCTCCCCACCGTCTTCGGCAAAGGCCGGAGAGACGAGCGCCGAACCGGGCGCGACGGCGGAGGTGCCGTTACCCTTGTAGAACCATTCCGGCTGCACGCCGGTTTCGCCCGGTTGCGGCTTGCCGCCTTCAAGGCCCATGCGGAACATCTTCATCGAGTCGGTCAGCGTCTCCTCCGCCGCCTCGGTCGTCTTTTTGTGCATGGCGTCGCGGGTCGCGGCTGAACCAAGATGCGTCAGCCCCGTTCCGGTCAGATGCAGGTGCGCGGGGTCGGGGTGGGTGATCGGCGGCAGAAGACGGCCTTCGGCATAGGCCTTTTCGAGATCGACGGCAGCACCAAGACCCTTTGCCTCGATCGTGTCCTTGAGGCTACGCCCGGCATTGGCCGCGTCCATCGCCAGTGCATAGACGCTCGCCGCGCCGTTGACTGCGCGGGCAACCTCGCCCGGCGCGCGTACCGCGACCGTTGTCGATCCGTCTTCGTTCCTGATCTGAGAAATCAGCACGATCCTGTCCTTCCTTGCATCGTTCGGGCCTTGCTCGCGCCTGATCTCAGGCAAACCGCGGCCCCTCGGGTGGCTCTCGCCACCCAATCCTGACAGTCCGGGCTGTCACTCCCGGCAGCCGGAGCTGCCCGTTCAATGGTACTGGTTCGATCCGGGCCGTTCGGTCGCTGGTCAGCCCTTGTTCTTGTTGTAGACGTCGAAGAAGACGGCAGCGAGCAGCACCAGACCCTTGATCAGCTGCTGGTAGTCGATGCCGATGCCCATGATCGACATGCCATTGTTCATCACGCCCATGATGAAGGCCCCGATCACCGCGCCGATGATCTTGCCGACGCCGCCGGACGCTGAGGCGCCGCCGATGAAGCAGGCCGCAATCACGTCGAGTTCAAAGCCTTGGCCGGCCTTCGGCGTTGCCGAGTTGAGGCGGGCGGTGATGATCATGCCGGCAAGTGCGGCCAGAACACCCATGTTGATGAAGGTGTAGAACGTCAGCCGCTCGGTGTTGATGCCGGAGAGCTTCGCCGCCTTGACGTTGCCGCCCATGGCATAGATGCGACGGCCGATCGTCGAGCGCGTGGTGACGAAGGTATAGAGCGCGATCAGCACGCCCATGGCAATCAGCACGTTGGGCAGGCCGCGATAGGTCGAAAGCTGATAGCCGATGAACAGCGCAACGACGGCGATGACCGCCATCTGGATGGCGAAGAAGACGAAGGGCTCGTTTTCGCTACCGTGCTGCTCGTTGACCCGGCGATTGCGCACGCCCGCATAGATGGCGTAGCCGACGAGTGCCAGCACCGCCACCAGCGCCACCATGTTCTGGATGAGGTCGGGCCTCGGATTGAGGAAGTAGAGGAAATCCGGAACGAAGCCTGTCGAAAGCAGCTGAAACTCCTTCGGGAACGGACCGATCGGCCGGCCGCCGAGCACCACGTAGGTGAGCCCGCGGAAGACCAGCATGCCGGCAAGCGTGACGATGAAGGACGGGATCTTCTGATAGGCGACCCAGTAACCCTGCGCCGCCCCCATGATGCCGCCGACAACAAGACAGGCAGGAATGACGACGAAGGCCGGCAGGCCCCACTTGACCAGCATGATCGCCGATATCGCCCCGATGAAGGCGACGATCGAGCCGACCGAAAGGTCGATGTGTCCGGCGACGATGATCAGCAGCATGCCCAGCGCCATGATGACGATGAACGAGTTCTGCAGCACCAGGTTGGTGATGTTGACCGGGCGGAACAGCACGCCGTTGGTGACGAACTGGAAGAACAGCATGATGACCACGAGCGCGACCAGGAGGCCGTATTCGCGGATGTTGTTCTTGAGATAGTCCCCGATCGAGGGTTTGTTCGGTTGGGTGCTCGTATCGGCGACCATTAGTGTTTCTCCCCTGAACGCATGATGGCACGCATGATGGATTCCTGGCTCGCTTCGGCCTTTGAAAGCTCGGCGACGATGCGGCCCTCGTTCATGACGTAGATGCGGTCGCAGGTTCCAAGCAGTTCCGGCATCTCCGATGAAATCATCACGATGCCTTTGCCCTCGGCTGCAAGCTGGTTGATGATGGTGTAGATCTCATACTTCGCGCCGATATCGATACCGCGTGTCGGCTCGTCGAGGATGAGGACTTCCGGATTGGTGAACAGCCACTTCGACAGCACCACCTTCTGCTGATTGCCGCCGGAAAGATTGACCGTTTCCTGATAGATCGAGTGCGAGCGGATGCGCAGCTTCGAACGATAGTCGGAGGCGACCTTGACCTCCTTGCGATCGTCGATGACGCCGTTGGACGCCACCGCCTTCAGGTTGGAGAGCGTGGTGTTCTCCTTGATGTTGTTGATCAGCACGAGACCCAGTTGCTTGCGGTCTTCGGTGACATAGGCGAGACCAGCGTCGATGGCGCGGGGGATGGTGCTGACGTCGACCGGCTTGCCGCGCATCAGGACGTCGCCGGTGATCTTGTGCCCCCAGGACTTGCCGAAGATGCTCATCGCCGTTTCGGTTCGCCCCGCCCCCATCAGGCCGGCGATGCCGACGACTTCGCCGGCGCGCACGGTAAAATTGACGTCGTGCAGGAACTGCCGGTCGCGGTGATGCTGGTGGAAGACGTTCCAGTTCTTCACTTCCAAGAGCGTCTCGCCGATCTTGGGCTCGCGCGGCGGGTAACGATCTTCCATCGCACGACCGACCATGCCCTTGATGATCCGGTCTTCGCCGATATCCTCGGTCTGACAGTCGAGCGTTTCAACGGTTCCGCCGTCGCGCAGGATGGTGATCTGGTCGGCGACCTTGCGGATCTCGTTCAGCTTGTGCGAAATGATGATCGAAGTCATGCCCTGCGCGCGAAACTCCATCAAGAGCTTCAAGAGCGCGTCAGAATCGTTTTCGTTGAGCGAGGCGGTCGGTTCGTCGAGGATCAGCAGCCGCACCTTCTTCGACAGCGCCTTGGCGATCTCGACCAGCTGCTGCTTGCCGACGCCGATGTCAGTGATCAGC
Source organism: Ensifer sp. 1H6 (assembly GCF_001976035.1). Classification (NCBI taxonomy): domain Bacteria; kingdom Pseudomonadati; phylum Pseudomonadota; class Alphaproteobacteria; order Hyphomicrobiales; family Rhizobiaceae; genus Ensifer; species Ensifer sp. 1H6. The sequence continues at coordinate 37,045 of NZ_MOAI01000011.1, read as the reverse complement.
GTGGCGGGCGGCTCGCTCAGGCCCACCTTTTTCAGAAGTTCCTGCGTGCGGGCAAAGGTCTGCGGCCAATGGATCACCCCATTGGTGGCGATCTCGTTGCCGAGAAAGATGTTTTCGGCGATCGACAGCAGCGGAACCAGCGCCAGTTCCTGGTGGATGATGATGATGCCGAGATGTTCGCTGTCAGAGATGGTCGAGAAGCGGCGAGGCTCGCCGTCGTAGTAGATCTCGCCGTCATAGGTGCCGGCGGGATAGACGCCGCTCAGTACCTTCATCAGCGTCGATTTGCCGGCACCGTTTTCACCGACCAGAGCGTGGATCTCACCTTCGCGAACCTTGAAGCTGACATTGTCCAGCGCCTTGACGCCCGGAAACGTCTTGGTGATGCCACGCATTTCGAGAATGATATTGTCCATGTTCAGTCATTCCAGCGGCAGTCGGCAAGAGAGTACAGGCTCCCTCACCGGGATAAAAGGGTCCGCGATGGATCGCGGACCCTCAGGTGCGTCATCCTATCAGTTGTTGATCTGATCTTCGGTGTAGTAACCGGAGGAGACCAGCACATCCTTGATGTTGGACTTGTCGACCGCGACCGGCTTCAGCAGGTAGGACGGAACGACCTTGACGCCGTTGTCATAGGTCTTGGTGTCGTTCACTTCCGGCTCCTTGCCTTCCATGATCGCATTGACCATGCCGACCGTGACCTTGGCGAGTTCGCGCGTGTCCTTGAAGATCGACGAATACTGTTCGCCGGCAAGGATCGACTTGACCGAAGGCAGTTCGGCGTCCTGACCGGTAACGGCAGGCATCGCCATGTCGCCGGAACCATAGCCGACGCCCTTCAGCGCCGAGATGATGCCGATGGACAGGCCGTCGTAGGGCGACAGAACGCCATCGACCTTGGCATCGGTGTAGTTGGAGGACAGCAGGTTTTCCATGCGGGCCTGGGCAACGGCACCATCCCAGCGCAGCGTGCCGACCTGGTCCATGCCCTTCTGGCCGGACTTGACGACGATCTTGTTGCTGTCGATCAGCGGCTGCAGGACCGACATCGCACCGTCGTAGAAGAAGAAGGCGTTGTTATCGTCAGGCGAACCGCCGAAGAGTTCGACGTTCTTCGGCTCGGTCGCGCCGTCGAGCTTCAGGCCCTGCACCAGCGACGTTGCCTGCTGCACGCCGACCTGGAAGTTGTCGAAGGTGGCGTAGTAGTCGACATTGCCCGAATCGCGGATCAGACGGTCGTAAGCGATGACCTTGACGCCGGCGTCATGGGCCTTCTGCAGGATGTCGGAAAGCGTCGTGCCGTCGATGGCGCCGATGACGAGAACCTTGGCACCCTTGGTCACCATGTTTTCGATCTGGGCGAGCTGGTTCGGAATATCATCGTCGGCAAACTGCAGGTCCGGCGTGTAACCGGCTTCCTTGAACAGCTTCTCCATGGTCTCGCCATCGGAGATCCAGCGGGTCGAGGTCTTCGTCGGCATGGAAATGCCAACCGTGCCTTTGTCCTGTGCGAAGGCGGGCGCAGCAAACGACGCGACGGAGATCGCGGCCGCTGCGAGAAGCGAAGTAATCAATTTCATCTGGTCTCTCCCAAAAGTGTTGAAGCCGGCAGGCCCGCAGCCTCCCCGTCCTATGCGCAGCGATCCACCGGCCCGGAGATCGCGTCTCCGGCGGTGGATCCAGGTGAAGGAAGTCCTCCCCGCCCGCATGCTCCCACATGCACTGGCACATGGGGAAAAACTGGAATCAAAAGCCATAACTGTCAAATACAATATCGCTTTGCTACCATACCAATATTGATATACTACTCGAAAACAGTGTGATTTTTGAAACATCCTGAAAACTGGATTGCCCACGATGATGAAAGAAGGAAAGCCCGGCACGACAGGGATTGCCGCCGAACAGTTCGACAGCGGGCTCTTTCGCTCAGGGCTGAAGATCAATCACCTCCGGCTGATCCTGGCGATCGACGATCATCGTCGCATCAGTGCGGCCGCCGAGACGCTCGGCATCTCCCAGCCCGCCGCCTCGCGCATGCTGGCGGAGATCGAGACGATCCTGAAGGCGCCGATCTGCGAGCGAGTGGCACGCGGCGTAGAACTGACCCGCTACGGCCAGGCGTTGGCGCGGCGGGCGCGCACGATCTTTCTGGAACTGCGGGAGGCCTCGCGCGAGATCAGCGAACTGAAGACCGGCAGCGGCGGCTCGGTGTCGATCGGCTCGGTGACCGGGCCGGCGCTCAACCTCGCCGTTCCGGCAATCCGCCAGGTCATCACCGCCTATCCCGGCATCGAGATCAACATCCAGATCGAAAACAGCAATGTGCTGACGCGCGAGCTGCTCGCCGCCCGCCACGACTTCGTCGTCGGACGCATCCCAGACGATCTCAGCCCGCGGCTCTTCAACATGGTCGAGATCGGCTACGAGGAGGTCTGCCTGATCGTGCGCGACGGCCATCCGCTGCTCGACAAGCCCATTGCCGGCGCCGAAGATCTGCCCGCCTACGACTGGGTGTTCCAGCCGCCGGGAACGCTGCTGCGCCGCGCCGTCGAAGACAGCTTCATGTCCGCGGGTGTGCGCCTACCGGCGACCGTCATCAACACCTCGTCGATCATCCTGACGCTGTCGATCGTGCGCAACACCAATGCGATTGCGCCGGTGGCGCTCGATGTCGCCAACCTGATCGCCGACAACGGCACGCCGGCCGGCGAGATCCGCATCCTCAAAACCGAGATCCCGATCCGCATCAAGCCCTATGGGTTGATCACCGCCGAGGGACGCGCGCTGCCGCCGAGCGCCAAGCTGCTCTACGACCTCATTCTCAAACAGGGACGAGCATGATCAGCCAGCATTGGTTGATCAGCCTGGGCATGATCAAGTTGATCAGCCTGGGATAATCTCCATCCGGCATTTTGCGCCGGGATAGCGGAGGCTGCATGTTCGGAATGTCGGTGTTTCAGTCCGTGCTCGAGCGGCTGAAGACGGAAGAAGACGAGGAAGAGACCGCCAATGCGGAGGTTTTCGCGACGTCGCGCACGCCTCTGTTCGCAACCACGTTCGTCGCCGGCGGCGCCGACAGCGCGTCTGCTGCGCGCAGCGCCGTCGAGCGAGCCTATTTCGATGCGTCCTTCGTCGAGCCGCCGCCGATAGAGCCGATGCCGGAATTTCTCAACCGCATCAGCCTTGCCGAAGTCGCCGAGGAACTTGACCTTGGTGAAGGGGAGACATTGACGACGCTCGCTGCCAAGCGGCGAAGCTTCGCCGCCGCCAATCATCCCGATCGCCTGCCGCAGGACTACCGCGCCAATGCGACGGTCCGGATGAAACTCGCCAACATGCTCATCGACGAGGCGTCGCGCCAATTGCAGGCGGCCTGACCGCCGCTCACGCGTCGTTGTCAGCCTTGGGCGTCTCGTCTTTTGACGCCGAGCCCTCAGCACCGGCAGTCTTGTCTGTCGGCTTGTAAAACAGCAGCAGAGAGGACCCGACATAGGCGGCGATCGCCAGAGCGATGATGCTGAAGAACGGCTGGTCGTGATAGAATTCGAGCGCCGCCCAGCCGGCGCAGACTAAAAAGATCAAAACCCGCCGCCACAAGGGACGGTAAAAGGCGTGGTCCGGGTCGATGAGTTTGATCATCCTGTCCTCTGGGTGCTTGCGCTCGTGATCGGCAACGGATGTCTTGTAGGGGAAATCCACCGGCCGCCGCAAGCCCGCGACCGCATCACGCCCTTGACGGGCACCATGAAAATAGAATAAAAATTCCGAAATTGTTTTCTTCGACCATTTCATTCCGAACAGATGGCGCCGGACGCCCGCACGGAAGAAACGGTCGGGCAAGGGAGAGGAAAGCGCGCGGCATCCGCTCGGGCACCATCGCTGACAACCACCTTGCAACCCAATCGCGGAATTGCCCCTCCGCGGCGCCTTTGCGCGATGAGCGCCGATCATCACGCACCTTCCCGGTCGAGGACCGGATTTCGAGAGAGACAGAGATGACAGTGAGATTTGGTCTTCTGGGCGCCGGACGCATCGGCAAGGTTCACGCAAAGGCCGTCAGCGGCAATCCCGATGCCGTGCTCGTCGCCGTGGCCGACGCCTTTCCGGCCGCCGCCGATGCCATCGCCAAGGCCTATGGCTGCGAGGTCCGCACCATCGAGGCAATCGAAAAATCGGCCGATATCGACGCCGTTGTCATCTGCACGCCGACCGATACCCATGCCGACCTGATCGAGCGTTTCGCCCGCGCCGGCAAGGCGATCTTCTGCGAAAAGCCCATCGATCTCGATGTCGATCGCGTGCGGGCCTGCATGAAGGTGGTGGCCGAGACCAAGGGCAAGCTGATGGTCGGCTTCAACCGCCGCTTCGACCCGCATTTCATGGCCGTCAAGCAGGCAATCGACGCCGGCAAGATCGGCGACGTCGAGATGGTGACGATCACCTCGCGCGATCCCGGCGCGCCGCCGGTCGACTACATCAAGCGCTCGGGCGGAATCTTCCGCGACATGACGATCCATGACTTCGACATGGCGCGCTTCCTGCTCGGCGAAGAGCCCGTATCGGTAACGGCGACCGCCGCCGTCCTCGTCGACAAGGCAATCGGCGAAGCCGGCGACTACGACAGTGTGTCCGTCATCCTGCAGACCGCCTCCGGCAAACAGGCGATCATCTCCAACTCGCGCCGCGCCACCTACGGCTACGACCAGCGCATCGAGGTTCACGGCTCCCAGGGTGTCGTCTCGGCGGAAAACCAGCGCCCGGTGTCGATCGAGATCGCCAATGGCGAAGGCTACACCCGCCCGCCGCTGCACGATTTCTTCATGACCCGCTACACCGAAGCCTATGCCAACGAGATCGAGAGCTTCATCTCCGCGATCGAAAAGGGCACGGAAATCACCCCGTCGGGCAAGGATGGCCTGGCAGCGCTCGCGCTTGCCGACGCAGCCGTGAAGTCGGTCATCGAAAAGCGCCAGATCAGCGTCGCGTAAAGCATTTCGAGGAAAAGTGCGAAGCGGGTTTCCGTTTGGCAAAGACAAACGGCCGGGCGCGACACGCCCGGCCGTTTCGTGTTTCAGTTCATTGCCTCAGCCGTCCGCGCGCAATGGCGCATTCTCCCATCCGCCTGACTGCTCCTCCTGCCCGGTGCTCGGGGCAACGCCGGGCCTGCCAGTGAGAAAGCCCTGAACCTGGAGGCAGCCCTCGTCGACCAGGATCTGCCTTTGCCGCTCCGTTTCCACGCCTTCGGTTACGACAGGCAGGTTGAGGCTGTTGCCAAGCGCAATGATCGCCCTGACGATCGCGTGCGCCGAAGGGTCCTTGTCGATCACGGCAGTGAAGCTGCAATCGATCTTCAGCTTGTCGAACGGGAACGTCTGCAGGTTGCTGAGCGAGGAATGCCCGGTGCCGAAATCATCCATGACGATGCGCACCCCATGTATCCTCAGTCGTCCGAGGGTGGCGAGAACGTCTTCGCGATTGTGCAGAAGGGCCGCCTCGGTGATCTCCAGCTCCAACCGGCGCGGCTCCAGCCCCGTTCGCCGCAGGATACCAAAGATCTGATCGAAAAGATTGGGAAGCAGGAACTGCACCGGCGAGATATTGACCGAAACCGGTAGAGGCTCGTTCCATTTCGCCGCCTCCCTGCAGGCCTGCTCCAGCACCCATTCGCCGATCTGGATGATCGAACCGCTTTGCTCGGCGATCGGGATGAAGACATCGGGGCTGATGAGGCCACGCTCCGGATGCATCCAGCGCAAGAGCGCCTCGTAGCCCAGGATCCGATCGCCGCGCAGATCGACAAGCGGTTGATATTCAAGGAAGAGCTGCCGGCGAAGCACGGCATGGCGCAGGTCGTTTTCGATCTGCCGTCGCGTGCGCACGGTCTCGTCCATTTCCGTGTCGAAGAAGCAGGCGATCCCCTTGCCCGATTGTTTGGCGCGGTAGAGAGCGGTGTCGGCATTGTTGCGCAGCCGGTCAGCCGTGTCGCCATCAGCAGGGTAGATCGCAGCACCGATGCTGACGCCGACGGCGGTCGGATCGCGGTTCGTATCCATCTCGGCGGCAAAATAAGTCAGGATGCGGTCCGACAGGTGACGCGCCGCGTCGGGCTGTTCGCCACCCACCTGAAGAATGGCAAACTCGTCGCCGCCCAGCCGGGCGACGGTATCCCCCTCGCCGACCGCCTTGCGCAGGATGTCGGCGACCTTCATGAGGATGCGGTCCCCCTCGCCATGGCCGAAAATGTCGTTGACGGCCTTGAAGCGGTCGAGGTCGAGGCAAAGGATGGCAAGCTGCTCGTTCTTCGCCGCCGCCACCGTCATGACCTGGGCCAGGCGCCGGTCGAAGAAACCACGATTGGGAAGATCGGTCAGCACATCGTGGTGGGCCAGATGCTCGATAGTGCGCTCGGCTTCCTTGCGCGCGCTGAGGTCGCGCACGAAGATCACCTCGCATTCGCGGCCGCGATACTCGACCGTCCGGCACATGAACTCGACCGGCACGGACTGGCCGGCCACATTGATCAGATCGATTTCGCCGGGGCCGTCGCCGCGATGATGGCTCTGCAGCCCTTCCTCACCGAAGGCGAAAACCTCCGCCGGTTCTCGGCCGGTGAGCTCCGAAACCTTCCATCCCGTCAGGCGCGCAAAACGCTCGTTGGTGTCGATGATGCGGCCTTCATGCACGATGGCCATGCCTTCCAGCGATGCATTGGCAAGCCCGCGCAGGTCGGTCAGATGCCGATCGACGAACAGCGCGCCGAAGGCCAGGATGATCAGCATGGTCGAGGCAGCAATGACCCCGCCGGCAAGCCAGGCCGGATGGATGGTATCGGCTGCCGGAATATCCGGCGCCGGTACCAGCGTGATGCCACTCATCGAGGTGAAGTGCAGGACGCAGATGGCAACGACGAGCAGCAGCGTCGAGACGACAAGCCTGCGGGCGTTGCGCAGCACATGAAACGCATGCAGCGCTGCCATCGCCAGCAGGGTGCCGGCGACGATGCCGAAAACCGTGAACCTTGCATCGTAGACAATGTGTCCCGGCATCTCGAGCGCCTGCATGCCGGTAAAGTGCATGGCGGCAATGCCGCCGCCCAGGATGACACCGCTAGATGCAAGGGCGTAGTGCGAGCGAGCGCCAAGCCCGACCGTGAAAGCAACCCAGGCGGCCGCGATCGCGAGAACGATCGAAAGCGTCGTCCCCCAGGCGCCATAGGAAACCGTCATCCCGCCATCATAGGCGAGCATGGCAATGAAATGAGTGGACCAGACGCCGATGCCGCAGGCAAAACCACTGACGGCGGTCCAAAGACCGCGCTGACTGCCTTCGCTTCGCTGGGCACGCAGCAGCAACAGCATGGTTGCGACGCAACCGGCCAGGCAAACCACGGCCGCCACCAGCACCAGACGCCAATCGTGATCATCGCGTATGCATGCAATCACTGAAAACATCATCGTCTCCCGCGTCAATGTCACATTGACAAGGAGTTGCTAAATAACTGTAAATTGTATTAGCTGGTTTGTTCGCCCTTGATGCAACCCCAAAAATGGTTGCCTCGCCCGTCTCGCCAAAGCGGCTGTTCCTTAGTGCGATCCGGCCGTAGCAATCTCGCTGTCGATCTTGCCCAGAGCACGCTCGAGATGGCCGTCGAACACGAGCCGCTGTTCGTCGAGCACGACCGATATCTCGGGCGCGCCCTGAAGCCTGAGCTGGAGTGACTGGGATACGCCCTCCTCCAACCCGCCGCGCAAGAGATCGAAGTAGCGCGTGCCGGGGCCGGTAACGTAGATCGGCATACGCTCGTAAAGACTGAGCATGCGCGAGACGCCGTTGCCGAGCGCGATGCCAGCTTGGCGAAAGGCATAGCCGGCCATGCGATGCCCCTGGCGCGCACTCGCTGCGATCTTGTCCATTTCGGCAATTGGCACGAATTTCGCCGGGATCGTGTCGGCCGGCACTTCGAAGGCGGCCCGCAGAATGCCGTAGAAACCGGCAGCCGCTTCGATGCAGCCATAGGCGCCGCAACGGCACAGTCCGGCCGATGGCGCATGCAGCATGTGGCCGAAATTCGGCGCCGTCACGTCGATCTCGCCGAACCTGCCCTTGCGGGCAACGCCGAGGCCGATGCTGTGGCCGAGCGAGATGGCGGCAAGCGATCGAAATCCGCCGTCCGGCGCGCGCTCCGCTTCGGCCGCCAGCGCCTGTGCCACCAGCAGGGTCTCATTGTTGAGCATCACCCTCGCTCGCCATTCCGGCGCAAGCAACGCGGCAAAGTCGAGCTGCTCGCTGCCGAACACCGGAGACCAGAGCAGCCGTGCCGCGTCCGTATCGGCGTCGACCAGCCCCTTGCTGCTGATGGAGATGGCCAGCACGCGGTCGCGCGTCAGGCGCGAGCGCTGCAGCAGGCGCTCCAGCGCCTCGACGAAGGTGCGCGCAAACGCGTCCGTGCCGCGCTGGTCGTGATTGCGGCCCTCCTCGAAGCGGTCGAGCAGCGTGCCGCCATAGTCGGTCAGCGAATACTGCACCACATCCGAAGAGATACGCACGACGACGATGTAACCGCAGTCGCGACGTGGCGTGAACAGGACGCGCGGGCGCCCTCGTCCGCCCTGCACATGCTGTTCCGCCTTGGCGATCACTCCGGCGCGCTCGAGCTCGGCCGTGATCGCCGACACCGTCGCCGAGGCGAGCCCGGTTGCGGCGGAAATTTCGGTATGCGAGAGATTGCGGGCGCGCCGGAGCGCGGCAAGGACCAGCGCACTGTTCTGCTGACGCACGAGCTCAGTGCTGGACTTGGTCAGCATCATACGTCCTTGCCGGTGGCGGGTCCTTCGAACACATGCCCTCCCAAAGCATCTGTTGCACGGCGAGGCAAGGCACTGATCGCCTTGTCGACACCTCGTCAATCTCTGCCATTGATTTTCTCGACTGTCGAGAAATAATCCACAGACCCTTTCCGGCAGCGATGAGTGGCAATGAACTTGCTCGGCGCTGAGCGAGAAGGCTGTCATCAGAGCTGAAACGCACGGCCATTGATCAAGACCGAGCGGGGTCGCCGGCAAATCACGCGGCACCCGACCCGAGCTTGGCGGCCGGAACTGTTGAAATGACACAACAATCCCCTTCCCGCCTGCGTCCGTTTCACCCGGACCCTCACCGCACCCCCGGTGACGAGCCCAGGAAACCGGCGCATCGGCAGTCCATACGCAACCGGGTCGGCCGTGTTGACAGGCCGTGGATTCTCTGACATTCATTTTCTCGACTGTCGAGAAAATAAAACCGGACGATGTTTACGGTGGCATTTCGACAGCGTTGCAAGGCTGGTCGAGGATGGTGCGGGAGGTTCGCACGCTCAGCCGGCCGCCACTCGGGAGGATGAAATGAAATCCGTTTTGAAGCTGATGGCAGGGGCTGCCATCATCGCGTCGATGCATTCCGCAGCCATCGCCAAGGATCTGGTGGTCGGCGTTTCCTGGTCGAACTTCCAGGAAGAGCGTTGGAAAACCGACGAAGCCGCCATCAAGGCAGCACTTGAGGCATCCGGCGACAAGTACATTTCCGCTGACGCCCAGTCTTCCGCTGCCAAGCAGCTGACCGACGTCGAGTCGCTGATCGCCCAGGGTGCCAACGCTCTGATCGTGCTTGCACAGGATAGCGACGCCATCGGCCCGGCCATCGAAAAGGCTGCCGCCGAAGGCATTCCGGTTGTCGGCTACGACCGCCTGATCGAAAATCCGGCCGCCTTCTACATCACCTTCGACAACAAGGAAGTGGGCCGCATGCAGGCTCGCGAAGTGTTCAAGGTCAAGCCGGAAGGCAACTATGTCTTCATCAAGGGCTCGTCTGCCGACCCGAACGCCGACTTCCTGTTCTCCGGACAGATGGAAGTGCTGAAGGAAGCTGTCGACGCCGGCAAGATCAAGAGCGTCGGTGAAGCCTACACCGACGGATGGAAGCCGGAAAATGCCCAAAAGAACATGGAGCAGTTCCTGACCGCAAACGACAACAAGGTCGACGCGGTCGTCGCTTCCAACGACGGCACCGCTGGCGGTGCGATTGCAGCCCTCGATGCCCAGGGCCTCGCCGGCTCCGTTCCGGTCTCCGGCCAGGACGCCGACAAGGCAGCCCTCAACCGCGTCGCCCTCGGCACCCAGACCGTTTCGGTCTGGAAGGACTCGCGTGAACTCGGCAAGCGCGCAGCCGAAATCGCCGCCGAACTGGCGAGCGGCAAGAAGATGGAAGAAATCGCCGGCGTGACGGCCTTCAATGGCGGCCCCAAGGGCGTCGCCATGCAGTCGGTCTTCCTCGCACCGCTTCCGATCACCAAGGAGAACCTCAACGTCGTCATCGACGCCGGCTGGATCTCCAAGGACGAAGCTTGCCAGGGCGTCAAGGGCGACGTCGCTGCGTGCAAATAAGCCGCCCGGACAGAGTTGAGCTCTAACCTTCGACAAGCGCCGCAACGCAACCCGTTGCGGCGCTTGCGCAAGGTGTGACCGGGGCGGACAATGCCCGCTGCATGATCCCTTAAATCGGAAGCGATCTGAGGAGAGGATCATGAAGCATGCTTGAAGTTTTACAGCGTCCTTAGCGCGTCATATTTCACACGCGGCGCTGTAAGACCTTCAGGCACGCGTTGGCACGAACGAGAGAAGCGCTCGACAACTGTCTTCATCATCAGACTTGTCGCGTCCCATTCCGGTCTTTGGCGCCGGCGGATGCGGTGACATCAACAGAAAGTGGGGGGAAGGCACGTCCATGGCCGACATCACACAAGGCAATCAGACACAGAGCCAGGCCAACCGTGCCCGCAACGCGGACGAGAACCCGGTGAAGCGCTTCTTCCGCGCCACCGAGATCGATACCCGCTTGCTCGGCATGGTCGGCGCGCTGGCCATCATCTGGCTCGGCTTCGAGATCATGACCGGCGGCCTGTTTCTGACGCCGAGAAACCTTTGGAACCTGACGGTTCAAACCTCGTCCGTCGCCGTGATGGCGACCGGCATGGTACTGATCATCGTCACCCGCAACATCGATCTGTCGGTCGGCTCCGTGCTTGGCTTCTGCGGCATGATCATGGCGGTCATGCAGGTCAAGGTCCTGCCGCAATATCTCGGGCTCGAGCATCCCGCCATCTGGATCATCACGCTTGCCTGCGGCATCGCCGTCGGCGCCGCGATCGGCGCGCTCCAGGGCTCGATCATCGCCTTCCTCAACGTGCCGGCCTTCATCGTCACGCTCGGCGGCCTGCTCGTCTGGCGCGGTGCCACCTGGTTCGTCACCAGCGGCCAGACTGTTGCACCGATGAATTCCACCTTCCGCCTGATGGGCGGTGGCACCGAGGGGTCCATCGGGGCGACAGCCAGCTGGATTGTCGGCATCATCGCCTGTATCGCCATCGTCGGGGCCATCCTCAACTCGCGCAAGCAGCGCAAGCGCTTCGGCTTTCCGCTGCGCCCGGTCTGGGCCGAATATTTCCTCGGCATCCTCGGCTGCATCCTGGTGATGGGCGCGGTGGCGATCGCCAACCACTATTACTGGCCGGTCAACATTGCTCGCAAATATGCCGACGCCAACGGCATCGCCTGGCCGGACGGCGGCTTGCTCATCTCGCACGGTATCGCCATCCCCGTGCTGGTCGCCATCGCCGTCGGCATCGTCATGACATTCATCGCCACTCGCCTGCGCTTCGGCCGCTATGTCTTTGCGCTCGGGGGCAATCCTGAGGCAGCCGAACTGGCGGGGATCAAGACCCGCTGGGTCACCGTCAAGATCTTCATGCTGATGGGCGTGCTCTGCGCCATCGCCGCGGCGATCTCGACGGCCCGCCTCAACGCCGCAACTAACGCGCAAGGCGAGCTCGACGAGCTCTACACGATCGCAGCCGCGGTCATCGGCGGCACGTCGCTTGCCGGCGGCGTCGGCACGATCGCCGGCGCGATGATCGGCGCACTCGTCATGCAATCGCTGCAGTCGGGCATGGTGCTCTTGGGGATCGACTCGCCGTTCCAGCGCATCGTCGTCGGCGTGGTTCTTGTCGTCGCCGTCTGGCTCGACACGATCTACCGCGCCCGTGCCAAGTAAGAAGGAGTCCGACCAATGAAAGACCAACGCACTCCGCTCGTGGAAATGAAGAACATTTCCATCTCCTTCGGCGGCATCCATGCGGTCGACAACGCTTCCGTCGACCTCTACCCCGGCGAGGTCGTGGCGCTTCTCGGCCACAACGGCGCCGGCAAGTCGACGCTGATCAAGATCCTGTCGGGCGCCTACAAGCGCGACGGCGGCGAGATCCTGATCAATGGCGAAGCCGCCGACATCAGCAACCCGCGCGACGCCAAGAAATACGGCATTGAGACGATCTATCAGACGCTTGCCGTCGCCGATAACGTCGATGCGGCCGCCAACCTCTATCTCGGCCGCGAGCTGCGCACCCCCTGGGGCACGCTCGACGACGTGGCGATGGAGGCCAAGGCCCGCGAAGTCATGGGGCGTCTCAACCCCAACTTCCAGCGCTTCAAGGAACCGGTGAAGGCGCTTTCGGGCGGCCAGCGGCAGTCGGTGGCGATCGCCCGCGCGATCCTGTTCGACGCCCGCATCCTGATCATGGACGAACCGACGGCAGCCCTCGGGCCCCAGGAAACCGCCCAGGTCGGCGAGCTGATCAAGCAGCTGAAGCGCGAAGGCATCGGCATCTTCCTGATCAGCCACGACATCCACGACGTCTTCGACCTCGCCGACCGCGTCTCGGTGATGAAGAACGGCCAGGTCGTCGGCCAGGCCCGCACAGAGGATGTGACCAAGGACGAGGTGCTCGGCATGATCATCATGGGCAAGGTCCCGCCCAAGGCGATCCCCGGCCCCGGCGCCATGCAGACCGCCTAACCAACGACGCCACATGCCCGGCAATCGCCGGGCCATGTGTTTCATCGGTTTAAGCGGAACCGAGTAGCAAGCTTCAAGGGCTTCAGCTCGCTTTACGAGTCATGTTCGACTCCGGTGCAGACCACCTCGACATCCCCACTGATCCATTCTGCATGCCCGACCTTTCCCCTCACCCGCACCGCCATGCCTGACACAAAGGGCACAGCTTGTCCCGCCCCGCCCGGCAGCCACATCAGGCCCATTCCAAAGCTCGACCATCGGCTGGCTTCCGCATCAATTTGTGAGCCGCTCGCAAATTCCCCTGCGAACTCCGTCATTTCACCATTGAAGCGACGCGCAAGCTAAGCTATGAACCGCTCACAGTCCGCTTCGGCGGCCTTGCTGCAAACGGATGCACCCGTAGCTCAGCTGGATAGAGTGTTGGATTCCGATTCCAAAGGTCACAGGTTCGAATCCTGTCGGGTGCGCCATCTTTCCACCATTCCAGAACAATGATGGTGCTAGGTCCGCGCCCGCCGCCGACCGGACGTTTTCCTTCTATCAGTTGCCCAGGGCCGTATTTCCGCCGAAGACGTCATGAACTGCCCAGCCAGTATGTCCGTGACAGGCTGACGTGGCTCGCGCGCCTTGAGCATCCTCACCCCCTCAAGAAGACGATCCTCTGCGAGCCCGCTCGTTACCGCCAGCCGCTGCCATTTGTCCTCGTGTTGTCGCCGAGTTGATACAAACGCGGTATCTGCGGCCATGGCGTGCCAAGAAGCTATCCCGCCAGAGGGGCTTCCATGAAGATGAGATGGTTGCACAGTTCAGGAGGTGCGTCGTAATAAGGCGCGATCTCCTGGAATCCGAGAGAGCGGTAGAGGCTCAGCGCCTCATCGTGGTTGCGGCCGGTATCCAGCCGCATGGTCGCGTAGCCCCGCTCAGCAGCCACGCGCACGATGTTTTCGGCGAGACGGCGGCCCAGCCCTAAGCCTCGGCCCTCGGGGCTGATGAACATGCGCTTCATCTCGCATGTGTGTTCATCGATCCGCTGCATCATAACACAACCGACCACCTTTCCGTTCAGGCGGGCAACAAGGATCTCGCCATGTGGAGCCGAGTGGATCCTCGGCAGGCTGTCCAGGAGCGCGGCCCATTCTTCTGGTGTGTAATAGCGGTCGACGAACCAAGCGTTTTCGCCGTAGCGTGACCGGCACCAGTCGATGAAGCTGTTGCACAAGGCTCGAATGGCAGGGAAGTCGTCAGGCCCGGCTGGGCCGATCTCCGAGTTCTGTTCCACCTCTGTGCCCCACTCACAAATTTTGCATCGGCAAAGCGGGCGCTCCTTCCCGAGTTCCATGGACGCCGAAAAGGAGGCCGGGATCGAGTCGGGCTCAAGCAATCGCCCGCTGGCATTTGGAAATTTTCCTGCCCAGTGGCTCCATCGAACTTCGTGGATTGTGCTCACGCTATAATCAACTGTAGTCGAAAAAGGTCTTGCTGACTATCTGCCAGCGCTTTTCGGTTGTCAGACGAAGACCGCCGAAAATTCGAGCTGTTGGTTGAAGAGTTGCGGATTGCCACAAACTAGGTTTTTGCCAGTAGCCGTTCACACGGCCACTGGCAAAACACATCTCAAGCCCGAGTTGTCTCCCAGCCGAGGTTTGCTGTTCGAAAACTCACTGAGTAGCCAGGGCCGGAAGCTGCACCTTCCTGACGGGCGGCGGATTCCATTTTCCGATCAGCGCTTCGGATTTCGGAGCGTACATGCGCATCGTCAGAGTGAACGCTCCCTTCGGTGTAGGCAGCCAGTTGGCCTCCTTATCCGGACCGGGGGACTCGTTTTGAATGTAGAGATCAAGCGAGCCATCTGCGTTGTCTTTGAACGGCATCCAGCTACTGAGTGCGAAACGTTCGAGGCTGTTGCCAACCTGAAATCCGGCTGCGTCGTACAGCGTGATCGACCAGAAAGCGTTGACGGGCGGCATGGCATTCTTTTCGAACGCTATCGTGTATTTATTCGCGCCATCGAGCGGCTGCCCTGACTCGTCGGCGAGATTGAGAGGGTAGATGGCATCTTCCGGCAGATTCGCGCCAAGGCCTTGCTGCGCAACAATGGCCCGCTTCAAATAGTAGTTGCCGTATACTCCCATCGTATCGGTATTCATCGACCAGCCGTTCTCTACCCTCGCCAACGTCGCCAGCTTCCATTCCATCAGTCTCTGGGCGACTTGCGGCGCGCTCTCCAAGGCTTTCTGTACGGTCGGATCGAGCTTGCTCATGTCAAAGCTCTTGCCGGGTTCGATGCCGATCTTCTTCATCTCCGCGAGGATCGGTTGATCGGTCAGGTGGGGCGGCTCGACCTTGAGCAGTTCGGCGGCATATGCGAAATACTTGCCAGCGTCCATCGTATCGACCTGGATCTTTGGCGGTGTCTTCATGTCGACGCTGGGATCGATTTTAACCTCAACCGGCTTCGCTGACTTGCCCCAGTCCGATAGGAGCGTAACCTTGTACCCCGCTTGGATCTTGTGTACGGCATCGTAGTCAGCCGGGCCGTCGGTCTTTGTCCGACCGATAACCCAGACATGCGTCGTCGGCGCTTCAATTCGCTGGGTGTTCTCGGGGAGCTTGAACTCCTCAATGAACTTGTCGCGCAAGTCGGGTCTCCAGCCCGGCGGCGTGACAAGGAATGTCCCTGCGGTTGTGCCCGTGGTCCGCCAACCCGGCGACGCAAAAACATCCGTCCACATGTCCAGCATCGGAAGCAGGTAATAGCGTCCGTCGGTATCCGGAGCACTGATGACTACGGGCTCCTTCGTCATGTCGAGCCACGCGGAGGAATACAGCGTGTCGAAGTTTGGGCGGACCACACCCTTGAAATCCGCCGGAGGATACTCGGGAACGTTGGTGAAGACGTTCATCGGACCCTTCCCGAATTCCTTGCCGGGTTCGACGTTGGTGAATGTCTTTCGGCTGATGTCCATGGACAACAGCGGGTAGAAATACACATAGGCGTCCACGGCAATAGAGTGCGCCTCTGCCTCGGTAAGAGCGGGCTGCGCGGCCTGAGCCATCGCTGACTGCCCTAAAACTAGTCCTAGGGACAGACCGATCACGTGCCTGTTCATGGTGTTCTCCCGTTGCTTTATTTAACGGCTCACGTGGGTGATGCCCGCCCGAGGCAGCCTTTTCGCAAAGCTCCGTAGTAGCAAGTACGTTACGGTAACTTACGGCGTTCGCCCCCTCCTTGGCGGCCCATCGTCCTGCGGGGCCGGAGTATCATGAATGCTCTGGACGACTGAGGGTGGAGCGTACTTTGGCTCAGCGACCACTGGTTAGCGTGTACGTTTTCAGGAATGCGCGAAAGAGCCCCCTCATCGTGTTAGCGCGATGTGTGTCGCCTGCGCCTTAAAGGGCTTGCCCTGTCGCGTCATGGCGGTGTTAAAACAGAGCGTTCGCCGTGGGAAAGTTCTACGAGATCTTCTTTCTGCGCGGGAGAAAGCACCGGGCATCCGACGCTTTCAGCCTAGAGGTATCATGCAGTCCAGCTTCTGGGCGATGCTGGGCGCCGCCGACGCCTTGTCCCATGCCGCAGCGACAGCAGAAATCACCGCTCAGCAGGCGCAAGACGAACTCTTTGAGATCATCGTGGCCATGGTCAGCAGGACACCAGGAAGCGCGCAACGAGTTGATTTCCAAGTAACGTTGGAAACCAAATCCCTTCTGCCGTCCCGATTACTCCGACACTGAGCCGCGCTGCACGACACCCAAGGCTATAGCGAGCCAAAACACTCAAGGGCAGAACAAATCTATCGATACGCATCGGGAGATTGGCACAGCATATCGGCTGGCGCCGAGCGACTACCCCTCTGCACCCGCCCGCGCATACCGTCCCGGCGCCTGTCCAACGTGCCGGCTGAAGGCGGTGCTGAAGGTGCTGGCCGAGCCGTAGCCGACCCGTTCGGCGACATCGGCGATTTCGGCGTTGTGGCTGCGCAGCAGGTCCTTTGCCATCGCCATACGCCAGGCGAGCAGGTATTCCATCGGCGCCAGGCCAACATTGCGCGTGAACCTTTCGAAGAACGCCGAACGAGAGAGCCCGGCCGCCTTCGCAAGCTCGGCCACTGTCCAGGAGCGCGCCGGGTTGCCGTGCATCACCCTGATCGCTTCCGCCAGCCGTTGATCGGCGAGCCCGCGCAACAATCCCGGCGGAGCGTCCGGCCGCTGGGTCAGCCGCAGCGCCTCGATGAGCAGCACTTCGACCAGGCGCGCCAGTACCAGATCGCGACCGGCGCGCTGTTCGGCGGCTTCTTCTGTCAACAGCCGAACCAGGATCGAAAGTCGCTCGGCGCCGCGCACATGCACCTGCGCCGGCAGCAGCGACACCAGCAATCCCGCATCCTCCGTTGCAAAGACGAAGTAGCCGCCGAGCAGCCGCACGCTTGGCGGTCCATCGAGGTCGCCGTGGCGAACCTCGTCGCCCGGATCAGGTGTTGCCTTCGGGTCGATGAATTCAGGGGTAACCGGCTCGAAGCCCGACATGGTGAAGCCCGGCGTTGTCGGCAGCAGGACGAAATCGCCCGCCTCAAGCGCCAGCACGTCCTGACCGTCGACCGCCAGACGGCAGGCACCTTCGAGAACGGTGCAGAAGCCGGGATGACCGAAATCGGAATAACGCACGCCCCAGCGGCCGGCACCGCTGATGCTTTTCGTAAACACTGCGCGGGGTCGCAGCAGCGTGATGATTTCCGAGAGTGGATCGATCATTTCCGGACTATCGCAAATCAAATACGGACTTTCAATTATATATCGTCCGGTTTTCGCTCGGTATCATGACACCATCTGAACCGAACAAGGAAATTGTCATGAAAACCGTATTGATCACTGGCTGCTCGTCCGGCTACGGCCTCGAAACCGCCCGCCTCTTTCACGCCAACGGCTGGAACGTGGTCGCGACCATGCGCACGCCGCGCGAGGATATCCTGCCCCGGTCGGAGCGCATGCGTATCGTGCAGCTTGACGTCACCGACCCCGACAGCATTTCGGTGGCACTGGAGGTAAGCGGTCCGATTGATGCGCTCGTCAACAATGCCGGTATCGGCGTGGTCGGGGCTTTCGAGGCAACGCCGATGGCTCATGTGCGGAAGATCTTCGAGACCAACACGTTCGGCGTCATGGCAATGACACAGGCGGTGATCCCGCAATTGCGCCGCAGGCGGTCCGGCGTCGTGGTCAATGTGACATCAAGCGTGACGCTCGCCGCCATGCCTCTTGCCGCCGCCTATACCGCCAGCAAGACGGCAATCGAGGGGTTTACCGGGTCGCTTACCCACGAGCTTCGCGCCTTCGGCGTGCGCGCCAAACTGGTCGAGCCCGGCTACGCTCCGAGCACGCGGTTTTCGCAAAATGTCGGCGTGCGCATCGAAGATCTGATCCCTGAAACCTATGCGGCCTTCGCGCAGCCGATCTTTGCCGCTTTTGCAAACCCGGCCCTGATTACCACGGAGAGCGATGTGGCGGACGCGGTATGGCGCGCTGCAAATGATACGTCGGAACAGCTGCATTTCCCGGCGGGGGCCGACGCCGTGGCTTTGGCGCGCGCGAGCTGAAACCGAGGGCGGCGTCATCCGCCGACAGCGCCATCAGGCCAATGGCAAGCCCGCGGCATGCACGCGATCGACAAGCGCTTCGGTGATCGTCCGATCCCTAAAGAACTCCTGGGAGCGGATATAGCCGGCCGTCAGTTTTGGATCGAGCGCCTGGATCTGCGCCACCAACTGGCGCGCCCGATCAATATCGCCGCGCGCCATCCGCGCGGCGATACGATAGATCAGCGTGCGCCGGGTCTGATAGGGAAGCGCCCGCGCCACGGCAAAAAGCTCGTCATGCCGGCTGAGCACATAGAGCGAGGCGACGCGCTCCTCTACAATCCACACCGGTAGAAACGGGTCCAGCATCTCCGCCCGGTCGAGCAGCTCGAGCGCCCGCTCCGCCTCGTTCGCATAGGTGTAGAAAGCCGCACAACGGCCCGCGATGTAGGCATCGTTGGGCGCCAGGTCTATCGCCCGCTCGTGATGATGCCGCGATGCCGCGAAGTCGCCTTCCATGCACTTGATCGCACCCATGATGCGATGGGAGTCCGGGTCGGTAGGATCGAGATCGAGCGCGTGTGCGACCTGCTGCTCGCCGGCCGAAAGGTCGAAATCGGGCAGGTTGCTCCAGGCGCACACATGCATGGCGACCGGCCGTCCGAAGGTTGGATCCGCATCCATCGAGCGCTCGAACCAGTGCATGGCTTCGCCGATATGCCGATCGGCGACACCGATCAGGCGATGGTGGTCGAGGCCAAGCAGGTAGTACTCGTAGGCCGACATGTTGTCCGGCCGCTTCAGCCGCGCGGCGACCAGCTCCGCCTGCTCTATCCGTCCTGCCACTGTTGCGGCGATGCGGGCGGTCACCTCGTCGATGATGGCAAGCAGCTCCTCGAACGGCCGCTCGATCCGGTCGGACCAGACCAGATGCCCGTGGGTCGTCTCGCACAGCGACACGTTGAGCCGCACGAGGCTACCCAGTTTGCGCACGGAGCCCGAAACGACATAGCGCACCCCCAGTGCCCTCCCCACCTCGACGGGATCACGGATGGCAAGGACCACGGAGGCCGACCGCGAGCTGACGAACAGGCTCTTCAGCCGGCCGAGCTCCAGCGTGAGGTCGTCGGTCAGCCCCTCCGTCAGGAAGGACTGGTCGTCTTGACCGGCAGCGAAGGCGACGAAGGGCGTGACGATCACCGAATTGGGCCGCATCGCAGCCGGCGGCGCCTCGCGCGTCGGCGCCGAGAGAAACCGATGCCTGTCGATCGTCGTCCCGACCCGATAGACACGCATCGGCTCGCTGACACCCTTGAAGCGACGCTCGCCGATCTCTTCGAAGGCGCAGGGCGAGACCCGCCGCACCTGCTCGTACAGAGCTTGGGAAACTTCGATTTCGCCGGCGGCAGCACTCGATTGCAGCCTGGCGGCGAGATTGACACCGTTGCCCCTGAGGTCGTCGCCGACGGCAAGCACATCGGCAAGATGCAACCCGAAGCGCATGTGGTTGGGCGTGGCATCGGGGATGGCCGCAAGCGAGCTGCGCGCCTCCATGGCTGCGCGAAGGGCGTTGACCGGGCTCGTGAACTCCGCAAGCACGGCATCGCCGGCGGTGTTGAAGACCCGGCCATCATGGCGCGCGACCGTGTCGCCCACGGCCTTCAGGCACGCAGAGACGCATTCGACGGCTTCTTCCTCATGGGATTCCATCGCCGCGGTCGACCCGACGAAATCCGCCACCATGATCGCAACCAGCTTGCGCTGCATCTCCATCGCCTCGCCGACACTCGGCCGCCAGCGCGAGAGGATAGCACAATGCAAGGGATCAGGCAGCAGACGCTATTTTAGCAATCGCTTCATATATAGGTGAATGCCTGGTCGCGCGCCGACATCTGGGCGACAGGCAACGGCCAGCCGATCGCCAGCTTCGGATCGAACGCATTGAGCCCGCCCTCCGCCTCCGGCGCATAGGGTTTGTCATGCAGGTAGATCAGTTCGCAGTCTTCGCAGAGCGTCTGAAATCCATGCGCAAATCCACCGGGGATCATCATCGATCGCGCGTTCTCTGCGCTCAGAACCTCGCCGTGCCATTGCAGGTAGGTGGGCGAACCCGGGCGCAGATCGACGGCGACATCGAAGACGGAGCCGGCGAGACAGGACACGAACTTGGCCTCGTCATGCGGCGCACGCTGAAAATGCATCCCACGGATCGTGCCCTTGAGGTGCGTCATCGTGTGGTTGATCTGGGCGATCGTGCCATCGGCGCCGAAATCGGCAAGCTCTTCGCGGCAAAAGAAGCGCGAGAGGAACCCGCGCTCGTCGCCAAAGCGCAGACGCTCGATGACCAAAAGATCGGGGATAGGTGTGGCGATACGATTGAAACGCGACATCGGCTTTCTCGTGGAACGGGTCGGTGGGCAGAACAAGGGTCGTGTTCCAGCCCGCAGATATTGACGGCCAACAAATTCTCAGGACATAAGACGCGCGGAAATGCAAGCACGGACAAGCGTAGTGTGACCCTGCAGGGTGCGACTGGTGCAGGCCGTGCACAGCGAACGGCTTGAACAATGATCGAGGCACACCTCACGGCGCGGATAAGCGACCTGGCTGATTTGGAAGCCTCCGTGCGCGGTTCGAAATACGTGATCGGCGAGAACTCGGTCATCGACAGTTTCGTGAAGTTCAAGCCGGCCGGCGGCAGTGGCGACATCGTGATCGGCCGCAACTGCACGATCAACAGTGGATGCGTTTTCTACAGCGGTCACGGCATCACCATCGGCGACAATGTCTTGATCGCCGCGAATTGTACGCTTGCACCCGTCAATCACGAATTCCGCGACAAGAGCCGCCCGATACGTGAGCAGGGCTTCCAGGAAAGCAGAGGCGGTATCGTCATCGAGGACGATGTCTGGCTTGGGGCCAATTGTGTGCTTCTCGATGGAACTATCCTGCGCAAGGGCTGCGTGATCGCGGCAGGCAGCATCGTGCGCGGCACGGTCGAGGCCTATTCGATCACCGGCGGGAATCCATTGAGAACCCTGGGATATCGATCTTGAGATTTACCCTGCTCGGCGCCCGCGGCTTTGTCGGGCGCCACCTGTTGACCTATCTGACGTCACTCGGCCACGAAGTGATCGCCCCTGCACGCGACGCCCGCCTGACCGAGGCCTGCCATGGCACGCATGTGATCTACGCCATAGGGCTTACGGCCGACTTTCGGCAGAGACCTTTCGATACGATCGAGGCGCATGTCAGCTTGGCCGCCGAACTGCTGCGAGACTGCGACTTCACGTCGTTTCTCTATTTGTCGTCGACGCGGGTCTATGCCGGCAGCACGAACACGGACGAATTGGCAGCTTTGACCGTTCGCCCCGGCAACCCATCGGATCTGTACAATCTCTCCAAGCTTTCAGGTGAGGCAATCTGCAATGCGTCCGGCAGGCCGAATGTGCGCATCGCCCGCCTGTCCAACGTCGTCGGGCCGGCATCGGCCACATCGGAGAGTTTCATCGGCGATCTCTGTCGGGAAGCAGCGGCCGGTCACATCACGCTGCGGAGCAGTATGGCGTCGGCCAAGGACTATATCTGGATCGACGACGCGGTTAAACTCTTGACGCAAATTGCCGAAAATGGACAGGAAACGATCTACAACGTGGCGAGCGGTCAACAGACCAGCAATGCTGACTGGGTGACTGGGCTCGCTCGCCACACGGGCTGCCGGGTTGACGTCGCCGACCATGCTCCGACAATCACATTCCCACCGATAGACATCGACCGCATACGGGCCGAGTTCGCGTTTAAACCAGAGCGCGTTATCGACAGAATTGCGGACATACTCTCGTTTGCCCCTTAAAACACGCTGGCGATCCTCAGCATCGACCGAAAGGACTTCGGATGGACCCGATCAAGCAATTCTCCGCAGAGCGCATGGCTGCCATTGCCGGCTACGGCACCGACGAGGCGTTCACCGCGCTGTCGTCGCAATGGCGGCAGATGTCCATGGACAAACGCTACGTCTACAATTTCGACTGGATGGGGCGCCCGATCATCCAGTATCCGCAGGACATCCAGGCGATGCAGGAACTGGTCTGGGCGACAAAGCCGGACCTGATCATCGAGACCGGTATCGCGCATGGCGGCTCGATCGTTCTGAGCGCCTCGCTGCTGGCGATGCTGGATATGTGCGATGCGATCGAAAAAGGCGTCACGATCGATCCGAAGGTCTCGAACCGCAAGGTGATCGGCATCGATATCGACATCCGCAAGCACAATCGCAAGGCCATTGAAGAGCATCCAATGGCGTCGAGAATCCAGCTGATCGAAGGTTCCTCGATCGCCAAGGACGTCGTTGACCAGGTTCAACAGGCGGCGCAGGGATACGAACGGGTAATGGTGTGCCTCGACTCCATGCACACGCACGATCACGTGCTCGCCGAACTGGAAGCCTATGCCCCCCTCGTCACCTCGGGATGCTACTGCGTGGTGTTCGATACATTCGTCGAGGACCTCCCACGGGACTTCTTCAATGACCGTCCGTGGAACGTCGGCGACAACCCCAAGACGGCCGTGCGCGCCTATCTGGCGGACCATCCCGAATTCAGCGTCAATGGCGAAATTGACGGCAAGCTTCTGGTGACCGTGGCTCCGGAGGGCTTTCTTCTCAGGGCCTAGCAGCCCGTTGGAGAACCCACTCGTCAGCGTATCGATCGAAAGTGTGCGTCAAAAAAAGCGATTTCTCGCTGCCAATAAACCGAAATTGCGTAAGCGATTGCAGATGTAGATCGGGCAAGCGGCTGCTGATATAGAGGGGCCGTCCGCGGCAGATAGCGCTATTGGAGCAATCCTTCACGGTATTATATCGTAAACTGCGTCAAGGGGCAGTCGTATGAAAGTTGTCATTCTTGCGGGTGGCTACGGGACCCGCATCTCGGAAGAGAGCCATCTGCGCCCGAAGCCGATGATCGAGATCGGCGGGCGGCCGATCCTCTGGCACATCATGAAGATCTATAGCCACTATGGCTTCTCGGACTTCGTCATCTGCCTCGGTTACCGTGGCTATATGATCAAGGAGTACTTCTCCAACTACATCCTCCACTCATCCGACGTGACCTATGACATGGCGACGGGTGAAACGCTGTTTCACTCCAACAAGGCTGAACCTTGGCGCGTGACACTGGTAGATACGGGCACGGAATCGATGACCGGTGGACGGCTGAAGCGCGTGGCGGACCACTTGGGTGATACGTTCTGCCTGACCTATGGGGACGGCGTTGCCGATGTCGATATCAAGGCGCTGACCGACTTTCATCTTCGCCACGGCAGAGAAGCAACGGTTACCAGCGTCATGCCGCCGGGGCGTTACGGTGCGCTGGCGACCCATGACGGCGAGGTGCGAAGCTTCACGGAAAAGCCGGCCGGCGACAACGGCCGCATCAATGGCGGCTTCTTCGTGCTGAACCGAAGCGTTCTCGATCGCATCGAGGGCGACAGCACGTCCTTCGAGGGCAAGCCACTGGAGGGCCTTGCCAGAGACCGGCAACTGATGGCCTTCCCCCACGATGGCTTCTGGCGACCGATGGATACCCTGCGCGACAAGACCCAACTCGAAGAGCTCTGGCAGCAGGGCTCGGCGCCGTGGAAAATCTGGGCATGAGCCGCCTGGCAAACCGGAACTTCTGGGCGGGCAAGCGCATCTTTCTAACCGGGCATACCGGGTTCAAGGGAAGCTGGGCGCAGCTGTGGCTCAGGCAAATGGGTGCCGACGTCACCGGCTATGCGCTGGCGCCGCTCGCCGAGCCGTCGTTGCACACCCTTTTGCGACAGGCTGACGGCAAGGAGCATCTCGGCGACATCCGCAACGCCGATGCGCTCGCGGCCGCGGTGCAAAAGAGCAATCCCGAGATCATCCTGCACATGGCGGCACAGCCGCTGGTGCGAGAAAGCTACAGAACCCCTGCCGAAACATTCGATGTCAATGTCATGGGCACCGTGCGCCTGCTCGAGGCAGCACGCATTGCTCCGGCATTGAAGGCAATCGTCGTGGTCACGACCGACAAGGTCTACCGCAACGACGAAAGCGGAAGGCACTTTCCCGAAGATGCGACGCTCGGCGGGCACGATCCCTATTCCGGCTCCAAGGCCGCCTGTGAACTGGTCGTCTCGACCTGGCGTGATGCCTTCCTGCGTGAGCGCGGCATCCGGGTAGCGACAGCACGCGGCGGCAACGTGCTCGGTGGCGGCGATTTTTCGACCGACCGACTGGTGCCCGACATTGTCCGCGCTGCTCTGTCCGGCAAGGCGCTCGATATTCGCAGCCCCATGGCGACGAGGCCGTGGCAGCATGTGCTTGACTGCCTCAACGGCTATTTCGTCTATGCCGAAGCGCTCTATGCCGGCGAGACTGCCGTTGATGCCCTGAACTTCGGCCCCTCGCCTGCCGAGCGTCAGATCCCCGTCCGTGACGTCGCCTCAGCGGTCCAGGCCGCGATGGGCCTGCCGCCGCAATGGCGCGATGTTTCCTCGACCGACCAGCCGCGGGAAATGCAGACGCTCGGGCTCGATCCGGCGCTTGCCGCCATGACTCTCTCTTGGGCCTCCCGACTTTCGCAAGACGAAGCGATCGCGTGGACGGCAAACTGGTACGACGGTTGGCGCAAGGGCGGCGACGCTCGCGCTCTGACGCTCGACCAGATCGACGCATTCATGAAAGGCTGACGACCCAATGTCCCACAACTGCCGCTTCTGCTCGACCCCGCTTAAGACCGTCGTCGCCGATCTGGGATCGACCCCCTGGTCCAACTCCTTCCTGGAGCCGACCGAGGAAGCGATCGCGCGTGAACGCGCCTTCCCGCTAAAGGCAATGGTCTGTTCCGAGTGCCTGCTCGTTCAGACGACGGAAACCGTGCCGGCCGATGAAATCTTCACCGATGGCTATGCCTATCTCTCCTCCTTTTCGAGCAGCTGGCTCGATCACGCCCGTCGCTACGCCGATGCCATGACCGAGCGCTTCCAGCTCGATGGAGCCTCGCAGGTGGTGGAGATCGCGTCCAATGACGGCTACCTGCTGCAATATTTCGTCGCCAAGGATATTCCGGTTCTGGGCATCGAGCCCGCAGCCAACGCGGCCAAGATCGCCGAGACCCGCAACGTTCCGACCGAGGTCGCCTTTTTCGGCCGGAAGACGGCAACGGACCTGGTTGCCCGCGGCATCCGTGCGGACCTGACTGCCGCCAACAATGTGCTGGCGCACGTGCCCGACATCGCCGATTTCGTCGCCGGCTTTGCAATTCTGCTGAAGCCGGATGGCGTCGCAACATTCGAGTTTCCGCATCTGCTGCGCCTGATGGAAGGCGTCCAGTTCGACACGATCTATCACGAACACTATTCCTATCTCTCACTGGCGGCGGTTGAACGCATTTTTGCAGCATCCGGCCTGAAGGTCTTCGATGTGGAAGAGTTGCCGACCCACGGCGGCTCGCTACGGGTTTTCGCCCAGACCGAAACCGGCACGCGCCCGGCGACGGAGCGCCTGGCATCGATACGTGCGAGCGAAGAGGCCGCTGGCCTCACGCAGATGGAGACCTACGCGAAATTCGATACGCGCATCGCCGCTGTCTGCCAGGGATTCCGTGACTTCCTCGCTCTCGCCAAATCCGAGGGCAAGACGGTCGCTGCCTATGGTGCAGCCGCGAAGGGCAATACCTTCCTCAATGTCTGCGGCGTGAAGCCCGGCGAGATCGCCTTTGCGGTCGATCGCAACGACCTCAAGCAGGGCAAGCTTTTGCCCGGCACCCACATCCCGGTGCATGCGCCGAGCCACCTGGAGGTGGCCAAGCCGGACTATCTCGTTATCCTTCCCTGGAACCTGACCGACGAGATCGTCGCTGACAATGCCACCATCCGCGCCTGGGGCGGTCGTTTCGTCGTCGCCATACCATTCGTCCGCTTGATTTAGGCCAACTCTTCATCAAAATCCGCGATAACGGCGAAGGAAACGGCATCGGGCAGGAGCACAATGTCCAGGATCGATCTTTGCATTGTCGCAACCAGGCGACCGGAGTTGCTTTCAGCAACGCTGAACAGCTTCCGTGAAAAGGTCCTATGCCGTTTTGATGTGGGGATCGCCCATCTCAATCTCGATCCCGTCTTCGGCTCGCCGGAGGATCATGCCGCCTGCGTCGACATCGTTCGCGGCCATTTCCCCGACGCGACGATCTCCGAACCGCAGCATCCGGGTTTTTGCGCCGCAGTCGCAAGAGTATGGGCCGCGACCACGTCGGACTATGTCTTCCATCTGGAAGACGACTGGGTCGCGCTGCGCGACGTGGGCGAGGATCTGCTGGCCCCCTTTGCCGATCCGTCGATCATGCAGGTGTCGTTTCACACCGCCGATCAGAACTGGGATATCCGCCGAAAAGGGCACTTCCATCAGCGAAACGAGTATGGCCGCCTGCTTGGGATCAAGATCCCGCTCTTCCGCACCTTCCCGAAATTCACGACCTCGCCATCTATCCTGCGCGGGACGTTCGCGCGCCGCTGCGCCGAGATGATGGACTTGTCGCGCGACCCGGAGAAGCAGTTCTATTCCGGCGTCAACCCGGCATTGGAAGGCTACGTCGCAGGCTACCGCAACTACATCTTCTCGCCGGAAAGAAAGCCGGTCATTCGCGACATGGGACGCGAGTGGCGCGAGCAGCGCAACATCCGCAAGGTCATTGCCAACGCCACATCGATCTGGGAGAAGGCAAGCTAACGCCTTATTTTTCTTCCAAAATCGGAATCGGTTGCGGGAGAAATCAATGCCACGTGCTTAAAGGCGCCATGGCGTCCATATGTGACGCGCGCTCCTCGTCGCGCGCTGCGCGCCTCAACGAGAGGCCCAACTATTCCAGGGTCCTTGGACCACAGTCGGGCCCTGTCAGGCCCAACTGTGCAACCCTTGAAGTCAGGCAGCGGCACCCTTGCGCTGGAAGCCCTTGCTCGCAACCATCAGGTTGCGCGTGTACTCTTCGCCGATCCGCCCGGCGACAAGATCCGCCGAGGACAGGCGTTCGACCACCCGTCCGTTCTGCATCACCGCCAGGCGGTCGCACATGTGCGTGACGACGCCGAGGTCGTGGCTGACCATGATGAAGGTGAGCTTTCGGTCGCGTCGAACCTGTTCGAGCAGGTTCAGGACCTCGGCCTGCACGGAGGCGTCGAGCGCCGAAGTCGGCTCATCGAGAAGCAGGATCGAGGGCTCGAGGATCAGCGCCCGGGCAATGGCAATGCGCTGGCGCTGGCCGCCGGACAGCTGATGCGGGTAGCGGAAGCGGAAGCCCGAGCCGAGGCCGACTTCATCGAGCGCCTTCAGAATGCGGCGTTCGCCATCGGCAACGCCGTGAATGGCGAGAGGTTCGAGCAATTGGCGGTCGATCGTCTGGCGCGGATGCAGCGAACCATAGGGGTCCTGGAACACCATCTGCACGTCGCGATAAAACGCCTTGTCCCGGCGGTTGCCGATCAGAACCCGGTCATGCACGCGGACCTTGCCTGACGTCACCGGCGCAAGGCCGGCGACCGCGCGAAGCAAGGTCGACTTGCCCGAACCGGATTCACCGACGAGCCCGAAGGATTCACCGGGCGCGACGTCGATGCTGACGTCGTCCAGCGCCTTGAACTCGTCATAGGTGACGACAAGATTTTCGACGGATACGGTGGCGGTCGTCATAGGGCCCACTCCGGTTTGCGATCAAGAACCGGCAGGGGATGGCGATCGGAACCGATGGCCGGCATGCAGTTCAACAGGCCCTGGGTATAGGGATGTTTGGCGTTTGCGAGGTCGGAAGCGGCCAGTTCCTCGACGATCTTTCCGGCATACATGACGATGACGCGGTCGCAGAACGACGACACCAGCCGCAGGTCGTGCGAAACAAAGATCAGGCCCATGCCGCGATCGGCGACCAGCTTGTCGAGGATCGACAACACTTCGAGCTGGACCGTCACGTCGAGCGCCGAAGTCGGTTCGTCGGCGATCAGAAGTTCCGGGCCAGCCACCAGCATCATCGCGATCATCGCGCGCTGCCCCATGCCACCCGAGACTTCGTGCGGGTAGAGATCATAGACGCGCCCGGGATCACGGATCTGCACGGCCT
Source organism: Ensifer sp. 1H6 (assembly GCF_001976035.1). NCBI lineage: Bacteria > Pseudomonadati > Pseudomonadota > Alphaproteobacteria > Hyphomicrobiales > Rhizobiaceae > Ensifer > Ensifer sp. 1H6. Next base: position 8,454 of record NZ_MOAI01000011.1, on the reverse strand, counting down.
CCAGCATGTCAAGCGCCCGCTCACGCGCTTCCGCGCGGCTGACGCTCTCATGGCGTTTGAGGGTCTCGACAATCTGCCGGCCGATGCTCATCACCGGGTTCAGCGAGTATTTCGGGTCCTGCAGGATCATGGCGATGCGCTTGCCGCGCAAATCCCGACGCACCTTCGGCGCGGCCGAAAGCAGGTCGATGCCTTCGAAGGAAAGCGTCTTGGCCGTGACCCGCGCATGCGCCGGCGTCAGACCCATGATCGCCCGCCCCGTCTGCGACTTGCCGGAGCCGCTCTCGCCGACAATGCCGAGGCGCTCGCGGCCGAGCGTGAACGAGACCCCGCGCACGGCCTCAACCACCCCTGTGCGGGTTGGAAACGAGACCTTCAGGTCGTCAACGGTCAGAAGCGGGTTCATTGTCCGCTCTCCCGCGGGTCGAGCGCGTCGCGCAGGCCGTCGCCAAGCAAGTTGAAGCCGAGGCTGACGATCAGGATCGCGACGCCGGGCATGGTGGCAACCCACCACTGGTCGAGGATGAAGCGGCGACCGGATGCGATCATCGCGCCCCATTCCGGCAGCGGCGGCTGTGCGCCGAGGCCGAGGAAGCCGAGGCCCGCGGCCGTCAGGATGATGCCGGCCATGTCGAGTGTGACGCGCACGATCAGCGACGACATGCACATCGGCATCACATGCCGGAAGACGATGCGGGTCGGCGACGCGCCCATCAGTTGCACCGCGGCGATGTAGTCGGAATTGCGCACCGTCAGCGTCTCGGCGCGCGCAATGCGGGCATAGGGTGGCCAGGAGGTAATGGCGATGGCGATGACGGCATTCTCGATGCCCGGGCCAAGCGCTGCCACGAAAGCGAGAGCCAGAACCAGCTTCGGAAAGGCGAGGAAGATATCGGTGATGCGCATCAGCACCGCATCGACCCATCCGCCGGCATAGCCAGCGACCGCGCCGACGATGAGGCCGACGGGTGCGGCGATGATCGCGACCAAAAGCACGACGGCAAGCGTCAGCCGCGAGCCGTGGATGAGCCGAGAGAGAATGTCTCTTCCGAGATCATCGGTGCCGAGCAGATAACCCTGGGTGCCGGGCGGCAGCAAGCGGGCATTGGCGAGGTCGCCGATATAGGGCGAATGCGGTGCCAGCACGTTGGCGAAAGCGGCGACGAACACCAATGCCAGCAGGATCAACAGGCCGAGAACGGCCAGCTTGTTGGCGGAAAAGCGCTGCCAGGTCATGTAGGCGCGGCCGAGGCGCGCCTGGGTGCGCGATTGCGGCCGGTCGGACAACAGCCATTCGCGGCGTGTCATCGGGCGTGTTTCAGTGACGGTGCTCATCGCTGGCGCGTCCTTGGGTCAAGCGTCCGATAGAGAAGATCGGACAGCAGATTGATGCCGATGAAGACCGAACCGATGACGATGGTGCCACCGAGAACGGCATTCATGTCGGCATTCTGCAGCGAATTGGTGATGTAGAGGCCAAGGCCCGGCCAGGCGAAGACGGTTTCGGTCAAGACCGAACCTTCGAGCAGCCCGGCATAGGAAAGCGCAATCACGGTCACGAGCGGCACGGCGGCATTTCGCAGCGCATGGCCCCAGATGATGCGGGATTCCGAGAGCCCCTTGGCGCGGGCGGCAACGATGTATTCCTGCTGCAACTCATTGAGCATGAAGCTGCGCGTCATGCGGCTGATATAGGCCAGCGAGAAATAACCGAGCAGCGATGCCGGCAGGATGATGTGGCGGAAGACGTCCCACAGCACATCCCACTGACGTTGCCAGAGCGCGTCGAACAGGTAGAAGCCGGTGATCGGCGTGAAGGTGTATTCGAAAACGATATCGATACGGCCGGGATAGGCGACCCACTTCAGCCGGGCGTAGAACACGAGGAGCGACAGCAGCGCCAGCCAGAAGATCGGCACGGAATAGCCGACAAGGCCGATAATGCGCACGATCTGGTCGGCGATGCTGCCGCGCTTGACGGCAGCGAGAACACCGAGCGGCACGCCGAAGATGGCGCCGAGCAGGGTGCCGAGCGTCGCAAGCTCCATGGTCGCCGGGAACACGCGGCGGATATCGGTCATCACAGGGTTGGTCGTCAGCACTGAAATACCGAAGTCGCCGGTCAGCGCCTGGCGCACATAGATCAAGAATTGTTGGTACAGGGGCAGGTTCAGCCCCATCGCCTCGCGCGTCCTTTCGACGACATGCGTCGGCGCCCGGTCGCCGAGGACGGCGAGCACCGGGTCGATCGGGATCACCCGGCCGATGAAGAAGGTCACGGCCAGAAGGCCGAGATAGGTGGTGACGACGATCACGAGGAAGCGCAACACGGCGCCCATGATCTTCGCCGGACGGGCGCGTCGGCGCCCGCCCATCCGTTCTGTTCCGCTCATGCTCAAGGGAACTATCCTTTCGGGTTATTCCTTCGAGATGCCAGCAACGAAGTTGGTGTCGAAGCTCGGGCCGAGCTTCAGGCCCTTGACGTTGCCGCGGTAGCCGGCAACTTCGGTCTGCTGGAAGATGATCACGAACGGGCTTTCGCCGAGAACGGTCTTCTGCAGTTCCTTGTAGGTTTCCGCACGCTTGGCGCTGTCACGCTCGAGCAGGGCATCCTTGGTCTTCTTCGTCAGTTCCGGAACGTCCCAGGCATTGCGCCAGGCAAGCGTCTTGTTCTTGCCTTCGTCGGAGTTGTCCGGGTTGCTGGTGAAGGTTTCGGCATTCGAGTTCGGGTCGAAATAGTCCATGCCCCACTGACCGATATACATGTCGTGGTTGCGGGCACGGTACTTCGTCAGCGTCTGCTTGCCGTCGCCGGGGATGATCTCCAGCTTCACGCCGGCCTGGCCGAGTGTCTGCTGGAAGGATTCGGCAATGCCGGTGACCGGCTGGCCGTTGCGCACGTCCATGGTGACGGTGAAGCCGTCAGCGAGACCGGCCTTGGCCAAGAGTTCCTTCGCCTTGGCGACGTCGAACTTGTAGGGGTTCTCGTCGAGGGCACCCAGCACGCCCTTCGGCAGGAAGCTCTGGTGGATCTCGCCGATGCCCTTGATGATCGTCGAGCCGATCGCATCGTAATCGACCAGATACTTGAAGGCCTCGCGCACCTCGGGCTTGGCAAGGTTGGCATTCTTCTGGTTGAGGCTGATGTAATAGACCGTGCCCTTCGGCGCATTGGTCGTGCCGAGGTCGGCATTCTTCGCAACGGCGTCGAAATCGCCCGGCTCCAGGTTGCGCGCGATGTCGATGTCGCCGGCTTCCAGCGCCAGGCGCTGGCCCGAGCTTTCCTTCATGTGACGATAGATGACGCGGGCGAGCTTGGCCTGTTCGCCATAGTAGTTGTCGTTGCGCTCGAGAACGATGACTTCGTTGGCGCGCCATTCGCGCAGCTTGAACGGACCCGAACCGGCATAGCCGGTCTTCAGCCATTCGTTGCCGAAGTCGTTGTCGTACTTGTAGTCATCCGTTGGCGTGACCGGCTTGACGTTTTCGAGCACCAGCTTCTTGTCGAGCACGGCACCAACGGTCGCCGTCAGGCAGTTCAAGACAAAGCTCGGCGCATAGGGTTGGTCGACGGTGAAGACGAAGGTCGTATCGTCTGCGGCCTTGGCCTTTTCCGTCACGTTGTCGCCGGTAAGGCCGAACTGGGTGAGGATGAAGGCGGGGCTCTTGTCGAGCTTGACAGCGCGCTCGAACGACCAGGCGACATCAGCAGCGGTTACCGGGTTGCCGGAGGCGAACTTCAGGCCGGACTTCAGCTTGAACGTATAGGTCAGACCATCATCGGAAACCGTCCAGCTGTCGGCGAGATCGCCGACAATCTTGGTGGTGTCGTTGATGTCGAGGCGCACCAGCATGCTGTAGGTGTTGCCGGTGATTTCGGCCGCGGTCAGCTCGAAGGCTTCGCCCGGATCCATGGAAATAACGTCGTCGATCGCAAAGGCTTCGACCAGCGTGTCCTTCGGCGTTTCGGCAAAGGCCGGTGCGGTCGCGGCCATCACCATGGCCAGCGCTGCCGAAGCGGTCAGAAGACGAAGACGTCCATTGAGCTTGTGCATCATTTTTTTGCAGTTCCCTCGTTTGTGCCCTTTGGGGGCTCTTCTTCATGGATCAGGCGGCCTCGTGCCAAGCCTGCCCCAGAACTCTCAGCCAGTTCTCCCGGCATATCTTTGCCAGTTCGGCGTCACCATATCCGGCGCCACTAAGCGCGGCAACGAGCTTCTGGCTGCCCGCAGCGTCGGCGATGTCTTCCGGTATCGTCGCGCCGTCGAAGTCCGAACCGAGCCCGACGCAGTCGATGCCCATGCGCTCGACCATGTAGTCGATGTGGCGGACCATATCGGAAAGCGGTGTCGCCGCATTTTCCTGCGCGTCGGCGCGCAGCATCGTGGTTGCGTAGTTGAGGCCGACGAGCCCCTTGCTCTCGCTGACGGCATCCAGCTGCTTGTCTGTGAGATTACGCGCAACCGCCGTCAGTGCATGGGCGTTCGAATGGCTGACAACCAGCGGCTGGTCGCTCGTCTTGGCGACATCCCAGAAGCCCTTCTCGGTGATGTGGGCGAGATCGATCAGGATGCCCAAGCGGTTGCACGCCTTCACCAGTTCGAAGCCGGCCTCGGTCAGGCCAGGCGCCGTATCGGGCGACATCGGGAAGGCAAAGGGCACGCCGTGGGCAAAGACGTTGTGGCGGCTCCACACCGGTCCAAGCGAACGCAGGCCAGCGGCGTAGAAGGTTTCGAGTGCGGACAGATCGGCACCAATGGCTTCGCAGCCTTCCATGTGCAGAACGGATGCAAAAGTGCCCTGCCCGGCTGCATCGCGGATCTCCGCCGTCGACCGGCAAAGCTTCCAGGCACCGGCGCGGTCGAGACGAACCGCAATATCGGCCATCTCGACGGCAACGCCGAGCGACGGCAAATGCTCGAGCGGTGCCGAGAGCGGCGTGACATAGTGGCCGTTCTCGTCCGGCCCCGCCAGCACCAGATCGCCGGAGGGCACGTAGATGGCGCAGAGACCGCCAATGAGACCGCCGGCTTTCGAACGTGGCGCATCGATATGCCCCTTATCGGTACCCTCGACGAACTCGGCAACGGGGTCGCTTCCCTTGCGTGCGTTCTGCCACAGCCGCAGAAGCACGTCATTATGGCCATCGAAAACCGCCTGCATTCCGGATTTCCTTATGTTTTCAGGGAGATCAGATGAGGCATGCGATGCCGCACCGAAAGAAGGAAGATCGGATGCTATTGAAAGGTCAAACCCTTTTCAATGAATATCGAGGGGTTTTACCCAGGGCCGCCTGTCGCGAAATGTTGCATGTTTGCCGCACGTGCGACGCCAGAAAGGTCCCGAACAGGCCGAAAAGCTATTCCGAGGGCAGAAATCCTGCCATTTCTCAGGCAAGAGAATTGCCTGGTCCCGATGACGGATCGGCACGCCGCATGATGCGGCATTGGGGGTTTTGTTGCTGCGTTTGTTCTCTCTGGCTGGCCGACCGGGCCAAATCAGCCGCGTCGCCAGCATATTGTTCCTGGCATCCTTTCTCGCAGCCTGCGCCAGCCGGCCCGTCGGCGTGCTCGTTCCCTCGGGAACGGCCGGCGGCGCTTCGGAGGTCGACCTGCTGGTCGCCACCACCCGCGCGCCCTCTACTGAGCCGGGCGTGCTTTTCAGCGGTGAGCGCTCGGACGAACTCTCATTGACGGAAATCGTCGTCTCGATCCCGCCGGGCAAGAACCGCGAGGTCGGTCAGGTTCAATGGCCGAAGAAACTGCCGGCCAATCCCGAACGCGAGTTTTCAACGGTCAGCGTAACGCCGCTCAAGGGCAAGGATGATGCGCAGTCCTGGCTGAAGGGCAACCTGCCGAAAAGCCGGCGCGTGCTGATCTTCGTTCACGGTTTCAACAACCGTTATGAGGATGCGGTCTATCGTTATGCCCAGATCGTCCACGATTCAGGAACGGACGTCGCGCCGGTGATCTTCACCTGGCCGTCGCGCGCCAGCGTCTTCGACTACAATTACGACAAGGAAAGCACCAACTATTCCCGCGATGCGCTGGAAGATTTGCTGCGCCGCGCTTCCCGCGACCCGAAGGTCGGCGAAATCACCGTCATGGCCCACTCGATGGGATCCTGGGTCACGGTCGAGGCGCTCAGACAGATGGCAATCCGCGACGGCCGCATTGCACCGAAGATTACCGACGTCATTCTCGCCTCGCCGGATCTCGACGTCGACGTGTTCGGCAAGCAGATCCAGGCGATGGGCAAGGCACGGCCGAAATTCACGCTGTTCGTGTCACGCGACGACCGCGCGCTCAACCTCTCGCGCCGGATCTCCGGCAATATCGATCGGCTCGGGCAGATCGACCCGACGGTCGAGCCTTATCGCACCCAGCTGGAACAGGCCGGTATCACCGTTCTCGACCTGACGGCACTCAAGGGCGGCGACAAGCTGAATCATGGAAAATTCGCCGAAAGCCCTGAGGTTGTGCAACTGCTCGGCAACCGGCTGATCGCCGGGCAGACGGTGACCGATTCCGATGTCGGCCTCGGCGAACGCGTCGGCGCGGTGGCGCTGGGCACCGCCCAGACCGTCGGCAGTGCTGCCAGCATCGCGGTGTCCACGCCGATCATGATCTTCGACCCGCGTACCCGCGCCAACTACGGCAATCAGGTCCGTCGTCTTGGCCAATCAGTGGAAAATACCGTCGGCTCGACTGTTGCCCCCTGACGCCATGCCTTGTTGCACGGGCAAAGCCCGGTAGGCTATGATCTCCACGGCAACGGGAAAATGAAATGAATCTCAAGGAGTTCGCAGGCCGGCTGGGGCTATCTCAAACGACGGTCAGCCGCGCGCTCAGCGGCTATCCGGAAGTCAAGAAGGCGACGCGCGAACGGGTGCTGAAGGCGGCGGCCGAACTTGGTTACCGACCGAACACCAGCGCGCTTGGGCTTGCGACCGGACGCGTCGGCACCATCGGCATCGTCTTTCGCGGCGGCGGCGATTTCGGCCCGCACACCAGCGAGTTCATGGGTGGGCTCGGTAGCCGGCTGCAACAGGCCGACGTCGATATCCTGCTTTCAACCGTCGACAGTCGGGAAGCGGAGCTTGCGACCTATCGCCGGCTTGCAGCCAGCAAGCGCGTCGATGCGGTGATCCTGCATTCGCCCGCGGTCGACGATCCCCGCATCGCTCTGCTGACAGACCTGCGGCTGCCCTTCGTCCTGCACGGACGAACCGAGACGGCAGGCAATTTCGCCTTTCTCGACATCGACAATTACGGCGCGATCCGCCAGGCAACCGACCTACTGACCGCGCTCGGTCATCGCCGCATCGCGCTCGTCAACGGCCATCGCGGCTATACCTTTACCGAACACCGCCAGGATGGCTATGCGGCGGCGCTTGGCGCTCGCGGCATCGGCATCGATCCCAACCTGCTCGGCAACGGCGATTTCACCGACGAGATGGGCTTTCGCCTGATGCAGGGGTTTCTGGCTCAGGAGAACCGGCCGACGGCGGTGCTGGCCGGCTCGATGATGTCGGCACTCGGCGCCATGCGGGCAATCCGCAGCGCCGGAATGACGGTCGGCGAACATATCTCGCTGATCGCCCACGACGACGTCTTTCCGTATCTCAGCCCCGAGAACCTGATCCCAACGCTCACCACCACACGCTCGTCAATCCGCGCTGCGGGAACGCGGATCGCCGAAATGGTTCTGGATCTGCTTCAGGGCACGCCGGCCGCCGACCTCAACGAGGTCTGGCCGGTGGAGCTGGTCATGCGCAACTCCACCGCCCCGCCGGCCGGCTGAGGCGTTTATCAGACCGAGAGTTCGCGCCTTTCCGCCTCGGTCTCCATCGCCAGATCGAGCACCTTCTGCAGGTTTGCCGCATGGCGGAAGCCGGGCTCGACCGTCTTGGCATCCCGAACCGCGGCGACGAAGCGCTGGTAGTTGGTCGGCACCGTGCCGGCATCGACATCACGCCAGGTTGCCGTTTCAACATCCGTGCCGAGGCAGGCGCGAAGCGTCGAGCCATCGGGCGTATGAACCACTTCGAGCGCCCCCTTGTCGCCATGCAGCCGCAGCCGCAGCTCGTTGAGATGGCCGGTGGCCCAGCGGCTGGCATGGATCACGCCCATGGCGCCGTTGCCGAACTCGGCCGTCATGACGAAGCTGTCATTGGCGTCGAGGTCATATTCGCCGATGCGGTTTCCCGGCGCTTGTCGAAGGTCTTCAGCCGCGCGAAGATCCGCTCGGCCTCGGTGCCGGCGCCATAACCGGCAAAATCGAGGATATGGATGCCGACATCGCCCAGCACACCGTTCGAGCCGTGTTTGGTCGACAGCCGCCAGAGCCATTGCGATTCCGTCGCCCAGTCGCCCCACGCCTTGGAGACGAGCCAGCTCTGCAGATAGGACGCCTCCAGATGACGCAGTTTGCCGACGTCGCCGGCCAGCACCA